>NZ_JABMCA010000147.1:0-6309 GCF_014706005.1 Actinomadura sp. RB99 | reverse complement strand
CCCGCAGCCGCCGAGCAGCAGGCCGGCGCCCGCCAGCAGGGTGCCCGCCGCGAGGGCGGCGCGCGGCCGCCGGGCGGGGTCGGCGCGGAGGCGGCGGGCGGTCATCGCGGCCTCCGCGCGGGTCTTCCGGCCTTCCGGTCGCGATGATCGGGAAAGGCATTGTCATTCGCCATGGGGCCGGATGCTAGTAGTGGAGGAGGCGCCCGTTCGGTAAACGGCGAAAATGAGCGCGGCGTGTCCAGGAAAGTGCCCGGATAATTGCCGTCTGATTTCCGTTTATCGGGAGATTCGGCACATGCCTGGTTTTGGGGACTGAAAGGGTGGATCGGAGGATGATGGGGCCGGGGGAGAAGGGGTATCAGGCCATCATGGGGAACGAGCCGCCGCCGGTGTCGCGGCCGGACGCCGCCTCGTGGAACTCCGCGAGGCCCCACAGCAGCGCCGCGCGCGCGGGCGCCGGCATCGCGGCCAGCACGTCGGCGATCTCCGCGCGCCGCCGCACGCGCAGCCGGTCGAGCAGCGCCTCCCCGTCCGCGCTGAGCCGGACGGTCACCTCGCGGCGGTCCCGGCCGGGGTCGCGGATCAGCAGGCCGGCCGCCTCCAGCCGGTCGCACAGCCGGCTCGCCGACGACACCAGGGCGTCCAGGCCGGCGGCCAGGCTGCTGATGTTGACCGGCCCGCGCTCCAGGATGAACAGCGCTCTGAGCTGCGTGGACGGCACCGGGACGTCCGGCGCGTTGTGGGCGTGCGACCATACGCTCATCAGCGTGAACGCGGCATCGTCGAGAGCGGCAGCGGACCGGGCCGCATCATCACCCGACGTGTCCACCATGCCCTCCACTGTTACACACGACGTCTTCTGCGGCATCCCGGGCCGGTTCCGTCCCGGATCGAGATGAGGGAATCTGTGACTTCCCGTCCAGAGCGCGGCGATGCATTCGCGGCGTTACAGAATGCGATCTGGGCCGCCCGGCCGGACGATCTGGTCGCCGCGGCCACCGCGGAGCTGGCCCGGCAGTGGCCGGGGGCGCGCGCCGAGGTGCTGCTCATCGACTATCGGCAGGCGTTCCTCGTCCCGGCCGTCCGCGGGGTGGCGGAGACGTTCGGCCGCGATCAGGCCGACGAGGACGTCCCGCTCGACAACACCGGTCCCGGGCGGGCCTTCGCCGGGCAGCGTCCCGACCGGGAGGTGTCCGGGCTGATCGGCGGGAGGCTCCTCCACCTCCCGCTCACCGTGCAGGGCGAGCGGCTCGGCGTGCTGACCGTCCGCGTCCCGGGCGAGGCCGGCGCCGAGGAGCCGGAGCCGCCGTGGCTGGCACGGGCGGCGGAGGTCCTCGCCCGCGCTCTGAAGATCGCCGACGCGGCGACGGACCTGTTCCGGCGGATCCGGCGCCGGACGCGGCTGACCGTCGCCGCCGAGATGCAGTGGGACCTGCTGCCGCCGCTGTCCCGCGACACCGCCGGGTTCCATCTGGCCGGGCAGCTCGAACCCGCGTACGCGGTGTGGGGCGACAACTTCGACTGGACCTCGTCCGGCGACCGGCTGACGCTGACCGTCAGCAACGGCATGGGCACGGGCACGTCCGCGGCGGCGCTCACCCACCTGGCGGTCAGTGCGCTGCGCAACGCGCGCCGGTCCGGCGCCGACATCGCCGAGCAGGCCGTGCTCGCCGACCAGTCGGTGTACGCGCTGCACCGGGGCGAGCGGAGCGTCGGGACGCTGCTGATGGAGTTCGAGCTGGCCACCGGCCGGGTCCGGGCGGTGGACGCGGGCTCCCCGAAGCTGTACCGGATGCGCGGCAACCTCACCGAGGCGATCGAGTTCGACGAGCAGCTTCCGCTCGGCATGTTCGGGGACAGCCGCTACGCCGTGGAGGAGTTCACCGTCGAACCCGGCGACCGGCTCGTCATCGTCAGCGACGGGGTCCACGCGGCCCTGTCGCCGAGCGGGCAGCCGTACGGGGCGGTCGCACTGCTCCAGGCGCTGCGGGACACCCGGTTGCAGGAGCCGCCCGAGGCCGTCCGCGCCCTGATCCGGCACTACGTCGCGTACTACGAGGGCGGCGAGCCCGCCGACGACGCGGTGATCGTCTGCGTCGACTGGGACGGCCTGCCCGGCGCCGAGCCCGTCAGCGGGGGAGCTTGACGACCGTCACGAAGAAGTCGTCGATCCGGCGGACCACCGACACGAACTGCTCGAAGTCGACCGGCTTGGTGACGTAGGCGTTCGCGTGCAGGTGGTAGCTGCGCAGGATGTCCTCGTCGGCCTCGGACGTCGTCAGCACGACGACCGGGATGCTGCGCAGGTCCTCGTCGGCCTTGACCTCGCCGAGCACCTCCCGGCCGTCCTTGCGCGGCAGGTTCAGGTCGAGCAGCATCAGGTCGGGACGCGGCGCGCCCTCGTACTCGCCCTCGCGGCGCAGGAACGCCATCGCCTGCTCGCCGTCGTTCACCACGTGCAGCTTGTTGGCGACCTTGTTGTGCTCGAACGCCTCGGTGGTCAGCAGGACGTCACCGGGGTCGTCCTCGACCAGCAGCACCTCGATGGGGCGCGCGCCGTCATTCATCGTCGTCTCCGATGGGAAGGGTCCAGTGGAAGGTGGTGCCGGGGTCGTCCTCGCCGCGCTCCTCGCCGGCCAGCCAGATCCGTCCCCCGTGGTACTCGACGATCTTCTTGCACAGCGCGAGGCCGATGCCGGTGCCGGTGTACTCGTCCCGCGGATGGAGCCGCTGGAAGATCAAGAAGATCCGGTCAGCGTAGCGGGGTTCGATGCCGATCCCGTTGTCGGCGCACGTGAACTCCCATTCGTCGCCCTCCCGCCGCACGCTGACCGCGACCCGCGGGGCGACGCCGGGGCGGCGGAACTTGAGCGCGTTGCCGACGAGGTTCTGGAACAGCTGCGTGAGCTGCGTGCGCTCGCCCGGCACCACGGGCAGGTCCGCCACCTCGACCTGCGCGTCCGTCTCCTCGATCAGCGAGCCGAGGTTGTCGAGGGCCTGGGCGGCGACCTCGTTCAGGTCGATCGCGTCCTCGGGGCGCGCCATGCGGCCGACGCGGGAGAAGCCGAGCAGGTCGTTGATGAGCGCCTGCATCCGCTTGGCGCCGTCCACCGCGAACTGGATGTACTGCCGCCCGCGCTCGTCGAGCTGGTCGCCGTAGCGGCGCTCCAGCATCTGGCAGAAGCTCGCCACCTTGCGCAGCGGCTCCTGAAGGTCGTGGCTGGCGACGTAGGCGAACTGCTCCAGCTCGGCGTTGGAGCGGCGCAGGTCCCCGGCCTGCTCGTCCAGCAGCGCGGCCCGCTCGGTGCTGGTCCGCCACTCCTCGATGATCCGGCGGCGCATCGCGTCGATGATCTCGGTCAGCTCGTTGATCTCGGCGGGCCCGGACACGTCCAGCCGGTGCGCGAAGTCGCCCTGCGCCACCTCGCGGACCTGCGCGCCGAGCGACGCGACGGGCCGCACCACCGTCCGGCGGATCACCAGGGCCAGCGCGACCACGGCCACCGCCGCGATCAGCAGCGCGGCGCCCACCGACCACAGCGCCGCGTTCGCGCGGGCCCGCAGCCGGGCGGACGCGTGGTCGTGCAGGGTGGTGATGCCGCTCTGCAGCGGGGTCATGCCGCCCCGCGCGCGGTCGAACAGCCCGCCCGCCTGCCGGCTCTGGCCGCCGCTCAGCCCCCCGCCGCCGTGCCCGGCCGCGATCGGGTCGGCGAACCGCGCCCGCCACTCCTTCGAGCCCGCGGTCACCCGGTCGAGGAGGACGATCACCCGGCCGCCGTCCGGCACCTGCGCGAGCAGCCGGCGCATCGTCGCGGCGGACGCCGCCTCCTGCGCGACGGCCCGGCGGTACTCGGTGATCCGGTCCGCGCCGCCCTCCTCGGTGTACCGGCGGATCGCGGTGTCCTGCGCGGCGATCGCCGAGGACAGCTTGTACTGCTCCAGCGCGACCGGGTCGACCCGGTCGATGAGCGTCTCGCGCGCCTTCCCGGACTGGTACAGCGCCGTCCCGGCCACGACGAACGCCGCGAGCAGCAGGACGCCGAGGACCGCGGACCCGACCCGGTAGATCTGGACGAGGCGAAGTCGGCCGATCCCCTTCGACGCGGGCAGCTCGGCGCCCTCCGGCACGACCGGCGGCGCCAGCAGCTCGGGCGCGCTCGCCTCCTCGGAAGCGCTCGCCTCCTCGGACGTGTCGGGAGCACCGGGCGCGTCGGGCGCGTGGGCCTCGCGGGCCTCGCGGGCGGCGCCGGTCTTCTCGCGCGGGGCGTCCTCAGAGGTCCCGGCGGTCTCGCGCGGCGCGGCCTCGGAAGGCGCGGCGGTCTCGCGCGGGGTGTCTTCGGGCGTCTCCTCGCGCGGCTCCCCGGGGCCGGTCGCCGGCCCGCCGCCGGCCGTCACAGGTCACCCCGGCTCAGCAGCAGGACCGCCAGGTCGTCGGACAGCACGTCCCCGTTCAGCCGCTCCGCCTCCGTGATCAGCCCGTCCACCAGCACGTCCCCGCGCTCGCCGCGGGCATGCGCGGCGCGCGCCAGCCTCTCCAGCCCGTCGAGGTCGAGGCGCTCGCCGCCCTCGCCGACGCAGCCCTCGATCAGCCCGTCGGTGAACAGCATCAGCCCCCACGCGTCGCCCACCTCGAGGTCGACGGCCGGCCAGTCCGCGCCCGGGATCAGCCCGAGCGCCGGCCCGTGCGGGCCCTCCGGCAGGGCCCGCACGCCGGACGGGTCGAAGAGCAGCGGGCAGGGGTGCCCGGCCCGGTACAGCCGGACGCTGCGGCGGTCGGGCGCGATGGCGGCCATGCAGAGCGTCGTGAAGATCTCCTCGCCCCAGCGCTCGTGCTCCAGGACGGCGTCGAGCGTGGACAGCAGCCGTTCCCCGGTGTGCCCGGCCAGCACCAGCGTCCGCCACGCCATGCGCAGCCGCACCCCGAGCGACGCCTCGTCCGCGCCGTGCCCGCTGACATCCCCGATCACCGTGTGCACGGTGCCGTCGTCGGTCTGCACCGTGTCGTGGAAGTCGCCGCCGAGCAGCGCCCGGTCGCGGCCCGGCCGGTACCGGGTGAGGTGCCGCAGCGAGTCGTCCTTGAGGATCGGGACGGGCAGCAGCCCGCGCTCCAGCCGCGCGTTCTCCCGGCCCACCGCGCGCGCCTCGACGAGCTGCCGCTCCGACTCGTCGGCCCGCTTGCGCTCGATCGCGTAGCTGATGGCGCGGCCGAGCAGAGCGCCGTCCACGTCCTGCTTGACGAGGTAGTCCTGGGCGCCCGCGGCGACCGCCTGGACGCCGACGTGCGCGTCGGCGAGGCCGGTGAGCACCAGCACGGCGGTGGACGGCGCGCGGGCGATCACCTGGCGCAGCGCGTCCAGCCCGGACGCGTCCGGCAGGGACAGGTCGACGATCACGCACTGCACCTCGGGGCGCAGCCGCTCCAGCGCCTCGGCGAGCGTCGAGGCGACCGTGATCTGCACGTTGGGCTGGACCTCGGTGAGCAGTTCCTCGAACAGGAACGCGTCACCGGGGTCGTCCTCCACCAGGAGGAGATGGGGAGAGCCGGCCACCCCCGGAAGACGCTCGGCACCGCGACTGTGCATCGCGGTCATAGCTCAGCTCCTTCGCCCCGGGAGGCCCCCGCGGGCGGGGGCGGCGTTGGTTGCCATCGAGCAAATGTTACGGGCAGCGCAGTAGTGGCACGACCGGCTATGACACTAATGCTCCAGCATGACGGTAACGATCGTCCTCCCCGGGCCACTTCCCTGTGATGGACACACCAGGACGGACGGAGGAGCACGCGGTGGCAGACCCAGCCCCCCGTGAGAGGGCCCCCGACGAGAGACGCTTCACCGCGATGTACGACGCCTGCCGGCAGCGCGTGTGGGCGTACGCCGCCGCGCGCGCCGGGCGGCAGATCGCGGACGAGGTGGTGAGCGAGACGTTCGCGGTGGCGTGGCGGCGGCTCGCGGACGTCCCCGACCCGCCGCTGCCGTGGCTGCTCGGCGTCGCCCGGAACGTGCTGCGCGACGGGTACCGCGCGGAGGCGCGGCGCGAGGCGTGCACGGCCGAGCTGGCCCGCTGGGCGCCGCGGCCGTCCGGTGACATCGCCGAGGACGTGGCGGAGCGGCTCGCCGTCCTCCGCGCGATGGCGGCGATCCCCGAGGGCGACCGGGAGGTGCTGATCCTCGTCGCCTGGCAGGGGCTGAGCCCGCGGGAGGCGGCCCGGGTCGTCGGCTGCTCGCCGGCGGCGCTGCGGGTCCGGCTGCACCGCGCCCGCAGGCGCCTGTTGCGCGCCGCCGACGCGGGCGCCGGGGCCGAGGCCGGGGC
>NZ_JABMCA010000146.1:0-7057 GCF_014706005.1 Actinomadura sp. RB99 | reverse complement strand
GATCTGCTCCGCCGCCCGCGCCCGTCCCCGCCGCGGCGCCCATGCTCCCGGGCCCGGCCATCGCCGACGGGCCTGTCCCGCTCGCCGACTACGCCGCCCGGTTCGACGTCCCCGCCCCCGCGGCCCCCGTCGCCCCTGCGGCCCCTGCCGCTCCCGCGCCGCCTGCCGCGCCTGCGGCTCCCGCGCCCAAGCCTTGGCGCCGCACCGAACGCGACATCTCCCACGAGGACGATGTCCAGCCCGATCCGCACCTCGGGGAGTTCGAGCGGCCCCCGGCGACGCCCCGGCTGGAGGTCCCCCCGTCCTCCGCCGGTTCCGGGAAGCGCGGCCTCGCGTCCGGCATCCGCCGCCCCGGGGCGTCCGCCGAGATCTGGCCCGCCGTCTCCCCGAGCACCCGCCCGGACATCCCCCAGCAGGCTCCCGCCGCCCCCGCCTCCTTCGGCAGGCCCGTCCCCTTCGCCAAGGCCGAGACCCCCGCCCCGCCCCCGCCCCCCGGTCAAGCGCCCGGCGTCCACCCGGTGCCCCTGCCGTTCGGCGCGGGCGGAACCGACGGCCCGACCGCCCAGCAGGGCCGTCCCGAGGGGCCGCAGGCCCCCGGCGAAGAGACCCCCGCAACGACGTCGGCCGCCTCAGGCCCCGCAGAAGCGGGTCCGTCGCCCTCTGCGCAGGAGCCGGTGGCCGAGGCAGGCGACCGCGCCGCCGAGCGCCCGGACGAGGGCGCCGACGCGGCCCGTGCGACGGAGTCGCCGGCGCCTGCCGAACCCGCCGAGGCCGAAACCGCCGGCGCCGACGAGCCCGCGCCGCCCGCGCCGGAGACCCGTCACGAGGCCGAGCCTGAGACGCCGGATGCCAAGGCCGACCGCCCCGTGCCCGTCGCCCCTGCCGAGAGTCCGGCCGACGCCGCTGCGAAGCCCACAGAGGCGGAAGCTTCGGGTGCCGCCCCGGAGCCGGCGGCTCCGGTCGCAGGCGACGCCGAGCGTCCGGCCGCCGCGCAGGAGGCAGAGCGCGGGGACGAAGCCGGTTCGCCGGTTGAGCGTCCTGCACCCGTTGCCTCCTCCGAGTCTTCTCCGACCCCGGCGGGACGCGACGACGCTGCCGAGCGCCCGGCGGCTGTGGTCGAGCCGATGCGGGGCCGTCGACGGGGACGCAAGGGCGCAGAACTGTTCGGCGGCGAGCCCGGTGACAAGAAGGTCGCCGGGTGGCAGGCCGCGTCGCCAAGGAGGGCGCCCGCCCCACCGCCGCAGCGGCCAGCGCCCCAGCAGCCCGTCCAGCAGCAGCCGCCCGCGGCGCAGGGGCCCACGCGCCCGGATCTGCCCCGGCAGGTTCCGCAGCGCGGCGGGCCGGGCGCCCCCGCGCAGCCGCCGGTGGTGCGGCCGCCCGCGCCGACGCGGCCGGACATCCCGATGCAGGGCCGCCCCGCCGCGCCCGCCGCATTCGGCGGTACGCAGGGCGGGCCGTCGGAGGAGAACGAGTGGCGGCCCGCCAAGCAGGAGCGGGACGCCGGTACGCCGCGCCTGGAGGCGCCGCGACCGTGGTCGAAGGGGCTGTCGAAGCCGCTGCGCCCGGCGACCACCGACAACATGCAGTGGCCGCCCGTCCCCGAGCCGGGGAAGGCGCCGGAGGCGTACACGGAACTGCCGCCGCAGGGCGTCCCGATCCAGCCGCCGCCCCAGCCGCCCCAGCAGCTGCAACCGCCGCAGCCGCACGTGCCGCAGCCCGCGGAGGAGCAGGCACCGCCGCGGGAGGTGCGGTCGCAGCCGCAGTCGCCGGTCCGGCCGAGGCCGCTGCCGCCGCCCCCGGCGCCGCCCGCGTCCGGGCCCGCGATCACGCCGCCGGGACCGGAGCACGAGGTCACGACCGGCGGGCTGCGCCGCCTCATCCAGGCCGTCGGCGGCGGCCACGGCGAGGTCGACGCCGAGTACCAGCAGCGGCTCCAGCAGCCGTTCCACGGGACGCGGCACGTCGTGGTCCTCGGCTGCACCGGCGGCGCGGGGCAGACCGTCACCGCGCTGATGCTCGGGCACACGTTCGCGCAGCACAACGGGGAGCCGGTCGTCGCGATCGACGTGAACCCGGGGCCGGGCGCGCTCGCGCGGCGGACGCGCAGCGAGACCAACGAGACGCTGACCTCGCTGATCACGCGCGCCGACCAGGTCGGCAGCCTCACCGCGATGCGCCGCTACACCTCGCAGGCCAAGTCCGGCCTCGACGTCATCGCGGCCGGGAAGAACCCGCTGCAGGCGCTCGACGACCGCGACTACGCGCTGGCGATCCGCACGATCGACAAGTTCTACTCGGTGACGCTGCTCGACACCGCGGCGGCGATCGTCGCGCGGGTCCTGCCGTACGCCGACCAGATCGTGCTGGTCGCGCCGGCCAGCGCCGACGCGCCGCGCGCGGTGGCGATGACGTTCGAGTGGCTGGACGGGCACGGGTACGAGGAGCTCCGGTCCCGCGCCGTCACGGTCATCAACGGGGTGAGCCGCCGCAGCATGGACGACGTCGAGCAGGCGGAGGCGGTCGCCCGGGGGCGTTGCCGTGCCCTCGTGCGCATCCCGTGGGACGATCACCTCAGCATGGACCGCGCGCCCCGCAACGAGCTGAAGTCGTTGCGCGCGCCGACGCGCCGTGCCTATCTTGCCCTCGCCGGTGTGGTCGCCGGCGGGTTCACCGTCGTGCCCGAGCGTTACCAGGAGCTTCAGCAGGAGCAGGAGGCCACCCGATGAGCGCCCCTCGCGGGCACCGAGCCGGCCGGACGGGCGCCAGCGTGGCGGGCGCGCCTGTCGTTGATGTCCGCCCGGATTGTGAACACTCTCCCCGCCAGCCCTTCGCAGCCGCACGCCGATCGGGAGAATCATTGGTCAGGACCAGGGTCGGGAGGACGGCATGAGCAAGGCCAGCCGGCTGGCCGTGCGGTACTTCGACGACCGCGTACTGCTCACCGACAACGCGGCCTGGGCGTACTTCCGGCTGCCCACGGTGTCCTACGAGTTCACCACCGGCGAGGAGCGGGAGGCGCTCGCCACCAACATCACGATCGCGCTCGCCGGGATCCGGATGCAGGACGCCGAGGTGCACCTGCGGATCGCGCACCGCACGTACCCGGCGGCGGAGTGGGCGCTCGCGCTGGACAACACGTCCGACGGCGGCCCCGGGTGGCGGGAGTACCTGGAGGAGACCTACGCCCACGTGTGGGCCAAGGACTTCTGGACGAAGGAGGTCTACCTCGGGGTGCGGCTCGGCCCCCGGGGGATGGGCGCGCACCTGTCCGGCGGGGTGGTGTCGCAGCTCCTCGGGTTCTACAAGCGCAGCGAGAAGGTCCTCGGCGTCAACGACGACGCGATCGACAAGCGGGAGATCGGGCGCTGGACCGACCAGGCCGAGCGGATCGGCCGGGCCCTCGGCGGGTCCGCCCTGTACGCCCGGCACGCGACGTCCACCGAGGTGGCGTGGCTGTTCCAGCACGCGGTGACGGGATCGCTCGCCGACCCGCCGCCGTCGGCGGTGCCGCGCCGGACGTGGGGCAAGGGCGAGATCGAGTCGCTGGTGGAGGGCGCCATCCACAACGGCCGCTCGTACCTGCGGATCGAGCAGCCGAACTTCACCGGCGCGGGCGGCGGCGCGACGGCCGCGTCCTACGTCGCGTACCTGTCGTTCGCCCGCTTCCCCGACATGATGCCGTTCCCCGACGGCGAGCCGTGGTTCCACTACGCCGACGCGCTCCCGTTCCCCGTCGAGATCAGCGCGCGGATGAAGCTGATCCCGCCCGCCAAGGCGTCCAAGGACGTGTCGCGGAAGCTCGCGCACGCCCGCGACATGGACCAGCACATCCGGGAGGCGGGCGCGGAGGCGCCGATCGCGCTCGCCGAGCAGATCGACGCCGCGCGGATGCTGGAGCACGGCATCACCAAGGAGCGGCTGCCGTTCGTGTACGGGTGGCACCGGCTGATCGTGTCCGCGGCCACCGAGGACCTCCTCGCCCAGCGGGTCGACGCGGTCGTCGAGCACTACCGCGACATCGGCATCGACGTCGTCAACTCCACCGGCGACCAGTTCTCGCTGTTCCTGGAGTCGCTGCCCGGCGACCAGATCCGGCTGAACGCCTACGCGCAGCGGCAGCCGCTGCGCACCATCGCGGGCGGGATGCCCGTCGCGACCGTCGACCTCGGCGACCGCACCGACGAGAACGACGAGGGCTGGATCGGCCCCTACATCGGCGAGACCCTCGGCCGGGCCCGGTCGATCGTCCACTTCGACCCGCTCGTCGCCGCGGCCCGCAACCGCCCGACCGCCGTCGCGATCACCGGCGAGCCCGGCGGCGGCAAGACCACCCTCGCGCTGCTGCTCATCTACCAGATGGCGCTGCGCGGCGTCACGATCGCGGCCATCGACCCGAAGGGCGATGCCGAGTCGCTGGTGGAACTGCTGAAGGCGCGCGGCCGCAAGGCGCGGATCCTGCCCCTCGGGTCCGCGGCGCCCGGCCTGCTCGACCCGTTCTCGTTCGGCGACGACCTCGCCACCAAGAAGACCATGGCGACCGAGACGCTCCGGCTGCTGCTGCCGCGCATGTCGGAGGAGCGCGAGTCCGCGATGATCCAGGCGGTCGGCGCCGTCGCCAACGCCGGTCAGCCGTCCCTCGGCCGCGTCGTCGACCACCTGGAGCAGGCCGCCGACCCCGCGTCCAAGAACCTCGGCGCGGTGCTGCGGTCGATGTCGGAGATGCACCTCGCCCGGCTGTGCTTCGACCCGTCCGGCGGCGAGCGCATCGACACCGCCGGCTGGACGACCGTGTTCACCCTCGGCGGCCTCACCCTCCCCGACGTCACGATCTCCCGCGAGGACTACTCCTACGAGCAGCGGCTGTCCGTCGCGCTGATGTACCTGGTGTCGCAGTTCGCGCGGCGGCTGATGCACGGCATCGACCGGCGGCTGCCGAAGGCGATCTTCCTGGACGAGGCGTGGGCGATCACGTCGACGCCCGAGGGCGCCAAGCTGGTGCCCGAGGTGTCGAGGATGGGGCGGTCCCGCAACACCGCGCTGATCCTCGTCTCCCAGAACGCGGGGGACCTGCTGAACGAGCAGGTGACCAACTGCCTGTCGTCGGTGTTCTCCTTCCGCTCAACCGAACGGGTCGAGGTGGGCAACGTGATGTCGCTGCTCGGGGTCGAGTCGTCCGACGAGCACAAGGCCGTGCTGCGCAACCTCGGCAACGGCGAGTGCATCTTCCGCGACCTCGACGGGCGGGCGGGCCGGATCGGCGTCGACCTCATCTCCGAGGAGCTGCGGCGCTGGCTGGACACCAACCCGACCCGGTCCCATCCTGGGCGTTCCGAACTCACCGCAGCGGGGGCCGAGGTCGAGGAGGTCAGCCGATGAGGGGTCCCCGCATCCGGACGGAGCGCCTGCAGCGCTCGCCCGGCGAACGCCTCGACCTGCGCCGAAGCCGCCGCCGCCGGCACCGCCCGCGCAGCCGCCGCTCCGCGGTGCTGCTGGTCATCATGGCGCTGTTCCTGGTCAGCCCGCTGTCGCCGGCGGCGGCGTCCATCCCGTTGCCGCCCGGTTCCAACCCGAACGACGCGTGCGCTCCCGCCGACAACCCGGCGCCGGAGGCGTACGGGTCCGGGACAGACGGGATGATCAAGCCGCCCGGCTACCCCGACGCGAAGCTGCAGAAGACGCCGGGCGACCAGCTCACCTACTACGACCGGTACGGCACGGCCGGGCAGACCTGGTACGCGGTCGACATGGGCTGCTCGGACGCGATGGCGATGATGGGCAACGCGATCGCCAACACGACGTTCACGCTGGTCCGGGCGGTCGACCGGACGACGATCAGCATCTACCAGGCGGCGGCGTCGGAGTCGCTGCTCGGCTGGCTGAAGAGCACCGTCGACGGCGTGATCAGCGGCATGGGCAAGACGTTCAACGCCCGCTACTGGTCGTGGGTGGTCATCCTCGGCGCGATGTGGCTGGCCTGGTGGGGGCTGGTCCGGCGGCGCGCGAGCAAGGTGACCGAGGGCGTCGTCTGGATGGTCGCCGCGATGGTCGCGCTGATCTGGCTGGTCGCGCGGCCCGCGGACTTCACCACCCTCGGCACGAAGGTGTCGTCGGCGACGAGCGCGGCGTTCAACGCGGCGCTGCCGCAGAGCGACACCAAGGGCGGCAGATGCATCCCGCCGCCGGACGGCAAGCCGGACCCGATGGCGTCGGCGAACCTGGACGCCACGACCCGCAACGCGAACGGGCTGTGGGTGGCGCTGGTCTGCAAGCCGTGGCTGCAGGGCGAGTTCGGCACCACCGACCCGAACGCGAAGATCGTCAAGGAGAACGCGGACAAGCTGCTGTCGTCGCAGGCGGTGGACCTGCCGGAGTCGTACGGCACGGAGAAACCCGATCTCGGGCAGAAGGCGGACGACTACAAGAGCGTCGCCAAGACCATCAAGGACGACTATCCCGGGACGTACTCGCTGTTCCAGGGCAAGAGCTGGCAGAACCGGCTGGCGGTGGCGTTCGGCGGGCTGTTCGCGGCGCTGGTCGCCGGGCTGCTGATCATGGTGATCGCGATCGCGCTGATCGTGGTGAAGATCGCGTTCCTGCTGCTGCTGGTGGCGGGGCCGATCTTCCTCGGGATCGGGATCCATCCCGGGATCGGCCGGGTGATCGCGGTCCGCTGGCTGGAGCTGCTGCTGTCGATGCTGCTGAAACAGGCGGCGCTGATCGGCGTGCTGGCGCTGCTGCTGTGGGCGTACGGGCTGATCCTCGGCGAGACGCTGCCGTGGGGGCTGCAGATCCTGCTGATCGCGCTGGTGACGTTCGCGGCTTTCATCTACCGCAAGCCGTTCCAGCACCTGTTCTCGGCGGTCGGCTACTCGGCGGTGGGGTCGCGGGAGAAGAGCGAGGCCCATCTGGACAAGTCGGTCGCGGAGGCGCGCAAGAACACGGCGGCCGTGGCGGGCGCCGTGGTGCCGGGGGCGGCCGGGTACCGGCTGGGCCGCTGGGCGGGCAAGCGGGACGCCGCGGCGGACGCGGCCGGGGCGGGCGCCCTGGCGGACGCGGC
>NZ_JABMCA010000145.1:0-7382 GCF_014706005.1 Actinomadura sp. RB99 | reverse complement strand
GGCGCGCGGCGGGCGCCGACAGCAGCGCGGGCGGGGGCGGCACGGCCCGGTTCCGGACGCGTTCGGCGCGCCGCAGCGCGGCGAGCCCGCGCAGGTCGCAGCCGGGCAGCGTGCCGTCGAACGCGCCGATGACCTCCTCCACGGTGAGGTCGGCGACGTCGAGCGGGTCGTCGAGCTGCCCGGCGGCGGCGAGCTCGCGGCCGAGCCGCCACATCACCTCGCGGGACAGCCCGAACAGCTGCGTGCGGCAGAACCGGGCGTCCTCCCGCGCGCGCACGGACCAGCGCATCATGCCGAGCAGTACGCGCAGGACGGCCCGTCTGGCCGGGCCCGGGCAGGATTCGCGCAGCCTGCGGCGCGCCTCGGCCGCCGCGCGCGCCTCGGCCGCCCGGTTCGCGGCGACCGTCGCGCCCTGCCGGACGAGCGGCCGCAGGAGCGCGGCGGTCATCCAGGGCCGCTGCCGCGGTGTGGGCTCGTCGAGCTTGAGGTCGTGCACCGCGCGGTCGCCGTAGCGGCGCAGGTAGGCGCGCGCGGACGCGGCGAGCAGGGAGCCGTGCCGGCCCTCGGCGATGTCGTCCCAGACGGCCCGCAGATGCTCCTCGTCGGTGCGTCCGCCCAGGTCGTCGGCCAGCAGGGCCGCCTTGAGCGCGGGCACCTCGGCGGCGCGCTCGGCCAGCGCGATCGCGGCGCGGACGGCGGCGAGCGACCGGTTCTCCGGACCGCCGCACAGCAGCCCGGGCAGCGGCTCCGGCCCGGCGCCCGTCCAGCGGCGCAGCAGCGCGGTGGCCGCCCGCATGAGGAGCAGGCCGTAGACGCCGTTGGCGAGCGTGACGCCCCAGCGCACCGACACCTCGGCCCACACCCACCGGTACAGGGTGATCAGCTCGTCCGGGGAGTACTCGGCGAGCGGGCGGGACGCGGGGCCGCGGACGTCCGCCATCAGCGCGTCCCACCAGCGCAGGAACCGGGCGGTGGCGCGGCGGTGCCCCGCGGCGCGCCAGGCGAGCGCGGGCAGGGCGGCGGCGACGCGGGCGCGCGGCCACCGCCGGTCCGATCGCGCCTCGCCGGTGATGCCCATCCCTTCCTCCCAGCCCGCCCGGATCAGGTCGAAGACGGGCAGCTGCCCGTGCAGTTCCTGCCAGTCGTCCAGCCGGTAGTAGACGCGGCCGTCGAGGTGCCCGACCATCCGCGCGAGCCGGTGGCCGTTCGCGCGCAGCCGCCGCGCGGGCACGCCCATCCGCCGGTACAGGTCGGTGAAGGCGAGCTGGTAGAAGGCGCGCGCCTGCGAGTACGCCAGCGCGCCGGACACGCCGGGGAAGCTCTCGGTGATGTTGTGGTTGCCCCAGTGGACGCGCGGCCGCCCCTCCTCGGCGGCGGCGGCCAGCGGGCGGGCCTGCACGAGGTGGACGGCGCCGTCGGGCGTGACGGTCCCCTCGATGTCCTGCGGGCGGCCGAACAGCCGCTCGACGCGCGCCGCGAGGCCGCTGATCTCCCTGGCCAGCTCGCCGGTGAGCACCGGCGCGGTGCGCAGGGCCTCCGGGACGGCGACGGTCCGCGGACCGTCGCCGCCTTCCTCCGGCGGCCCGACCATGCGGTGCTTGGTCACGACCTCCGCCTCGACGCGCCCGGTGCCGGGGTCGACGAAGAAGTGGTCGACGTCGGCCTTCTCCTGGACGACGCCCTCGCCGATGCCGTGCGCCGCGGCGATGACGTGCCGGTGCGTCCCGTCGCGGGGGTCGCGGGTGAAGGCGACGAACGACCGGGTTCCCGGGACCATCCGCTGGACGCCGACCGCGACCCGCGCGGCTGCCGGGTCGATGCCCCGGAACTCCCGGTAGCGGACGGCCTCGGCCTTGAACGCCGACGCCCAGCAGCGCGCCACCGCCTCCAGCAGCCCGTCGCGCCGGACGTACAGGAAGCTGTCGCTCAGCCCGGCGAACGGATCGTCCGCCGCGTCCTCGCCCCTCCCGTCCGGGCCGGGGACGGCGCACGCGCGCACCGCGACCGTCCCGCCCGTGCCCGCCGGCCCGCCGCCGGCCAGCTCGTCGAAACCCGCGAGCAGGCGGGCCGCGAGGGGACCGTCCGGGACGGCCGCCGCCAGCGCCTGCGCGGCGAACCCGCACCACTGCGCGGCCGGGACCGCCGAGCGCGGCGGCAGGCCGCCGCTCAGCGCGTCCAGCGCCCGGTCGAACTCCGACACGGGCACGCAGAAGAACTCCGGCACGGGAAAGCCCGCGTCCCGCAGTGTCTCCAGCCGGGCGAACTTGTGCCCGACCTCCCCCGCCCCCATCGATCCCGCCCCCATCGATCCCGTCCCCATCGATCCCGAGGTCATCGACCCGCTCACCACACCTTCGGCAGCACGCGCGCCCGTCCGGCGGCGTACGGCGGGTAGCCCGGAACGTCCCAGAGCGCCCGTTCCTCCACGCGGATCCGCCAGGCGACCGCCGCCGCGAGCAGCGCGAACGCCGCCGCGGTGAGCGGTGCGAGGAAAAAGCAGGCGAAACCGAGGTTCGCCAGCAGCATCCCCGCGTACGCCGGATGCCGGACGACCCGGTAGACGCCGCCGGTCACGACGCGGTGGCCGTCCTGCCGCACCACGTGGTGCGAGTAGAACCGCCCGAGCGTGCGGATCGCGGTCCGCCGCAGCGCGACCCCGGCGACGAAGGCGACCGAGGCGAGAGCGGGGACCGCCGTCCACGGCGACGAGGCCGGCCACGGGAACGGCCCGAGGGAGGCGGACGCGACCAGCAGGAGGCGGGCGAGCGCGTACGGCGGCAGGGTCCGCGCGTCCGCCGGGGACGCGGCGGCGCGCCGGAACGTCACCGGCGCCTCCAGCAGCAGCCACCCCAGGTACAGCGCGAGCATGACCGTCGGCGCGGCGCCGTCGCGCGGCGCGTGGACGGCGATCCCGGCCACGAGGAGGCCCGCGCCCGCGAGGAAGGCCGCGCGGGGCGCGAGCAGCAGGACCGTGTCGCGGACCGGTTCGCGCAGCGGATGGTTCATGACGACCGGGTCCGCTCGTAGCGCTCCGCGTCGACCGCGTACGCCTCGTAGGCCAGCGACCCGAGGTCGGCGCCCGTCGCGGCGTCCGCGAGGGTGGCCGCGCACCGGGACCGCGGCCCCGGCACCCGCGCGACCGGCCAGCGCAGCAGGAGCGGGACGGCCCCGTCCAGCCGGAACGGCACGTCCAGCCGCAGCGACACCCACAGCAGGCGCGCGTCCATCGGCCTGCCGTGCTCGCTGTGCTCCAGCAGCGTGGCGAACTGGCGGCCCGCCTCGACGATCTCCACGGGACTCCAGGCGGCCCGGTCCCTGCCCAGCGGCCGCAGCACGGCCGCCTCCACCGCGCCGCGCCCGCGCCGCACGGGCTCCCCCACCAGGATGTTCTCCGGACGGTGCCGGTGCACGAGGTCCGCGGGCGCCTGCCGGGACGGCGGGATCGCGGCGGGCGGGCGCCCCGGGCCGGGCGGCCCGGCCGCGAGGGCGTCGTCGTCGGTGAACGCGATGGAGCCCGCGCACACCTCCCGGGCCCCCTGCCGGGCGGCGACCGTCCAGGCGCGGTTGCGGCCGGGGACGGGACGGCACGACAGCGTGGTCCCGCGGTCGAGCTCGCAGAACCGGGTGAAGTCGAGCCCGGCCACCACCCGCCCGGCCCGCCGTCCGCGCGATCGCGCCGAGTCCGCGCGGACGGCGAGGTCCAGCATGCCGCTGAACAGCAGCATTCCCGGCACATGGTCGAGGGGGTGGTCGAAGTAGAAGGGATCGGACTCGTCGACGACCAGCTCGCGGAATCGTTCAATGACGGACGCGGCCATGCGCCCTCCCTCCATAATCGGCCCCATGCCCTTGCCCGGCGGCCCGCGAAAAGGCCGCCCGGCGCCCTTACCGGAAGCACAGGAAATCCAGCGGGACGGCCGTCATCTTGCTACAGAAATGCGCCCGGATGAACTGCACCCATGGGCAGTCCGGGCGGCGCGGGTCTTCCCAGACCGGCAAGGCGCGGCCCGCCGGACGCGCCGTACGGCGGGCACGGACCGCCCGGAACCCGCATGTCAGGAGCCACTTGCACGGACGGCCGCGGTCGGCCGGCCGGCGGCGGGCCCGGCCCCGTCCAGCCGGAATGCGGGCGGAATGCGCGCGTTTCCCGCCCTTCCGGCCGCGCGCTTTAAACGGGCAGTCGCACAAGATAGATTTTCAGATCAGGTTTCAATGATTCCGCGGACCGTCGTTCTTGTGACATGGCCCACAAATCATTTGGCAGAATGCGGCCACACGGAGCGGGGCCCGGCGCGGCGCCCGCTCGAAGCGTGCTACCGCGCCGGGCCCCGCCCGGCTCCGTCCGGCTCCCCCGGCTCCGTCCGGTCAGGCCGGAACGTGGTCCTTCTGCCGGCGCCAGTGCCGGTGCTTGGCGATCGCGTCGATGAACACGGCGCCGAAGCCGCCGCCGGGTCCGCGCCCGGTGACGACGCCGGCGTCCTCGACCGTGCCGTCCTCCGAGGTCTTCACCCCGGTGATCCCGGCCCGCTCCAGCAGCGCGGCGCCCTCGTCCAGCGCACCGATCGCCTTGCAGTGCACGAACGCCTCCGCGACGAAGTGCACCGCGTCGCCGTCCTGCGCGAGCGTCCGCACGCTCGCCTCTCCCCCGGGCACCAGCACCGCGTCGTAGAGGACGGACGCGACGGTCGGCATCGCGCGGGTCACCGAGACCTGCGCGCCGTTGGCGGCCTGGACGTGCCCGTCCTTGGCGGCGAGCACCTCGCACACCGCGCCCGCCTCGGTCAGCGCGTCGCCGACCGCGCCGACGGCCGCCGAGTCGACGCCGTCCGCCACCAGGATCGCGACCTTGCGGCCCCGCACCGACTCGGCGGGCGCGTTGTCCTGGCTGAGCGCGGGCGAGGTGCGGCCGTGGTTGGCGATCGGGGCGTCGGTGGGCGGCTCCACCCCCACGCCCTCGGCGACCCGCACCGCGAGGTCGTGGTCGACGTGGTTGAGCTGCGCGACCACGCCCTCCCGGATGTGCTTGTGCTCGCACTTGCCGAGCTCGAACCGGAACGCGCCGACGATGTGCTCCTTCTCCCAGTCGGACATGCTGTTCCAGAACAGCGTCGCCTGCGAGTAGTGGTCCTTGAAGCTCTCGCTCCGCTTGCGGATCTTCTCGCCGTCCACGCGCTCCTGGTAGTGGGTGAACGAGCCGGGTCCGCCGACCGCCGGGCAGCCGCCGCCGAGCGAGTTCTTGTGGTAGCTCGCCTGCCCCTGGTGCAGCTTCGTCTGGTGGTACCCGTCGCGCTGGTGGTTGCGGACGTCGGCGACCGGCTGGTTCACCGGGATCTGCGGGAAGTTCGGCCCGCCCAGCCGGATCAGCTGGGTGTCCAGGTAGGAGAACAGCCGGGCCTGCAGCAGCGGGTCGTTGGTGAAGTCGATGCCCGGCACGACGTTGCCGAGGTGGAAGGCGACCTGCTCGGTCTCGGCGAAGAAGTTGTCGGGGTTGCGGTCCAGCACCATCCGGCCGACCGGCCGCACCGGCACCTCCTCCTCCGGAATGATCTTGGTCGGGTCGAGCAGGTCGAACCCGAACCGGTGCTCGTCCTCCTCCGCCACCAGCTGCACGCCGAGCTCGTACTCGGGGAAGTCGCCGCCGTCGATGCGGTCCCACAGGTCGCGCCGGTTGAAGTCGGGGTCCTTGCCGGCGATCTTCTGCGTCTCGTCCCACGCGAGCGAGTGGGTGCCGAGCTTCGGCTTCCAGTGGAACTTCACGAACGTGCCGCGGCCCTCGGCGTTGACGAGCCGGAACGTGTGCACGCCGAACCCCTGCATCATCGCGAAGCTGCGCGGCAGCGCCCGGTCCGACATCAGCCACATCATCATGTGCATCGTCTCGGGCTGGAGCTGGACGAAGTCCCACAGCGTGTCGTGCGCCGACGACGCCTGCGGGATCTCGTTCGGCGGCTCCGGCTTCACCGCGTGCACGAAGTCGGGGAACTTGATGCCGTCCTGGATGAAGAAGACCGGCATGTTGTTGCCGACCAGGTCGAAGTTGCCCTGGTTCGTATAGAACTTGGTCGCGAAGCCGCGGACGTCGCGGACGGTGTCGGCCGACCCGCGCGACCCGGCGACCGTCGAGAACCGCACGAACACCGGCGTCGTCAGCGAGGTGTCGCACAGGAACTCGGCGGTGGTGTAGTCGGCCAGCGACTCGGTGAGCGTGAAGTGCCCGTACGCGCCGGAGCCGCGCGCGTGCACGACCCGCTCGGGGATCCGCTCGTGGTCGAAGTGGGTGATCTTCTCGCGGAGGTGGAAGTCCTCCAGCAGCGACGGGCCCCGCTCGCCCACCGTCAGGGAGTTGTCGGTGTCGTCGACCCGGAGGCCCTGGTCGGTGGTGAGCCCGGCCGCCCCGTCCGGGCTCACGCGCCGCCGTTCCAGCTGCTCCTGCTTCCGGTCCTCGTGGCCGGCCGGGTTGGCCATGGTCCAGCTCCTCGTGGCTGCTCGGTGATCGCACTCGGTGGGGCCGCTACCCGGCGGACCCCCTGCCATGCACGCTTTGACCGGAACTTGAGCACCCCCCGCCGCGTCGCCGCAGCACGCCCGCCACCGGGCGCGGACCCTTGTCAAACGGCTGACAATCGGCCCCGCCCGGCGGTGCGGACGGATGAGTGTCGCCCGCCCGGTCCGGTGCCTAGGTTGAGACGACCGGGCGCTCGGTCGAGGAGGTGTCGCCATGACGACGGCATACGAGGACGCGCACACCGGATCGCCGGTTCTGGACGGGCTGACGGAGGAGCCGTGGCGGGACGTCCCGGCCGAGGAGGCGCGCTGGATGCGCCCGCGGCTGCCGGACCTGCTCGGCCAGATGGTGCAGGGCGTGCTGCGGCACGTCCCCGAGTACGACCGGCCGGGCGACGCCGCCTACGTCCGCGTCGCCGAGGCCGCGGTCGCGCACGCGATGGAGCACTTCGTCCAGATGATCGCCGACCCGGACGCCTCCTGGAAGGAGGTGTACCAGGTCTTCTTCGACGTCGGGTACGGCGAGGCCGTCGAGGGGCGCAGCCTGGAGCACCTGCAGAACGCGATGCGGGTCGCGTCGCGGCTGGCCTGGCGGCACCTGGCGGTCGAGGCGGAGCGGCTCGGCCGCCCGCGCGCCCTGGTCAGCCTGCTCGCCGAGGCCAACTTCGCCTACCTGGACGCGCTCGCGTCCGCCGCCGCGCACGGGTACGCGCGGGCGCGCGAGAAGGCCGCCGGGGAGCGCGAGCAGCGCCGCGGCCGGCTGCTGGCGCTGCTGCTGTCGGACCCGGCCGCGCCGCCCGAGGTCGTCGGCGAGCAGTCCGCGCGGGCGGGCTGGCCGCTGCCGCGCCGGCTCGCGGTGATCGTGCTGCGGCCGCGGA
>NZ_JABMCA010000144.1:0-7910 GCF_014706005.1 Actinomadura sp. RB99 | reverse complement strand
GCCGGGGCGGCGGCGGGCCGGGCGGCGGTCCTCGCGGCGGCGGCGGGCGCCGCGGCGGCGGAGACCACGGCTCCGGCGGCGGTGAGCGCGCCCGTTCCGAGCAATCTGCGGCGGCTGACTCGGGTCAAGGGGAATCCCTCCAGGGACGTCCAGTGCGGGGGGACGGGGCGGGATGGAACGATCACTCGCGCGGCAACCTAGGCCCCTCCGATCCGGAAGTCGAGTGATTCTCATGTTCTGTGACCGCGTCGAGACGGGCCGCGCGACCGGGGACCGCGTGCTCTAGAGTCCTGACCATGGGGGAGGCGCACATGGACGGGACGCACGAGGACAGGCGCGCGGAGCGCCGCCGCCGGCTGGCCGCGCTCGTCGCCGAGGCGGACGCCGACGCGATCCTCGTGACCAGGCTCGTCAACGTCCGCTACCTCACCGGACTCGACAGCTCCAACGCCGCACTGCTCGTCCCGGCCGACGGGCCCGCGGTGCTCGCCACCGACGGCCGCTACGCCGGGACGGCCGCCGAGGTCTGCCCCGAACTGGAGACCCTCGTCGAGCGGCGGACCGCCGAGGCGCTCACCACCCGCGCGGCCGCCTCCGGCCACCGCGCCCTCGGCTTCGAACCGCACGACCTCACCGTCGAGCGGCACGCCGGGCTCGCCGAGGCCGCCGACATCCCGCTGCGGCCGCTCGGCCGCCTCGTCGAGGACCTGCGCCGGATCAAGGACGAGGACGAGATCGGCCTGCTGCGCGAGGCGTGCGCCATCACCGACCGCGCCTTCGAGGCCGTCCTCCCCGAGATCCGCGCCGGCGTCACCGAGCGGGCCGTCGCGATCGCCCTCGAACGCGCCATGGTCGACTTCGGCGCCGAGGGCCCCGCGTTCGACTCCATCGTCGCGTCCGGGCCGAACGGGGCCGTCCCGCACCACCACCCCGGCGGCCGCGAGCTGCAGCGCGGCGACCTCGTCACCCTCGACTTCGGCGCGCGCTACGGCGGCTACCACGCCGACATGACCCGCACCGTCGCGGTCGGCGACCCCGCCGGCTGGCAGCGCGACCTGTACGACCTGGTCCTGCGCGCGCAGCTCGCCTCGATCGCCGCCGCCCGCCCCGGCGCCGAGACCAAGGACGTCGACGCCGCCGCCCGCGGCCTCATCGCGGACGCCGGCCACGGCGAGGCGTTCACCCACGGGCTCGGGCACGGCGTCGGCCTGGAGATCCACGAGGCACCGCTCATGGGGTACGACAGGACCGGTAAGCTGATGGATCGGGTTCCGATCACCGCGGAGCCGGGGGTGTACCTGGCGGGCCGGGGCGGAGTCCGCATCGAGGACACCTTGGTCGTCCGCCCGGGCGGCCCGGAGCTCCTCACCACAACGACGAAGGACCTGCTCGTACTCTGACGTCCGATCAGCGAGCGGGCCCGCGACCGGGAGAACAACGCAGTGGCGACGACGAACGACCTCAAGAACGGCATGACGCTGAACCTCGACGGCCAGCTGTGGACCGTCCAGGAGTTCCAGCACGTCAAGCCCGGCAAGGGCGGCGCGTTCGTCCGCACCAAGCTCAAGAACGTGCTGTCGGGCAAGGTCGTCGACAAGACCTTCAACGCCGGCACCAAGGTCGACGTGGCGAGCGTGGACAAGCGCGAGATGCAGTACCTCTACCGCGAGGGCGAGGACTTCGTCTTCATGGACACCGAGACCTACGACCAGCCGCACATCCCCGCGGCCACCGTGGGCGCCGCCGCCGACTACCTGCTGCCCGAGCAGAACGCCGTGATCGCGTTCAACAACGAGAACCCGCTCTACGTCGAGCTGCCCGCCGCCGTGGTGCTGGAGATCACCGAGACCGAGCCGGGCCTGCAGGGCGACCGCTCCACCGGCGGCAGCAAGCCCGCCACGCTGGAGACCGGCGCGCAGATCCAGGTGCCGCTGTTCATCACCACCGGCGAGAAGGTCAAGGTCGACACCCGCTCCGGCGAGTACCTCGGCCGCGGCTGAGATGGCGGCACGGACCAAGGCCCGCAAGCTCGCCCTGGACATCCTGTTCGCGGCGGAGCTGCGCGAGGAGCTGCCGACCGCGGTGCTGGCGGCGCGGGGCCGTCCCAACCAGGACGAGCTCTCGGAGTACCCGCACGCGGTGCGGCTGATCGAGGGCGTGCAGGAGCACCGGGAGCGCATCGACGAGCTGATCGCCACCTACGCGACCGGCTGGACGCTGGAGCGGATGCCGGTCGTCGACCGCAACATCCTGCGGATGGGCGCCTACGAGCTGCTGTGGGTGGACGACGTCCCGGACGGCGTCGCGGTGAGCGAGGCGGTCGGCCTCGCGACCGAGCTGTCCACCGACGAGTCGCCCCGGTTCGTCAACGGCCTCCTCTCCCGCCTCCAGCAGCTCAAGCCCTCCCTCTCGCTGTAGCGGGCGAAAGGTCGCCTGGCGCCCGCCCGACCGCGGCGGGCGGCTAGGGTGGGCGGGGATGAACGACGTTAGCGGAGCGGCCGTGGCCGGCCGGCAACAGAAGCGGGTGCGCGGGAGCAGCCGCGTGCGCAGCGCGGTCCTGTGGGAGGCGCTGCGCACCGTCCTGGACCGCATCGCCCCCGAGGCCGGCCGGAGCGACGTCGTGGACGTGGGCGGCGGCACCGGCGGGTTCGCGGTGCCGCTCGCCGAGCTCGGCCACCGGGTCACGGTCGTGGACGCCAACCCGGACGCGCTGGCCGCGCTGGAGCGCCGCGCCGCCGAGTCCGGGGTGCGGGTCCGGGCCGTCCAGGGCGACGCGGTCGACCTGCCCGACCTGCTGGGCGCCGGCGCCGCCGACCTGGTGCTGTGCCACAGCGTGCTGGAGTACGTCGACGACCCGGGCGCGGCGATGGCCGCGCTGACCGCCGTCGTCCGCCCGGGCGGGTCGGTGAGCGTGCTGGTGGCCGGGCAGGTCGCCGCCGCGCTGCACCGCGCCGTGTCCGGCCACTTCGACGACGCGCGCCGGGTGCTGACGGACGTGTCCGGGCGGTGGGGCGAGGGCGACCGGATGCCCCGCCGGTTCACCCGGGAGACGCTGTCGGCGCTGGTCCGCGGCGCGGGCCTGCGGGTCGCCGAGCTGCACGGCGTGCGGATCTTCGCCGACCTGGTGCCGAGCGGGATGCTGGACGGCGACACCGACTCCGCGGAGGCGCTGATCGCGCTGGAGTCCGTCGCGGCGGTGCACCCCGTGCTGCGCGACCTGGCCGCGCAGCTGCACCTGGTGGCCGACAAGCCGGCCGAGTAGACCCCCATGAGCCGCAAGCAGCAGCTGCACCGGCCCGGGCCGCAGCCGGGGCCGCCCGCCGACGACACCGGCTGCTCGATCCTGCACGTGGACATGGACGCGTTCTTCGTCAGCGTCGAGCTGCTGGAGCGGCCGGAGCTGCGGGGCCGTCCGGTGGTGGTGGGCGGCGCGGGGCCGCGCGGCGTGGTGTCCGCGGCGTCGTACGAGGCCCGGAGGTTCGGCGTGCACTCGGCGATGCCGATGTCGCGGGCGCGGCGGCTGTGCCCGCAGGCGGTGGTGCTGCCGGTCAGCCACGGCAAGTACGGGCGGGTGTCGGCGGCGGTCTTCGAGATCTTCCGCTCGATCACCCCGCTGGTGGAGGGCCTCTCGCTGGACGAGGCGTTCCTGGACGTGGCGGGCGCGGGCCGGCGGCTCGGGCGCCCGGCGGAGATCGCCCGGATGATCCGCGAGCAGGTCCGGGCGCAGCAGGGCATCACCTGCTCGGTCGGCGTCGCGAGCACCAAGTTCGTCGCCAAGCTCGCCTCGACCCGCTGCAAGCCGGACGGCCTGCTCGTCGTCCCCGCCGACGGCGTCGAGGACTTCCTGCACCCGCTGCCCGTCGCGGCCCTGTGGGGCGTCGGGGAGCGCACGGAGCAGACGCTGACCCGGCTCGGTCTCCGCACGGTCGGGCAGCTCGCCCGGGTCCCCGTGACGACGCTCCAGCGCGAGCTGGGCAACGCCATGGGCGCGCACCTGCACGAGCTGGCGTGGGGCCGCGACCCGCGCGAGGTCGTCCCGCACACGCCCGACAAGAGCATCGGCGCGGAGGAGACGTTCGACACCGACGTCGACGACCCGGAGGTGATCCGCCGGGAGCTGCTGCGGCTGGCCGAGAAGGTCGGCGCGCGGCTGCGCGCGTCGGGGAACGCGGGACGCACGGTGAGCGTCAAACTCCGGATGGCGAACTTCAAGACGATCACCCGGGCGCGGACGCTGCGCGAGCCCACCGACCTCGCCCGTGTGATCTATGTCACAGCCTGCGAGCTCTATGAGGGGGCCGGGCTGGAACGGGTACGACTCCGTCTGGTGGGGGTGCGGGTGGAGAACCTGTGCCCCGCCGGCGAGGCCCCCCGTCAGCTCGCCTTCGACGAGCCGGAACGCGGCTGGCGCGAGGCCGAACGCGCGATGGACCAGGTGGCGAACCGGTTCGGCCATGGTGCCGTCCGGCCCGCCGCCCTGGTCGAGCGCGCGCACGACGGTGACGCACGCGACGGCAGGGACGGGAGACGATGAGAGAAGGCGGTGAGCTGACCGGTATGGGGCCCTGGACCCGCCGTTCGCTTTCGTACGCCGGTGAGTGCTCGTATTCTGGGCATATCACCGTTGACGTTCCCGTCCCGCATCGGATACCCCGCCGCGGGGCTGTCGTTGGGAGGCGCCGTGCCGCTGTCTGAGCACGAACAGCGCATGCTCGAGCAGATCGAGCAGGCGCTGTACGCCGAGGATCCGAAGTTCGCGCACGCCGTCCGGTCGACCAACCCTCAGGTGCACTACAAGCGCCGCATCATCAAGGCCGCGCTCGGGTTCGTCGTCGGTGTCTGCGCGCTGATGGCCGGGCTCGTCATCAACGCCGGGACCGCGACCATCGCGGTCAGCGTGGCGGGCTTCCTGCTCATGGTGGTCTGCTGCGTCTGGGCCCTCACGAGCTGGAAGCGGATGGCGGGCATCGGGAACGAGCCGGCGCGGCGCGGCCGCCAGGCCCGCCCCGCGAAGGCCGGCTTCATGGAGCGGATGGAGGAACGCTGGCGCCGCCGCACCGAAGGCGAGTGAGCCGGCCGGACCACGTCCGCACCTGCCAACACGTCCGCCCGGCCGGATCCGCCTGACCGGCCGGGCCACGTCTGAGCGGCGCCGCGGGCCTGCGAGGCCCTAGCGGCGCCGCATGCGGTTCGGGAGCTCGTTGAGCCGGTCCGCCAGGTCGGCGACGCGGTTGCCGGTGCCGCGCACCGCGGCCCGCGCCTGCGCCATCGCCGACGGCGGGAAGACCCGGGCGCGCCAGCGGGCCCGGCGCCCCACGGACGCGGCGAACGCCGCGCGCACGGTCCGCACGTCGGCGCGCAGCCGCTCGGGCGGCTCGGCGGCGCGGGTCCGCGCATAGCGGGCCAGCTCCTCGGCGCGGGCGATCCGGCCGAGCGCCTCCGCCGGGACCTCGTCCAGTTCCAGCAGCTCGCCGAGCCGCCGCGCCGCCGCGCGCGGCGAGTCGCTCGGCCGCCACTCCAACCCGTGGTCGAGCGCGTCGGCGCGCATCTCCCACCACGCCGCGTGCGCGGCGTCGCCTCCGTCGGGGACGCCGCCGGACGCGCCGCCGCGGCCCTCCGGGCGGGGGTCCTCACCGTCTCCCCGCGGCCGCGGGGACAGCGCCGCCCATCGGCGCCGCCGGGTCAGCGCCCGCAGCGCCATCGGGACCGCGAGGAGCAGCAGCACGAGCACCCCGCCCGCGATCCACGGCGCGGCCGACATCCCGCCGTCCCCGGAGTCCTGCCGCGTGAGCCCGCCCTGCGCACCGGTGTCGTTGCGGTGCGGCGCGGCCGACGGCGAGGCGGACGACCGGTCCGGCCCCGAGGTCGCCGACGGGGACGGCAGCGCGTCGTCGCCCTGCCGCCCGCCGCCGCCCGCTGGCTGGCTGTAGGCCGGCGTCACCGCCGTGCCCTGCCCGGCCGGGCCCGCCGGCGTCGGCTCGAACCGCACCCAGCCCGACCCCTCGAAGTACAGTTCGGGCCACGCGTGCGCGTCCCGCGACCGCACCACCCACGTCCCCGGCTGCGTCTCCGTGCCGGACGTGTAGCCCATCGCGACGCGCGACGGGATGCCGAGGATCCGCGCCATCAGCGCCATCGACGCGGCGAACTGCTCGCAGTACCCCCGCTTGCTGCGCAGCAGGAAGTCGACGAGGTCGTTGCCGTGCTGCGGCGCCGGCGTCGACAGGTCGTAGGTGAACCCGCCCGTCAGGGTGAACCAGCGCTGCAGCTTCACCGCCTGCGCCCGCGCGGTCGCCGCGCCCGCCGTCACGTTCTGCGCGAGCGTCCTGACCTGCTGCGGGATGTTCTTCGGGACGGCGGTGTAGTGGGACACGACGTCCGCCGGGTACCCGACGGCGGCGGACAGGTCCGCCGCGTCCGGGTCGGCGCGCAGGCTCTTGACGGTGTAGGCGCGGCCGCCGGCCGCGTCGCTCAGCGAGTAGATCATCAGCGACTGCCGGTGCACCCGCCAGTCGCCCTTGATCGACACCCGGGTCGGCGCGTACGGCACCGGCAGGAAGGTCATGTCGCGGACCTCGGCGCTCACCTTCACCTGGGTCGTCACCTCGTGCACCGGGGCGATGCTCAGCCCGGGCGGCGGCGGCAGCGTCCGGCCCGACAGCCGGTCCGCGGCGCTGCTGCTCAGCCGGCTGTAGGTCCACCGGTCGCCGTCGAACCGGTCGAGGGCGTACAGGCGCAGGTAGTCGGGGCCGTCCGGGTCGTCGGTCCGGTAGGTGAGGACGACCGAGTCGTCCAGCCGGGTCAGCTCCCGCTTCAGGCTGACGAGCGGGTCCGGCGTCGTGACCGTCTGGGTGCCGCCCTGGCCGCGTCCGCCGCCGCCCATGCCGAACACGCCGCGCGGGTGGATGCCCGGGATCGCCATCGGCAGCAGCACCGCGATCGCCACCGAGCCGACCGCGATCCGCCGGCCGCTCGCCGCCCGCCGGCCGCCGTCGGCCCGGACGCGCTGGCCGCTCGGCGGCTCCGCCCCGGCCAGCGGGAGCTCCCCGCCGTGCCGGTGGACGGTGACCGCCCGGCCCCACCCGCCGACCTGCTCGCGGGCGTCCGCCATGAGCAGGCCGAGGAAGCCGAGCGCGCCGACGCCGAACGCCAGCCACCCGACGCCGTCCTGGCGGACCGCCGCGGGCACGCTGTACATCGCCAGCAGCGGCAGCCCGGCCGGCGCCGCCCGGCGCAGCCGCACCGCCAGCAGGTCGACCAGCACGGCGACGACGCCGATCCCGGCGGCGACCAGCAGCCCGATCCCCGACACCAGCGGCACCGGCGCCGCGTACCGGTTCGCGGCGTTCCAGCCGTCCCCGGCCAGGTCGGCCAGGTGCTCCAGCGAGCCCGGCGACGGGACGAACCCGAGCCACGCCTCGCCCGCCGCGTACGCCGCGGTCAGGTACAGCAGCAGCGCCGCCAGCCCGAACAGCGGGTCCAGCACCGCCGGCAGCCGCAGCCGGCGCGAGACGAGCCCGCCGCAGGCCGCCGCCAGCACCGCGGCGGCGCCCGTCCAGAACCACCTGCCGCTGGCGAACAGCGGGTAGAGCCCGATCGAGCAGGCCAGCGTCGCGACCGCGGCCACGACCGTCATCCGGATCCTCATGCCGCGCCTCCGGTGGCGTCCGCCGCCTCGTCCCTCGCGTCCCTGCCCGCGTCGGCGTCCGCGTCCGCGGGTGCCCCGCCGGGCTCGTCCCGCCCGGAGGCGCCGCGCGGGGCGGAGCGGCCGTGCCCGGCCCCCGCCCACGCCTCGGCCAGCTCCGCCGCGGACCGGACGACCATCACCCGCCACCCGCCCGCGCGCAGCAGCCCGGCGGCGGCCTCCGGCGCCAGCGGCGCGTCGTCCGCGTCCCCGGAGCGCGGCTCCG
>NZ_JABMCA010000143.1:0-8236 GCF_014706005.1 Actinomadura sp. RB99 | reverse complement strand
ACCGGCAGCAACGGCTCCAACAGCGCCCACTGCGCATCGGTCAGATCACCACGACCCACAAACAAGATCATCCCGAACCGGCAGACACACCGTGATCAACTTCTGAAACACGGCCTAGCCGCGGGCCCGGCGGTGGCGCCAACGGCGTTCCCCGCTGGCGGGGACGCGGTGTAAGGGGGAAGCAGCAAAAGGGCTCGCGGGAGTTGCACGTCCAGCACAGCAGTGCGCGGATGAGGCCGGTTGCGTGGTCGTGGTCGATGACGTACGGAGGGCGCCGGGACACGAGCGGCGTCACCGATCCTTGCGGAACGTTGCTGATCGGTGTCTCAGGAGGCTGGGAACGCCTGGACGTCCAGGGTGATGTCGATCTTGTCTGCGATGATGAGCTTGGTGCCGTCGGCGAGAAGGCCGAAGGTGACGCCGAAGTCGCGGCGGCTGATGGTCGCCTGAGCCGAGAAGCCGATCCGCGGCTCGCCCTGCAGCCCGGTCGGGTCGGAGCCGAGGAACTCGACCTCCAGATCCACCGTCCGGGTGATGTTGCGGATCGTCAGCTCACCCGACAGCACCCAGGAGCCGGCCGCCGGGTGCAGCGTCCGGCTGACGAACGTCATCTGCGGATGTGTCTGGACGTCGAAGAAGTCGGCCGACCGCAGGTGGTCGTCGCGCATCTTGTTGCCGGTGTGGACCGAGGCGGTCCCGATCACGGCGGTGACGGTCGAGCCCGCGGGGTCGGGGTCGGTGACGATCTGCCCGCTGACCTCGGCGAACGTTCCGCGGACCCGGCTCATCAGGTGGCGCGCCGAAAAGCTCACCGTGGTGTGGGCGGGGTCGATGGTCCAGGTGCCGCAGGTCCAGCCGTCGAGCGTCTGCGGGCCGGCGGTGGTGGTGTCGGTGGTCATGGATTCTCCCGTTCGTTCGCTGGTGTGAGGTGACAGGTGTGTGTGGGGGTCATCGTCATACGGTCAGGTCCGGGACGCCGGCGCGGCGAGTTCGGCCAGGTGATGGAGTGAGTTGATGAGGTGCTCAGGGCCGAACGGCGGGAACCCGATGCGGTCTCGGATGTCCTGCGGCACCCCCGACCAGTCGTAGGTGAGCGTGACCTCGGTCTCGGACGGACCGGCCGGCGCCAGGTCGTAGCGCCAGATCCAGCCGCCGAACTCCAGCCGGCCGTCGCCCTGGTCCGTCCCTGTCAGCCAGCCGATGGCGTGCGGCGGGTCGAGCACCGTGACCTTGTTCACGACCTGGTAGTCACCGCCGGGATGGTCGGCGTGATACATGTCCATCCGGAAGATCTGTCCGACCTCGGTCAGCGGCGCCCGGTCGGCGGGTGCCTGAACCCAGCCGGTGCCGTCGATCGCGGCGTGGGTCGCCGGGTCCGCCAGCACCGCGAACACTCTCGCGGCGGGGACGGCGAAGGTGAGGGTGGCGCTCACGCTCTCCTGGTTCACGGTGGGCACGCTCCTTGTCATCTCAGGTCTCGTTCGAGGGATCAGGCGGCGCGGCGGCGGGCGACGGCCGGGATCACGATCTCGGCGGCCAGGTACGTGAGCATCAGCAGCGCCTTCGTGGCGGCGGACGCGTCCGCGAGCACATCGGGCGCCAGTGACAGCGCGGTGAGCACGAGCGTGGTGCGGACGAACACCGGGCGCGGACGGCGGGCCCAGGGGGCCAGGACCAGGGCGAGCCCAGGCCGAGCACCAGGCCGAGCACGGAGAAGATGACGGTCAGGGTGGCGAACCCGGCCACCGGGATCGGCGCGCCGCCGACGACCAGGCTGATCCCGGCGGCCTTGCCCGCCGCGGCGCTGGCCGCGGTCGCCACGGCGGCGACGGCCGCCGCGGTCAGGCCTCTGGCGATCAGCGAGTTGGCGGAAACGGCGGCGGGAATGGTGGTGACGGCCATCGTGAGCCTCCAGGGCGTTGCGACCGGCTCCTCGCCGGCCTCTCACCCTGGCTACGAACGGACTCGACGCCATCCGAGATCACCGCGAAAGAACCCCGATCCGAAAGTCGGTGATCTTTCCCACCGTGCCGGTGTACTGCCGCCGTACCTCGGCCGAACGCCCGCCCTTCTTCGCAAAGCCGGTGTCGTCGACGACCAGCACCCCGCTCAGCGGGCCGATCCGCCCACCGACCTGGCGGCGCCGCGCGTCCCGCACCAGACCGGCGTCCCACCGGGCGTGATGCAGCAGTCGCTGCATCCCGTCCGGCCTCGCATCACCCGACGCCGCCGGCCTACGCTTCGCGTCGCTGTGGGCCGACGCCCTCCGGTATGCCAGTGTGCAGGTGCGGAGCGTATACGAGCTTCTGCGTGCGGCCGTCGAGCACGGTCGACTCGACGAGTTCGAGGTCGAAATCCGGGCCGTCGTGGAACAGGGACGCATAGCCGGCCTTTCCGGTGATCGCCGGGAAGACCATCACCTCGAGGAAATCCACGAGCCCCGCCGCAAGCAGGGCACGATTGAGAGAGATGCTGCCGTGGGATCGCATAGGCACGTCGGTCTCGCGCTTGAGCCGCTCCATCGCGGTCACGGCGTCCTCCGAGATGACGGTCGAGTTCGACCATCCGAGCGGTTCGCTCAGCGTGCTCGAGAACACGATCTTCGGTAGTGCCGTGAGGCTGTCGTAGTAAGGCTCGTCGTACTCGACGACGAACTTGCGGAATTCGCGGAATGTCGTTGCTCCGTAGACCAGCACCTGGTCCTGCGCGTACTTCCGCACCAGATGGTCCCGGAGCTCGGGGCCCTCCTTGCCCCAGTACCCGGGCCAGCCGCGCGCCGAGCCGTTGCCGTCGAGGCTGCTGAAGAAGTCGACCGTCAGGGTGGCCATCAGATGCTCTCCCGTTCGCCGGTCCTGGTGGTAGTCATGTCGGTACTCCCCATCCGGGCGGTCTGGTCGACCGCCGCTCGGTTAAGCCACGAAGGCCGTGACCCGTATCCGACAGGTCGCGCAGCTCCGTTACGCCTTCATGTGCCCATCGTGGGCGCACCGGACGTCCTGTGGCAACCATGCGTGCCGAAATGGCAACAAGTGCCCTGACCGGCCTTCCCCGGGCGCCACGGAGATGGGTTGATCCTGTCCGCCTCGAAGGCCATGCTGTTCTAGCAAAATTGTGAGACAGAAGGGCAAGAGGTCGGGCATGGGGGACGATCTGTCCGCGGTCGGTCCCCGGTTGCGGGCGATCCGGGAGTCGCGGCGCATGACCATCAGGTCGGTGTCGGATGCCACGGGCATCTCGGTCAGCACGCTGTCTCGGCTCGAGTCGGGGAACAGGCGCCCCCAGCTCGAGCTGCTGATGCCGCTGGCGAGGCTCTACCGGCTGCCGCTCGACGACCTCGTCGGAGCACCTGCCCTCGGAGACCCCCGGATCCACCCGCGTCCGCGCGTCAGGGACGGCGTCATCACGATGCCGCTGTCCGGCGGCTCCGGGGCGTGGGAGGCCTTCAAGCAGGTGCTTCCGCCGGCGCCGGACAAGCCGATCAGGCAATGGGTCCACCCGGGATGGGACTGGATCTACGTGATCGCCGGACGGATGCGGCTCCTCATCGGCGAGGACGAGCTGATCGTCGCCGCCGGCGACGCCGTCGAGTTCGACACGCGCGTACCGCACGGCTTCGGCAACCCCGGGCCCGAGGTCCTCGAAGTGCTGTGCCTGTTCAACCCCGACGGAGCGAAACTGCACAGCCGGGCAGTCGAGATGGAAGAGGCACCGGACGACGCGAGCTGAATATCCGGCCGTGCAGATAGGACGGTCTCAGTGAGAAACAACCCCGGAGTTGTGCGACACGAGGTCCCGCGCGATGAGTGAACACGCTGATGAGAGGATCAGCTGATGTCGTAGGCGTGGCCCAGGCCAGTGTTCGAGGCCTGTCCTCATCCTGACGAGCGCCCGGTGCAAACGCGCTGGACCGGATGGCGGCCGACGCCGGGCCGCGGATCTTCGATCCGTCGGGAGCGATGTCGGCGATCCTCAGCTCGAAGCGGTAAGCGGCGTGGTTGCTACCGGCCGCTCAACGGATACGACACCGCCCGCTCACGCGCCGAGGACAACGCCTGGCGCGAACTGGCCCGCGAGGAGGCTGAGTGCAGGAATTACGGGTGCCGTTAACGAACGTGTCACCAGCCGCAAACGAGCGCGGGACCTGTTGAACCTCTGCAGGTGGGACGGGTAGCCGTGCGGCTGTCCCTGCGGAGCGCGTGTTCACGGATTGTTATGGTCGTTGATGACACAAAAGGGGCTCACCGGACAGATCTCTGACTCTGTCCGGCGAGCTCGGCGATGTTCTCGCAGCTCACAGACTCGTAGCGCGGTCACAAGGAGTTTCGTCCCTGATCCGGTACGGCCTTTCTGCGCCGAAACCGGGGTCACCAACAGTCACTGAGGCTGCCCTCGCTACCGGCGGTGACCACCCTGGGGACGGCACTCGGGCAGCTCCCTGGCAGGCATCACGGGCGGGGCGTGACCCCTTTCTGCCGTATTCCGGCCGTCCCCTATGAGGCCCGGCTCCCGCATCACCACCCGCGTCCTGGCCCTGCTGGCCGCCCAGGGACGCATCCGGCGCGGCCGACCGCAGGACAGCTGGCTGTCCAGCCGCTTCCGCTGGACCCCACACCAAGTGTCTGAGAAGTCCCCGATGGGCTCCGGGGTGTGGTCGGGCGTCGCGGCGGGCCGGGCCAGCGGCCGGTGGACGGAGGTGAGGGGGGTCAGCTGTTCTTGAAGGGGTTGAGGGTGCGTCCGGCGAGGTAGCCCAGGCGGATGGGCAGGGGCTTCATGGCGGCGGCGGAGATCTTGTTGACCAGGCCGGGGACGCACACGGGTTTGCCGTTCTGGACGGCTTTCCAGCCTTCGGCCACGACGGCTTCGGGTTGCTGCCACAGGATGCGGGGCAGGCGGTTGGCTTTGTCGCGGGTGCCCATGACGTCGTGGAATTCGGTGCGGGTGAAGCCGGGACACAGGGCGGTGACGTGGATGCCGTGGGGTTTGAGTTCCATGTCGAGGGCTTGGGAGGTGTTGAGGACGTAGGACTTGATACCGGTGTAGAGCAGGCTGGCTGCGGGCGGGGCGAACGCGGCGACGGACGACAGGTTGACGATGCGGCCCCAGCGGCGTTCCTTCATGCCGGGGATGACCAGGTGGGCGAGTTCGGTCTGGGCGGTCACCATCAACTGGATCTCCCCGGCCAGGGTGTCCCAGGGGGTGTCGGCGAACGCGGACTTGCCCGACAGCCCGGCGTTGTTGATGAGGACGTCGATGTCCAAGCCCTGGGCGTTTGCGTAGTCCACGATCGCCTTGGGGGCGGCGGGGTCGGTGAGGTCGGCGGCGAACACCTCATAGCGCCGTCCACCGTGCTGCCGGGTCAGCTCCGCGGCCAGCTCCTGGAGGCGGTCGGTGCGGCGGGCGACCAGCAGGAGCTGGTAGCCGCGGGCGGCCAGGTGGCGGGCGAACGTGGCGCCGATGCCGGCGGAGGCGCCGGTGATGAGCGCGGTGCGGGGGGTGGTCACTGGGGGGTTCCTTCGGTCGGGTAGGGGGTGGTGATGGTGAGGGGGCTGCTGCCGGGGAGCCGGGTGATCAGCTCGCCGGTATAGCCGTTGGCACCGTAAAGCAGCCACTTCGTCACCGGGCGGCCTCTTTCGGGCCGGGCAGTTCACGCGGGCCCGGGGTGAAGCCGCGGCGAGCGGTGCCGATGTCACCGCGGTAGGCGCCGACGGGCCCGGTGAGCAGGAAGGGCAGGGGGATGCGGCGCTGCCGTGCGGTGAATCCCCACGTCCCGATGCCCAGATAGACACCGGGCGCCGCGCGGCGGACCTCGTCGACCATGTTGATCGCCCCGCACATCGAGGCGTAGGCGCGGTAGACCAGCGTGTAGGCGGGACGGCCGTCATAGCGCGACGGTGCGATGAGCGTGTGCATCGCATAGCGCTGCCGGACGCGGCCGAACTGGCGGAAGGTGTTGTAGCCGCGCCCGGTCCGGCCGTCGACGGGCCGGAACGCCTTGCACAGCCACGGCGCGAGCGGATTCGACACCGCCCCGCGCCCGGTCACCGAGGCGACCAGGTTGGGCTGGGCCAGCAGCCGGGCGGGGTACTCCCCGTCCATCTCCTCGATGGACGGGGCGGGCAGCGTGGCGAAGAACGCCAGCAGCCCGGTCGTGTCCAGCCCGAGCAGCCCGGCAGCCGCGTGGTCGGTCTCCATGGGGGCCCACCTCACTTCTTGAACGGTCTTCAAGAAACCTAGCGCCTTCTTGAGGGCCGTTCAAGATAGAGTGTGGGGGTGCCCCGGAACCGACGCCCCCAAGACCGCGAGGAGAAACGCGAGGAGATCCTCGCCGCCGCCCAGCGGCTGTTCATCGACGACGGCTACGAGTCGGCGTCCATGGGCCAGATCGCCAAGAACGCCGGCGTCACCGTCAACACGATCTACTGGTACTTCCGCGACAAGGACGACCTGCTCGTCGCCGTCCTGGACCGCCTGCTGGCCGAAGCCCTCGCCCAGTACACGACCATCGCCGACCGGCCGCTCAGCGACCGGCTCCTGTGGGCCCTCGACCAACTCGAACGGCTGCACGGCCTCGTCAACACCGTCCACACCCGCGCCCCGGCCTCACCCGCCGTCCACGCCTGGCACACCGGCTTCCACGAACTCGCCGACACCCTGGTCGCCGACGACCTCCGCAAAGCCGGCGCCGCCGAAGCCGACCTCCCCGCCATGACCGCGATCGGCACCTTCGTCATCGAAGGCCTCCTCACCCACCGGCCCGACGACGCCGACAAACGAGCCGTGATCGACCTCCTCGTCCACAGGCTCACCACCGCGCCGACCCGAACCTGACCGGAAGCCATCTCGCCGCACCACGCAGGCCCGCATCGCAACGGCGAACGGCGGCGACGCCACCGCCCTGGGTGGGGTGTCTGAGAATCGTTCGATTCTTCGACACCCCACGCGCAGTCTTCTTCACTGCCCGAGCGCCCCGGAAATCTGTCGGTAAAACGACGTTGAGAACTTCGGGTGTTCAACAACACCGACAGCACCGTTTTTCCTGCACTTTCCAGTTGTGACGACGTTCCCGGGCGATGCCCCGCCCTCCGCGGTGATCCGCCAGGCCGCCGACGATCTTCTCGGCGCCGAGCCCACGATCCTCACTGCCGCGCTCGTCGGATACGCCCGGGTCTCCACCAAAGACCAGCGACTCGACCGCCAGACCCTGGCCTTGAAGGCCGCGAGCTGCATCCAGATCTTCGCCGACAAGAAATCCGGCAAGGACGCCGAACGCGAAGAACTCGCCAAGGCGCTGACTACCTGCGGCCCGGCGACACCCTGGTCGTCCCCTCGCTGGACCGGCTCGCTCGCTCCCTGCAGGACCTCATCACGATCGTCGCCGACCTGCGCCGCCGCGGCGTCGGGTTCCGATCCCTGAAAAAGGCCCTCGACAACACCACGCCGGACGGCCGCCTGGTCTTCCACGTGTTCGCCGCCCTCGCCGAGTTCATTCGCGAACTCATCATCGAAGGCACCCACGAGGGCCCGGCCGCCGCCAAGGCCCGCGGCGTCCGCCTCGGCCGGCCGCCTCCATGACGCCCGAGCAGATCCGACACGCCTGCGCGCTGCTCATCCAGCCCGACGCGACCGTCTCCTCTATCGCCCGCCTCTTGGGCGTCAGCCGCTCGACCATCTACAAGTACGTGCCCGAGCTCAAGCGCACCGGACTCCAACAGGTCAAGACCGGCGTGCCCGACCCACGTCCCGAACTGACCGAGCACTAACAAGCACCTTCTGACCTGCATCAATCTCAACCCGAGCGGCATTGGAACGAAAAGTCACGCTAGCGAGCTCAACCGCACGCTCCTAGCGGGACTTTTCGTTCCAATGTTCGTCAGACCCCAGACAAACAGAAAGAAGCCCCGGTCCCTCTCAGGCCGGGGCTTCATCGCTGCCATGTCCGGGCGTTAGCGCTTCAGGATCGCTACGAGGTTCGCGAACTCGTCGCGGCGCAGGGTGAGCTTGGCGCCGGCCGGGTTCTTGCTGTCACGGATGCCCACGGTCTCGCCGAGGCTGGCCAGTTCGACGCAGTTGTCTCCGGCCTCACCGCTGCGCGAAGACTTGCGCCAGGTCACGTCCATCGCTCTCTCACAACCTTCCGCATCAGCTCGACCGACGCCTTCGGCGAAAGCGCCTCCGCTTGAAGCCTACTGAAGATCTCGCTGACGATCGTGAGGTCTCTCGGCTCCACGCTGGTCTC
>NZ_JABMCA010000142.1:0-10470 GCF_014706005.1 Actinomadura sp. RB99 | reverse complement strand
CACCCTCCAACGTGGTCAAATCCACCATCGAGATCGCCAGATCGATCGCCTCGGCCTTCGCCGACGTCTTGATCGACCGGGTCGCCAGCCGCGCCGCCCGCTCCTCCGCCCCGACCTGGTCCACAGCGGGCAGGCCGTGCAGGAATCCCTGCAACTCGGTCACGGTCATCGGGTCCTGCCCGCCTTCCTGGGGGTCCGGGGCGGGGCCGTCGAGGCCCGCTCGATGATCTTTATGTCCATGACGATGCGCCGGGGGAGGTCGCGGGTCTGGCTGTCGTCGAAGCGGTGCAGCAGCAGCCGCATGGCGAGGACGCCCTGCTCGGTCATCGGGCGGTCGACGACGGTCAGCGGCGGCCGCAGCAGCGGCCCGGTGTCCAGGTCGTCGAAGCCGATGAGGCTGATCTGCCCGGGGACGTCCACCCGCATGTCGTGCAGCGCCTTCAGCGCGCCCAGCGTGGTGAGGTTGTTCGCCGTGAAGATCGCGGTCGGCGGCTCGGCGAGCGACAGCAGCGACAGGGTGAGCTGGTAGGCGCGCTCCTCGCGGAAGTCGCCGATCAGGTCGAGTTCCGGCGGGATCTCGACGCCGGCGGCGGACACGGCCTCCAGGAACCCGTCCCGCCGGTACCGGCCCGGCGTGGACTCCTGGCCGCCGCTGATCATCGCGATGCGGGTGTGGCCGAGGGCGAGAAGGTGCTCGGCGGCCTGCCGGCCGCCCGCGCGGTTGTCGACGAGGACGGCGTCGAAGCTCTCCCCGTCGGCGAGGTCCCGGTCGATGAACACGACCGGCAGCCCGCTGTCGCGCAGCTGCACCGGGGTCTGCTCGTGCTCGGTGGCTGGGGCGAGGATGATGCCGTCCACCTGGCGGGCCATGTCGGCGAGCAGGTCGGCCTCGCGGGCGCCGCTCTCGTCGCTGTTGGCGAGCAGCAGCCGGTAGCCGCGGTCGCGGCTGACGGACTCCATGCCCTTCACGACCGCGGCGAAGTACGGGTTGGTGATGTCGGGGACGACGACGCCGATGGTGCGGGTGCGTCCCGACTTCAGCGACTGCGCCGCGATGTTCGGCGCGAAGCCCAGCTCATCCACGGCGGCCCGGATGGCCTCCGCCGACCTGACCCGCTGTCCCCGCAGGAACCGCGAGACGGTGGCGGGGGAGACGCCTGCCCGCGCCGCCACGTCGTGGATGGTCGCCACGTCGACTCCCGTCTGTTGCCCAGATCACTGAAACCGTTGTCAGAGAATGATTGCAGCATGGGCGCGGACGATGTCAATAGGCGAGGCGCGCGAAAAGGCGCTGATCTGCAGCTACCGGGCCTCCGCCGCATCGCGGGGCATCTGGTCGTCCGAAGAAACAGAAATCGGTTTCAGTGCTGGACGTCCGGGCGGCTGCCTCAGCCGGTCTCGATGACGGGGTCGCCGCCGAGGTAGGCGGCCTTGACGCGGTCGTCGCGCGCGAGGTCCGCGGCCGGGCCGTCCAGGACGATGCGGCCCGTCTCCAGCACGTAGGCGCGGTCGGCGAGGCGGAGCGTCTGGTGCGCGTTCTGCTCGACGATGAGGACGGTCGCGCCCTGGTCCCGGATCTCGCGGACGACCCGCAGCACCTGCTGCGCCGTCCGCGGCGCCAGCCCCATCGTCGGCTCGTCGAGGGCGAGCAGCCGGGGGCGCAGCATCAGCGCGCGGCCGATGGCGAGCATCTGCTGCTCGCCGCCGGACAGCAGCCCGGCGAGCTGCCCGCGCCGCTCCCCGAGCCGCGGGAACATGGCGTAGACCTCCTCGCGGCGGGCGCTCACCGCGGCGCGGTCGCGGCGCCGCAGGTAGCCGCCGAGCAGCAGGTTCTCCGCGACCGTCAGCGCCGGGAACACCCGGCGGCCCTCAGGGACGTGCCCGAGCCCGGCGGCGACGATCCGGTGCGCGCCGAGCCGGGTGATGTCGCGGCCGTCGAACTCGACCCGTCCCGACCGGGCCCGGTGCAGCCCGGTGAGGGTGCGCAGCGCGGTCGTCTTGCCCGCGCCGTTGCTGCCGAGCAGCGCGACGATCTCGCCCTCGGCGACCTCGAAGGAGATCCCGGCCAGCGCCTCCACCTGCCCGTAGCGGCTGTGCAGGTCCGTCACCCGCAGCAGGGTCACCCCAGCACCTCCGTGACGAGGTCGGTCTCCGGGTCGTCGGGCACGCCGAGGTACGCGGCGATCACCCGCGGGTCCGCCCGGATCTCGGCGGGCGGGCCCTCCGCGATCGCCCGGCCGTGCTCCAGCACGGTCACCCGGTCGGAGATCGACATGACGAGCGCGACGTCGTGCTCGATCAGCACGACGGCGGTGCCGAGCCCGCTGATCCGCGCGATCAGCTCCATCAGCGCGCGCTTCTCGGTCGGGTTGGCGCCCGCGGCGGGCTCGTCGAGCAGCAGCACCCGCGGCTCGGCGGCGAGCGCCCGCGCGATCTCCAGCCGGCGCCGGTCGCCGTAGGGGAGGCCCCCGGCGGGCCGGTCCGCCGCCCCGGCCAGCCCGACGAAGTCCAGGCAGCGGCGGACCGCGTCGAGGTCGGCGCGGCGCGGCGGCCGCAGCAGCGCCCGGTCGCGGGCGAACCGGCCGATCAGCACGTTCTCGGCGACGGTCATCTCGTCGAACAGCCGGATGCTCTGGAACGTGCGGGCCAGCCCGGCGGCGGCGACCCGGTGCGGGGACAGCCCGCGCACCCGCCGCCCGGCGAGCGCGACGGTGCCCGCCGACGGCGGGATCAGCCCGGTGATGCAGTTGAACGCGGTGGTCTTGCCCGCCCCGTTCGGGCCGATCACGCTCACCACCTGCCCGGCGGCGGCGCGCAGCCGCAGGTCCTCGACGGCCGTCACGCCGCCGAACTCCCGGGACAGGCCGTCCACCTCCAGCAGCGCGCCCGGCCCGGCCGGGGCGGGCCGCGCCTCGGCCGTCGCCCGCGCGGGCAGCCGGAACCGGCGCGGCCGGGCCGGCCACACGCCCTGCGGCCGCAGGATCACGATGACGATGAGCAGCAGCGCGAAGAACAGCCCCCGGTACTCCTGCACGGTCCGCAGCGCCTCGGGGAGCGCGACGATGACGATCGCGCCGATCATCACGCCGGGCCGGCTGCCCATCCCGCCGATGATGACCACGAGCAGGATCATCAGCGAGGTCAGGAACGTGAAGCTGGACGGGTCGACGGTGCCGAGCTGCGCCGCGTTCAGCGGGCCGGCGACCGCGCCGACGGCGGCGCCGAGGACGTAGGCGAGCAGCTTCACCCGCCGGGACGGGACGCCGACCGCCTCGGCGGCGGTGTCGTCGGAGCGGATCGCCCGCCACGCGTACGCCAGCCGCGACCGCGCCAGCAGGCCCGTCAGGACCAGCACGGCGACGAAGAACGCGAGCGCCAGGTGGAAGAAGCCGGCGGGCGTGACGACCTGCCGTCCGGCGACCGAGACCGGCGGGATCCCGGTCAGCCCGTTCGGGCCGCCGGTGACGTCCAGGTTCACCACCGTGATCCGGATGATCTCGCCGAAGCCGAGGGTGACGATCGCGAGGTAGTCGCTGCGCAGCCGCAGCGTCGGGTACCCGATCACGACCCCGGCGGCGGCCGCGGCGAGCACCGCCGCCGGCAGCGTCAGCCAGAAGTTCCAGTCCAGCTTCACCATCAGCAGCCCGGACGTGTACGCGCCGATCGCGAAGAACGCCGCGAAGCCGAGGTCCAGCAGCCCGGCATAGCCGACGACGATGTTGATGCCGAGCCCGAGGATCGCGTAGATGAGGATCGTCCCGGCGACGGTGACCTGGTAGTCGTCCATCACCTGCCCGCCGGCCAGCGCGAGCACGACCAGCAGCGGCCAGCCCCCGTACCGGAGCGCCAGGTCCCGGCGCGGCGGGTTCCCGGCCCTCATGCGCGCTCCACGACGCGCTCGCCGAACAGCCCGGTCGGCCGCAGCGCCAGCACCGCGATCAGCAGCCCGAAGATGATCACATCGGTCCAGCGGGACGAGACGTACCCGGCGGCGAACGACTGGACGAGCCCGATGCACACGCCCGCGACCATCGTCCCCGGCAGGTTCCCGATGCCGCCGAGCACCGCGGCGGTGAACGCGCGAAGCCCGATCAGGAACCCCATCCCGAAGCTGATCTGCACGTAGTACAGCCCGTACATGACGCCGGCGGCGCCCGCGAGCAGGGAGCCGACGAAGAACGTGACGAGGATGAGCCGCTCGACGTCGATGCCCTGCAGCCGCGCGGCGTCCCGGTCCATCGCCAGCGCCCGCATCGCGGTGCCGGTGACGGTCCGGGTGACGAACAGCCACAGCCCCGCCATCAGCGCCACCGACAGCAGCACGAGCGCGAGCTGGCCGTAGGTGACGCGGACGGTCCCGCTGAAGATCCGGCCGCCGTCCAGCACCCCGGGGTACGACTTGAACCGGGCGTGCGTCAGGTCCTTCACGCCCTCCTCCAGCGCCAGCGACACCCCGATCGCCGAGATCAGCAGCGCCAGCCGGGGCGAGGACAGCAGCGGGACGTAGGCGGCGCGGGCGATCCCGGTGCCGACCAGGCCGGTGGCGAGCGCGCCCGCCACCACCGCGGCGAGCACCGCGGGCCAGGCCGACCCGCCGGTCACGCCGAGCGTGGTGAGGACCCCGTACCCGGCGAACGCCCCGATCATGAACACGTCGCCGTGCGCGAAGTTGATCAGCCGCACCACGCCGTAGATCATCGAGTAGCCGAGCGCGATCAGCGCCAGGAACGCCCCGATGGTCAGGCCGTTCACCAGGTACTGGACGAACTCGCTCATGCCGCCGCGCTCATGAGGTCTTGGCGTCCACCCAGGCGCCGCTCTTGTCGAGCTTCTTGTAGGCGGTGAACGCGCCGTTCTGCACGTGGACGGTGATGTACAGCGGGTCGGTCCGGTCGCCCTTCGCGTCGAAGGTGATGGGGCCGGTGATGCCGGGGAAGTCCCTGACGCCGTGCAGCCCCTTGATGATGTCGGCGCCCTTCGTCCCGGTCTGCCCGATGACCTTCGCGAGGACCTTCACCGCGTCGTACTCGTAGACGGAGAACGGCCCGGGGTCGGCGCCGTTCTTCGCCTTGTAGGCGGACACGAACCCCGACGCGGCGGGCAGGTCCTTGGCGAGCGGCGCGGTGGTGGCGATGTAGCCGTCCGCCGCGGAGCCGGCCGTCTTCAGGACGGTCGCGTCGGTCGTCGCGTCCCCGCCCATCAGCGTGAACCTCAGGCCGAGCTGCTTGCGCTGCTTCATCAGCAGGCCCGCCTCGGCGTAGTAGCCGGTGAAGTACAGCACGTCCGGCCTCGTCGAGGCGACCTTCGTCAGGACCGGGCTGTAGTCGGACTGGCCGGGCTGCAGCGCGTCCTCGTAGACGACCTGCCCGCCGGCCTGCTTCACCGAGGCCGCCGCGGCGTCCGCGAGGCCCTTGGCGTAGGTGGTGTTGTCGTGCAGCAGCGCGACGCGCCTCGCGCCGAGCGGGCCGGTCATGAACTTCGCCGCGACCAGGCCCTGGTTGTCGTCGCGCCCGCACGTCCGGAACACCTTGCCCTTGCCGCTGTCGGTCAGCGACGGGTTGGTGGAGGCGTCCATGACGAACGGCACGCTCCGCCGCCCGTAGATCGGGATCGCGGGCACCGCCGCGCCCGAGCAGTAGCCGCCGGCGACCGCGACCACGCCGCTGTTGAGCAGCTTCTGCGCGGCCTGCGCGCCCTGCTGCGCGCTGCACTGGTCGTCCGCCTGGACGATCTTGATCTTCTTGCCCTTCACCCCGCCGGCCTTGTTGACCTCGTCGGCGGCGACCTTCGCCGCGGCGAGGATGTCCTGGCCGGCGGACGCGGAGTCGCCGCTCAGCGGGGCCGGCACGCCGATCTTGACCTCGCCGGATCCGCCGGAGCCGCCCGACTCGCAGCCGGCGGCGAGCGGGACCAGCAGCAGCCCGGCGCCGGCCGCCGCGAGCCCGTGCGACCGCGCTCCGCGGCGCCGTGGTTTCGTGGACGTCATCGGTGCTCCCTCGCTCGTCAGGCGGGTTGGCAAAAGCGTGATCCGTCGACGGACGGCCGTCGAGACGACGAAGCATGCGATCTCATGTCGTGATCGGTAAGCACCGCTTGCCCTTCCGGGCTCGACAGCGCGGGGCGCGGCTCGCGAGGATCGCCGCATGGCCGACGTCCTGCTGCTGTCCGCCGCCGACGTGCGCGCGGTGTTCGACCTGCCGGCCGCGATCGGGTCGCAGCGCGCCGCGTTCGCGGCGCTCGGCACGGGCGAGGCGCGGCTCGCGCCGCGGGTCCTGCTGGACGGGCCGGACGGCGCGGTCGCGTTCGGCTACCTGTCGCGGCTCCCCGGGACCGGCGCGGTCGCGAAGTTCGGCAGCGTCACGCCGGGCAACGCCGCGCGCGGCCTGCCGACCGTCGCGGCGCTGGTGACCGTGCAGGACCCCGTGGACGGGCGGCCCGTCGCGATCATCGAGGGCGAGGCGGTCACGACCCTGCGGACGGCCGCGGCGAGCGCGGTGGCCGCCGACCACCTCGCGGCCCCGGGCGCGTCCCGGCTCGCCGTGGTCGGCTGCGGCGTCCAGGGCCGCGCGCACGTGCGGGCCATGCTCCGGGTGCGTCCGGTCGAGCGGGTGACCGTGGCCTGCCGCAACGCCGGGACGTGCGGCGCCGCCGCAGAGCTGGCCGCGGAGCTGGACCTGCCGGTCGAGGGGACCGGGGACGTCCGCGCCGCCGTCGCCGGCGCGGACATCGTCGTCACCGCGACGACCAGCGCGGAGCCGGTCGTCCTCGGCGAGTGGCTCGAACCGGGCTGCACGGTGCTGAGCGTCGGCTCGTTCGCGCCCGACCGCAGCGAGGTCGACGGCGCGCTCCTCGCCCGCGCGGCGGCCGTCGTCGTGGACGACGTGGCCACCGCCGTGCGGCAGGCCGGCCCGATCGTGGCGGCCCTGCGCGACGGCCGGCTCGGCGAGGACCGGATCCGGGCCCTCGGCCCGATCGCCGCCGGCCTCGCGCCCGGCCGGGACGCGGCCGGCGACGTGGTCTTCTACAACAGCGTCGGGCTGGGCGTGCAGGACGCCGCGGCCGCCGCCGTCATCGTGGACCGCGCCCGCGCCGCCGGGGCGGGCAGGCTCGTGGCGCTGTAGCGGGCCGATCCGCCCGGCGCGCGGCGCCGTCGGTAAACTACGTGTTCGTTAAAGCGAACGCAAGGGACGCGGGCGATCGGCGTCCCGCGGGCGAAGGGGGCGGGCACGTGGGCGGTCCGGGCGAATCGGTGCGGGACGTGCTGGCGGGCAACCTGCGCCGCGCGCGGCTGGAGCTCGGGCTGTCGCTCTCGGAGCTGTCGCGCCGGTCGAAGATCGGAAAGGCGACGCTCTCCCAGCTGGAGGCGGGCGCCGGCAACCCCACCATCGAGACGGTGTTCAGCCTGTCGCGCGCCCTGGAGGTGCCGATCTCCGACCTGCTGGACCACCAGGAGCCGTCCGGGCTGACCGTGGTGCGCGGCGCCGACGTCGAGGTGCTGCGCGGCGAGGGCGTCGACCTGCGGCCGCTGCGCGGCATCGAGTCCGGCGGAGCGATCTTCGAGGTGTACGACCAGCAGGTCAGGGCCGACTCCCGGCAGGACTCGCTGGGCCATGTCGGGACCGAGCACACGATCGTGCAGGCGGGCCGGCTCGGCGTTCGGGTGGACGACCGGGACGTGGAGCTCGGGCCCGGCGACTACGTGAGCTTCGATGCGCGGCTGCCGCACACCTACACCGCCCTGGGCGGGCCCGTCCGCTCCGTGCTGCTCCTGCAGTACCGCTCCGACCAGCGGCTTCACGCGACGCCCGCGGAACCGCCGCACCTGGTCGAGACGCCGTGACGGCGGTCTCATCCGCGCGTTGACAGCGCGCGGCGCACCGACATACTCTCGGGGTCGTTCGGTTTAACGAACGCCCTGGACGGTGCATGGTGGGAGGGTCGATGACGCGGGTCGTGGTGCTGGGCGCCGGGATGATCGGTGCGGCCTGCGCCCGCGAGCTGGCCCTCGCGGGATGCGCGGTCACGGTCGTCGACCGGTCCGGTCCCGCCGCGGGCACCACCGCGCACGGCGAGGGCAACGTCCTGGTCTCCGACAAGGGGCCCGGCCCCGAGCTGGAGCTGGCGAAGCTGTCCCGCGAGCTGTGGCCCGCGATCCTGGACGGCGACCCGAACGCCGGCGCCGCCGAATGGGACCCCAAGGGCGGCATCGTCGTCGCGACCACGCCCGAGGGCGCCGGCGCGCTCGCCGAGTTCGCCGAGGGCCAGCGCAAGGCCGGGGTGACCGCCGAGGAGATGGACGCCGCCGCGCTCGCCGCCGCCGAGCCCCACCTCACCCGCGACGTCGCGATGGCCGTCCGCTACCCCGAGGACGCGCAGGTGCAGCCCGCCGGCGCCGCGACCGCCCTGCTGGCCGCCGCCGTCCGCGCCGGAGCCGAGCTGCGCACCGGCCGCGAGGTGCTCGGCGCCGTCCGCCGCGGCGGCCGGATCACCGGCGTCCGCACCTCCGCCGGGACGATCGAGGGCGACGCGGTCGTCAACGCCGCCGGGCCCTGGTCGGGGGAGGTGGCGAAGAGGCTCGGCGTCCGGCTCGACGTGCGGCCCCGGCGCGGCGAGGTGCTGGTGACCGCGCCGATGCCGCCGACCGTCTTCCACAAGGTCTACGACGCCGACTACGTCGGCGCCGTCGGCAGCGCCGCCGAGGACCTCCAGGCGTCCGCGGTCGTCGAGGCCACCCGCGGCGGCACGATCCTGCTCGGCTCGTCGCGCCGCCGCGTCGGGTTCGACGACCGGCTCCGCCCCGAGGTGCTGTCGGTCATCGCCGCCAAGGCGCTCCGGCTGTTCCCGATGCTCGCGGACGTGCCGGTGATCCGCGCCTACGGCGGGTTCCGCCCGTTCGTCCCCGACCATCTGCCGGTCATCGGCGCCGACCCGGAACTGGACGGCCTCTGGCACGCCACCGGGCACGAGGGCGCCGGGATCGGGCTGTCCGCCGGGACCGCCGCCGTGCTGCGCGACCTGATGCTCGGCCGCGAGCCCGCGATCGACGCGGCGCCGTTCCGCGCCGACCGGCCCGCCGTCCAGTCCGAAGGAGAGAACCTGTGAGCGCGAGACTCGTGCCCGCGGCCGGGGACGCGGCCGGGCGCCGCCCCGACGTCCCGCTGCGGATCACCGTGGACGGCGAGCCCGTCGACGGCGTCGCCGGGCAGACGATCGCCGGCGTGCTGCTCGCCTCCGGGCGCCGCACCTGGCGGTCCGGGCCGTCCGGCGCCCCGCGCGGCGTGTTCTGCGGGATCGGCGCCTGCTTCGACTGCCTCGTCACCGTCAACGGCGTCCGCGACGTGCGGGCCTGCCGCCGCCGCGCCCACGACGGCGACGCCGTTGCCACCCAGTCGCGTGGTGAGGACGCCCGATGAGCCGTCACGTCGTGGTCGTCGGCGCTGGACCCGCCGGTCTCGGTGCCGCGGCGGGCGCGCTGCGCGCCGGTGCGGACGTCACGCTGATCGACGCGTCCGAGCACCCCGGCGGCCAGTACCACCGGATGCTCCCCGATGCGTTCGCCGCCGCGCGCCCCGGACGCCTGCACCACGGCTGGCGCGGCTTCGAGCGGCTCCGCGACCGCGTCCTCGGGCATCCGCGCTGCGACTGGTGGCCGGAGAGCACCGTCTGGTCGCTCGAACGGCCCGACGAGGGCGCGCCGATCGTCCACGTACTGCGCGGCGAGGCCGACGCGGCCGGACGCGAGCGCCGCGTCCTGCGCCCGGACGCGCTGGTCCTCGCGCCCGGCGCCCACGACCGCGTCCTGCCGTTCCCGGGATGGGAGCTGCCCGGCGTCTACACAGCCGGCGCCGCGCAGGCGCTCGCCAAGGGGGAGCGCCTCATCGTCGGCGACCCCGTCCTGATCGCCGGTTCTGGACCGTTCCTTCTCCCGGTCGCCGCATCGCTGATCGAGGCCGGCGCCACCGTCACGGAGGTGCTGGAGGCCAACCCCGCCGCGACCGTCGCGCGCGGCTGGGCCCGCCACCCGTGGGAGCTGGCCTCGCAGGCCGGCAAGGCCGGGGAGCTCGCCGAGTACGCGGGGCTGCTGGCCCGGCACCGCGTCCCGTACCGGACGGGCCGCGCCGTGATCGAGGCCCGGGGCGACGGGCGCGTCGAAGAGGCGGTCACGGCGCGGCTGCGTCCCGACTGGTCGGTCGTCCCCGGCACCGAGCGGACCGTCCCGGTGGACGCGCTGTGCGTCACCCACGGCTTCAGCCCGCAGCTCGAACTGCCCGTCGCGGCCGGCTGCGCGCTCACCCGCGCGCCCGGCGGCGCCTTCGCCGAGGTGGACGCCGACCAGCGCACCACCGCGCCCGGCGTCTACGCGGCCGGCGAGATCACCGGCATCGGCGGGGCGCCCGCCGCCCGCACCGAGGGCCTGCTCGCCGGCTGGATCGCCGGGGGAGGCGACCCCGCCGCCCGCGAGGCGGCCGC
>NZ_JABMCA010000141.1:0-10957 GCF_014706005.1 Actinomadura sp. RB99 | reverse complement strand
GCGGGCGGCGGCCACGCGGCGGGCGGCGGCGCCTGCTGCTGGGGAGCCTCCTGCGGCTCCGGCCGCGCCGGAGCCTGCTCCTGCGCGGGGGCCTCCTGCGCGGCGGGCGCCTGCTCCTGGGCGGGGGCGCCGGACGGGGCGTCGCCCTCGTCCCCGATGACGGCCAGTTCGGCGCCGACCTCGACGGTCTCGTCCTCGGCGACGGTGATGCTGGTCAGGATGCCCGAGGCGGGCGAGGGGATCTCGGTGTCGACCTTGTCGGTCGACACTTCGAGAAGCGGCTCGTCGGTCTCGACGCGCTCACCCTCCTTCTTCAGCCAGCGGGTGACGGTGCCCTCGGTGACGCTCTCGCCGAGCTGGGGCATAGTGACGGAGACCGGCATGGCTCTCAGCGACTCCTTAGAGAAATACTGTGCGCGGTTGTTCAGCCGTGCACGTGCAACGGCTTGCCGGCGAGCGCGAGATGCGCCTCGCCGACCGCCTCGGACTGGGTCGGGTGGGGGTGGATCAGCTGGGCGACCTCGCTCGGGAGGGCCTCCCAGTTGTAGATGAGCTGGCCCTCGGCGATCAGCTCGCCGACGCGCGCGCCGACCATGTGCAGGCCGAGGACCGGCCCGTCCACGGCCGCGATCACCTTGACCTCGCCCTGCGTGCCCAGGATCTTGCTCTTGGGGTTGCCGGCCAGGTCGTAGGTGACCTCGTTGATCTCGTACCCGCGCTCGCGGGCCACCGCGGAGGTGATGCCCACCGAGGCGACCTCGGGATCGGAGTAGGTGATGCGCGGCACCCCGTCATAGTCGATCGGCGCGGGGGTGAGCCCGCCGAGCCGCTCGGCGACGAGGATGCCCTCGGCGAAGCCGACGTGGGCCAGCTGCGGCGTGGCGACCAGGTCGCCGACGGCCGAGATGGTGGGGACGCTGGTGCGGCAGTACTCGTCGACCTTGACGTAGCCGCGCTCCAGCTCGACGCCGACCTCCGCGAGGCCGATGCCGTCGGAGACCGGCCCGCGGCCGACCGCCACGAGCAGCAGCTCCGCGTCGACGACCTTGCCGCCCTCCAGCGTGACGGAGATGCCGCCCTGGGTGACCTTGGCGCTCTCGAACCGGGTGCCGAGCTCGAACTTGATGCCGCGCTTGCGGAACGCCCGCTCGAGCCGCTTGGAGCTGGACTCCTCCTCCAGCGGCAGCAGGTGGGGGAGGGCCTCGACGATGGTGACGTCGGCGCCGAACGAGCGCCACACGCTGGCGAACTCGACGCCGATGACGCCGCCGCCGAGGATGATCACGGAGCCGGGCACGTGCTCCAGCCGCAGCGCGTGGTCGCTGGAGATGACGCGCTCGCCGTCGATCTCCAGGCCGGGCAGCGACTTCGGCGCCGACCCGGTGCCGAGCACGATGTGCTGGCCCTCCAGCGCGCGGGTCTCGCCGGCGGGCGTGCGGACCTCGACGGTCGTCGGGCCGGTCAGCCGGCCCTCGCCGTGCACGACCTCGATGCCGCGCGACTTGATCAGCCCGGTCAGGCCCTTGACGGTCGTGGAGACGACCCGGTCCTTGTAGGCGTTCACGCCGGCGACGTCGATGCCCTCGAACACCGCGTTGACGCCGAACTTCGCGGCCTCGCGGGTCTGGTCCGCCACCTCGGCCGCGTGCAGCAGCGCCTTGGTGGGGATGCAGCCCCGGTTGAGGCACGTCCCGCCGAGCGACTCGTCGCGCTCGACGAGCGCGACGGACCTGCCGAGTTCGGCGGCGCGCAGCGCGCACGCGTAGCCGCCGCTGCCGGCACCCAGGACCACGATGTCGTAGGGGCCGTTATTCGCCACTGGACGCTCCCTTTCCCGGAGACGGCGCCGCGCGGGCCGCGGCGCTCTCGGGCGGGACGGCCTTGCAACGGCCCCCACCGCCACGAGAAATCTATTGTGTCCTGCTCCGGACGCCGCCGGGCGGCCCCCGGGGAATCCCCGCCGGGCGCTACAGGATCCCGGCCGCGAGGTCCTCGGCGATCTGCACGAGGGTGCGGGTCGCCGCCCCGGTGCCGCCCTTCGGGGTGTAGCCGTAGGGCTCGCCCTGCTGGAACGAGGGGCCGGCGATGTCGAGGTGCGCCCACTTCACGCCGTCCGGCACGAACTCCTTCAGGAAGACGCCGGCGACCAGCATCCCGCCCCAGCGGTCGCCGCTGATGTTCGCCAGGTCGGCCACCGCCGAGTCGAGCCCCTTGCGCAGCTCGGCCGGCAGCGGCATGCCCCAGGACGCCTCCCCGGCGCGCTCGGCCGCCGCCACCACCTTCTCACGGACGTCGTCGTCGTTGGCCATGACCCCGGCGGTGCGGCTGCCGAGCGCGACCAGCTGCGCGCCGGTCAGCGTCGCCACGTCCACGATCAGGTCGGGGGCGTCCTCGCCGGAGCGGACCAGCGCGTCGGCGAGCACGAGGCGGCCCTCGGCGTCGGTGTTGAGGACCTCGACGGTCTTGCCGCCGTAGATGCGCAGCACGTCGGACGGGCGCTGGGCGCTGCCGCTCGGCATGTTCTCGGCGATGGCCAGGTAGCCGACGACGTTGACCTTCGGGGCCAGCTCGGCGATGGCGGCCATCGCGCCGAGGACGGCGCCGGCGCCGCCCATGTCGGACTTCATCCAGTCCATCGAGCCGGTCGGCTTGAGGGACAGGCCGCCGGAGTCGAACGTGATGCCCTTGCCGACCAGCGCGAGCGTCTTGGACGCCTCGGGGTGGGAGTAGGCGAGCCGGACGAGGCGCGGCGGGTTCACCGAGCCCTGCCCGACGCCGGTGATGCCGCCGTAGCCGCCGTCGACGAGCGCCTTCTCGTCGAGGACCTCGATGCCGAGGCCGCTCTCGCGGGCGACCCGCTCGGCCTCGTTGGCGAGGTCCTCGGGGGTGAGGTCGGACGGCGGGGTGTTGACCAGGTCGCGGACCAGGTTGACGGCGTCGGCCAGCACGCGGGCGCGCTCCACGGCCACGTCGGTGGCGGCGGGGGCGGCGAGCCGGATCTCGGCGACGGGGCTCTTGTGGCCGTCGCCGGTCCGGTAGGAGTCGAAGGAGTAGGCGCCGAGCAGCGCGCCCAGCGCGACCGCCTCGGCCTCGGCGGCGGACGGGGCGGGCAGCGCGACCGCGACCTTCCCGGAGCCGGCCAGCGCGCGGACGGCGGCGCCGGCGGCGCGGCGCAGGTCCTCGGCGGAGGGGTCCTCGCCGAGCCCGGCGGCGACGATCACCGGGGCGGTGACGGCGCCCAGCGTGGGCAGCTTGGTGATCTCGCCGGGCTTGCCGGTGGCGCCGAGGGCGCCGAGCGCCGCGGCGAGCCTCCCGTCCATGGCGCGGTCGAGGTCCCCGGCGCCGGCGGCGGGCGCGGCCCCCGCGTCCGCCGGGACGGCTCCGATCACGATGGCGTCGACGTCGAGGCCGGCCAGGTCTGCGCTGTCAAGTCCGATGCTCGTCACGTAGTCCGATGTTAGTCCTCCCGGTGACCGGTTTCGCCCTTTTGGATCAAGCATTGCCGGGCCCGGAACCTCGCCGCTGCCTGCCGGGATCGCCGTGCGGGCGCGGACGCGGGCGCGCGGCGCCGGAAGATCACCCGGCCTCCGGGCGGGGCCGGGCGCCGGGCCGCCCGGCCGGCGGGGTCGGCGCGGGGTCGGTGCGGGGTCGGCGCGGGGCGCGGTGCGGAGGCGGCCCGGGAGGGTGCGCGAAGGCGGCGCGGCAGGTGGCGGGACGGCGGAGGCCGGGCGCGTCCGCGCAGGTCACGCGGGTGCCGTGGATTTTCGGGGTGGCGCAACGGCTCCCCTATTCACCTATTCCCATCGTTTTAGTAGGTTTATGGCCGTGACCAGGAGAGACGACACCCGCTCGGCGACCGCGCCGGCCCCGGGGACGGCGGCCGCCCCGGCCCCGCCGGCCGCCGCCGAACCGCGCCGGACGCGCGCGGACCGGGCCCGCCAGGTCGCGGACGTCCTGCGCCGCCAGGTGCTCTACGGCGACCTGCGCAGCGGCGCGCTGCCCGCCGAGGCCGAGCTCGTCCGCGAGTTCGGCGCGTCCCGCAACACCGTCCGGGAGGCCCTGGCGCTGCTGCGCGCCGAGGGCCTCATCGAGCGCTGCCCCGGCGTCGGCACGCACGCGGTCGCCGAGAAGTACCCGCACGGGCTGGAGCGGCTCCTCGGCCTCGCCGAGACGCTGCGCGAGCACGGCGAGGTCGCCAACGAGGTCCGGACGACCGGCCTGCTCACCCCGTCCCGCGAGGTGTCCTCCCGGCTGCGGCTGCCCGCCGGGGAGCAGGTCGTCTACATCGAGCGGATCCGGCGGCTGAACGGGCTGCCGCTCTCCCTCGACCTCACCTACATCCCGCGCGACCTCGGCGAGCCGCTGCTGGCCGAGGACCTGGTCCGCAACGACATCTTCGTCCTGCTCGAACGCATCGCCGGCCGGCCGCTCGGCCGGGCCGAGGTGACGCTGGAGGCGGTCAACGCCGACCCGCACTCCGCCGCCACCCTGGACGCCCCGCGCGGTGCCGCCCTGCTGATGCTCGAACGCCTCACCCACCTGTCGGACGGGCGCCCCGTGGACCTGGAGTTCATCCGCTTCCGCGGCGACCGGATCACGATGAGCGGCTCCATGAGCCGCGCCTAGCCCCGCCCTTCCTTCCCGGCCGTCCGGCCGAAGCCGCGCAGCGCCGCGCGGCGGGTCCCGCATGCCCGCACACCACTGGAGAACCCATGTCCCTCGTGGAGAACCGCGCCGACGTCCCCGTGACGGTGGACGAGGCGCTCTGCATCGACGGCTGCACGCTGTGCATCGACGTCTGCCCGCTGGACGCCCTCGCGGTCCACCCGGAGACCGGCAAGGCGTACATGCACGTGGACGAGTGCTGGTACTGCGGGCCGTGCGCCGACCGCTGCCCGACCGGGGCCGTGACCATCGACATGCCGTACCTGCTGCGCTGAGGACCCGACCGATGAACGCGACGCAAGCGAAGAACGCGATGCGACCGAAGAACGCTATGAAGGGGACCCTGGCGGCGGGCGCCGCCCTCCTCCCGCTCCTGGCCGGCTGCACCGTGGCCGGGAACGCCGCGGACGGCGGCGGGTCGGGGCAGATCGTCGTGGGGTACCAGTCCAAGACCATCAACACCGTCACCGCCGGGACGCTGCTGCGCTCGCTCGGCTACTTCGAGAAGCGGCTGAAGGCGCTCGGGAAGCAGGACGGCACGAAGTACTCGGTGGTGTGGCGCGACTACGACACCGGCGCGCCCATCACCGCGCAGATGCTCGCCGGGAAGATCGACATCGGCTCGATGGGCGACTACCCGCTGCTGATCAACGGGTCGCGGGCGCAGGCGCAGGGCGGCGACGCGAAGACCTCCTGGGTGTCGGTGACCGGCTACAACATGCGCGGCTCGCTGAACGGCGTCGTCGTCGCCCCCGACTCGAAGGCGAGGACGCTGCGCGACCTCAGGGGGAAGACGGTCTCGACGAGCGTCGGCTCGGCCGGCCACGGCACGTTCGTCCAGGCGGCCCGCAAGTACGGGCTGGATCCCGCCAAGGACGTCAAGGTCGAGAACCAGCAGCCCACGGTCGGCGCCTCGGCGTTGCAGGCGGGCAGCGCGGCGGCGTTCGCGCAGTTCGTCGCGTGGCCCGGGCTGCTGGTCGACAAGGGGCAGGCGCGGCTGCTGTACGACGGCGGCCAGCTCGACGTTCCGACGTTCCACGGCGTGGTGGTGCGCGACCAGTTCGCCAAGAAGAACGGCAAGGTGCTGGACGCGTTCCTGCGCGCGCAGATCGACGCGACCGACTACCTGCACGCGCACCCGCTGGCGGCGGCCGAGTCGGTGGCGTCCACCACCGGGCTGCCCGCCGAGACCGTCTACCTCTACAACGGCGCGGGCGGCGTCGCCACGTTCGACCCGACCATCAAGCAGGGGCTGAAGGACGCGTTCGTGCACGACGTCCCGTTCTTGAAGTCCATCGGGGTCATCCAGACGCCGCTCGAAGTCGGGCCCTTCATCAACGACACCTACATCAGGAAGGCGTACGGGGCGTCCTACGACCACGACGCCGCGTCCACCGCCAACCCCGCCGCCATCACCGGGACCGACGAGGTGTGCAAGACCCAGGTGGACGACCCGAAGACCGCCGGCGAGGTGTGGGTGCAGGGCGAGGAGAGGACGCGCCCGGTGGCCGACCCGGTCTGCCTGCTGAAGAACGTGCGCGCGCTCCAGAGCCAGGGCAAGCGGCTCAGGGCCGCCTACATCCCGGACGCCACGACCGGCACCCGCTGGTTCGCCGACAAGGACGTCTGGGTCGAGGACCCGTCGGCCAAGGCGGGGGAGAGGTTCAAGCCGTTCGCCACGGACGAGGGCGCGCGGAAGTACATCGCCGCGCACTCCGGCGCCGAGGTCGTCACCTACGGCGAGGCGGTGAAGAGCGCGTGAGCGGCCTCCTGCGCTGGCCCGTCCGCGCCGCGTCCCTCCTGGCCGCGCTCGCGGTGTGGCAGCTCCTGACCGCGGCGAACGTCCGGCTGTGGGTCCGGTTCGACCGGTTCCCCGGCCCGGCCGACGTCCTGCGGGAGTTCGGCCGGCAGGTCGAGCACGCCCAGTACTGGCAGGACGTCGCGCAGAGCCTCGTCCGCATCCTCACCGGGTTCGCGCTCGCCGCCGTCCTCGGCGTCGCCGCGGGCGTCGCCACCGCCCGGTCCCGGTGGGCGGGCGACCTGCTGCAGCCGCTGTTCGAGGTGGCCCGGCCGATCCCGGCGATCGCGCTGGTACCGGTCGCGATCCTGCTGTTCCCCGCGAACGAGCAGGGCATCGTGTTCATCACCTTCGCCGCCGCGTTCTTCCCCGTCCTCGTCGGCACCCGGCACGCGGTGAAGGCCCTCCCGCTCGTGTGGGAGGACGCCGTCCGCACGCTCGGCGGCAGCCGCGTCCGCGTGCTGTCCGGGGTCGTGCTGCCGGGGATCCTGCCCGGCGTGTTCGGCGGCCTGTCCATCGGGATGGGCGTCGCGTGGATCTGCGTGATCTCCGCCGAGATGATCTCCGGCGACTTCGGCGTCGGCTACCGGACCTGGCAGGCGTACACGATCGTCGACTACCCCGGCGTGCTCGTCGGGATGGCCACCATCGGGCTGCTCGGCTACCTCACCTCCGCCGCGGTGGAGCTGACCGGCCGCCGGCTGACCCGCTGGCTGCCGAGGGAGGGGCGCTCATGACGGGCGAAGCGGACCGGGGCGCGCGGGGACCCGCGTCCCCGCGCGGCGCCGGCGGCGCGATCGAGCTGCGGGCCGAGGGCGTGACGCTCGCCTACGGCGGCCGTCCCGTCGTGACCGGCCTCGACCTCACCGCCGAGGCCGGCGAGATCCTCGCCGTGCTCGGGCCGTCCGGCTGCGGGAAGTCGACGCTGCTGCGCGCGTTCGCCGGGCTGCTGCCCGCCGCGTCCGGGCGCGTCCTCGCCGGCGGCGAGCCCGTCACCGGGCCGTCCGCCGACCGGGCGCTGATGTTCCAGGACGACGCGCTGCTGCCGTGGCGGACCGCGCGCCGCAACGTCGAGCTGGCGCTGTCGCTGCGCGGCGTGCGGCGGGCCGCGCGGCGCGCGGCGGCGGACCGCTGGCTGGCCCGGGTCGGCCTCGGCGACGCCGCCGGGCGGCTGCCGCGCGAGCTGTCCGGCGGGATGCGCCAGCGCGTCCAGCTCGCCCGGACGCTCGCCGCCGGGCCCCGCGCGATCCTCATGGACGAGCCGTTCGGCGCGCTCGACGCGCAGACCCGCGCGAGCATGCAGCGGCTGCTCCTCGACGTGATCGCCGACGCGCCCGCGACCGTCGTGTTCGTCACCCACGACGTGGACGAGGCGCTGCTGATCGGCCACCGGATCGCCGTGCTCGGCGCGGGCGGCGTCACCGCGCGGTTCCCGGCGCGCGCGCCCCGCGAGGAGGTCCTCGCGGCGCTGGGCGCGCGTCCCTGCGCACAGGAGACCGGCGCACAGGGGACCGGCACGCGGGAGGCCGACGCACTGGAGATCGGCGCGCGGGAGACCGAGACGAAGGAGACCGTGTGATGGAGATCCCCGCCGCGACCGAGCGGCGCGAGCTGGCCGCCGACGTGCTGGTGATCGGCGGCGGCACCGCCGGGACGATGGCCGCGATCACCGCGGCCGAGCACGGCGCGTCCGTGCTGCTGCTGGAGAAGGCGCACGTCCGGCACTCCGGGGCGCTCGCCATGGGCATGGACGGCGTGAACAACGCGGTCATCCCGGGCAAGGCGACGCCGGAGGACTACGTCGCCGAGATCACCCGCGCCAACGACGGCATCGTGAACCAGCGGACCGTCCACCAGACCGCCACGCGCGGGTTCGCGATGGTGAAGCGGCTCGAGAAGTACGGCGTGAAGTTCGAGAAGGACGAGCACGGCGAGTACGCGGTGCGCCGCGTCCACCGCTCCGGCTCCTACGTGCTGCCGATGCCGGAGGGCAAGGACGTCAAGAAGGTGCTCTACCGGGTGCTGCGGCAGCGCTCCATCCGGGAGAAGGTGACGATCGAGAACCGCGTGATGCCGGTGCGGGTCCTGACGTCGGGCGGGCGCGCCGTCGGCGCGGTGGGGTTCGACACCCGCAGCGGCGGGTTCGTCACCGTGTCGGCCGGTGCGGTGATCCTGGCGACCGGCGCGTGCGGGCGGCTCGGCCTGCCCGCGTCCGGCTACCTGTACGGGACGTACGAGAACCCGACCAACGCGGGCGACGGCTACGCGATGGCCTACCACGCGGGCGCCGAGCTGAGCGGCATCGAGTGCTTCCAGATCAACCCGCTGATCAAGGACTACAACGGGCCCGCCTGCGCGTACGTCGCCAACCCCTTCGGCGGGTACCAGGTCAACGCCGAGGGCACCCGGTTCGTCGACTGCGACTACTGGTCCGGGCAGATGATGTCCGAGGTCAAACGGGAGATCGACTCCGCGCGCGGGCCGATCTACCTCAAGCTCACGCACCTGCCGGACGAGACGCTGACCGCGCTCGAAGGCATCCTGCACACGACCGAGCGGCCGACGCGCGGCACGTTCCACGCGGGCCGCGGCCACGACTACCGCACGCACGACGTGGAGATGCACATCTCCGAGATCGGGCTGTGCGGCGGGCACTCGGCGTCCGGCGTCTGGGTGGACGAGAACGCCCGCACCACCGTCCCCGGCCTGTACGCGGCGGGCGACCTGGCGTGCGTGCCGCACAACTACATGATCGGCGCGTTCGTGTTCGGCGACCTCGCGGGCGCGCACGCGTCCGCGCACCTGCCCGCCGACCTTGGCGGGCCGGACGCGCTGCCCGAGGACCAGATCCGTGCCGCGCACGAGCTGATCTACCGCCCGCTGCGCAACCCCGACGGCCCGCCGCAGCCGCAGGTCGAGTACAAGCTGCGCCGGTTCGTCAACGACTACGTCGCGCCGCCGAAGACGCGGACCAGGCTGGACATCGCCGTCGAGACGTTCGCGCGGATGGAGACCGAGATCGCCGCGATGGGCGCGCGGACCCCGCACGAGCTGATGCGCTGCGCCGAGGTGACCTTCATCCGCGACTGCGCCGAGATGGCCGCCCGGTCGTCCCTCACCCGCACCGAGAGCCGCTGGGGCCTCTACCACGACCGCGCCGACCTGCCCGAGCGCGACGACGCGGAGTGGATGTTCCACCTCAACCTGCGGCGCCGCGACGACGGCGCGATGGAGTTCGTCAAGCGGCCGGTCGCCCCGTACCTCGTGCCCGTCGAGGAGTTCACCGTCCCGGAGGGCGCCGCGCCGCAGGTCCTCGGCGCGGCGTCCGCCGGGCGGGTCGCGGTCGCGGCCCGCCCGGCCGAGGGGGCCCGTCAGGCGGCCGCGGTCGGGCGGTCCCCGCGGCTCCTGGAACTGCAGCGGCTCGCCGAGACCGAACCGGACGTCGGCGCCGTCGCCGCCTACCTGTCCGACCCCGACCCGAAGGTGCGGCGCGCCGCCGTCGCCACCCTCACCGAGGTCGCCCCGGACGGCGTCGCCGGGGCCCTCGCCACCGCGCTCGGCGACGCGCACGGCTCCGTCCGGCACGCCGCCGCGACGGCGCTGCGCGAGCTCGTCGAGGTGCTGCCCGCCACCGGCGAGGTCCGGGACGCGCTGAGCGGCGCCCTGGACGTCCCGGACGCGCAGGTGCGGGCCGCGGTCCTGGACGTCCTGCGCGCGCTGCGGCTCGGCGGCGCGGACGTGTTCGCCGCCGCGCTCGGCGACCCCGACCACCGCGTCCGGCTGCAGGCCGTCCGCGGGCTGGTCGCGCACGACGCGGCGGACGGGGTGGCGCGCGCGGCGGGCGACGTGTCCCGGGAGGTGCGGATCGCCGTCGCGCACGGGCTCGGCACGATCGGCGCACCGGCGTCCGCCGCCGTCCTCGGCCGCCTCGTCGGCGACGCCGACGACCTCGTGCGCGCCGCCGCCTTCGAGGCCCTCGCGGCCGTCGGATGCCCGCCGCCGCTGGACGCGGCCGCGGCCGCGGCGCTGCACGACCCGGCGTGGCAGGTCCGTGCAGGCGCCGCGCGGGGCCTCGCGGGGGCCGGCCCGGGTGCCGCGTCCGTGCCGCTGATCAAGGCGCTGGACGACCCGCACCTCGACGTCCGCAAGGCCGCCGTGATCGCGCTGTCGGCCCAGCCGCGCACGGCCGAGACCACCGAGGCGCTGAGGGCCGCCCGGTCCGACCCGGACGCCGACGTGCGCGCCTACGCCCGCCGGGCCCTCACCTCCTGACCCGCCGGGGCGCCTCCTGCCCCGTCAGGGGAGCGCCGCCAGGGCCAGCAGCGCGGCGGTCGTGGCGATCTCCACCAGCGCGCCGAGGACGTCGCCGGTGACGCCGCCGAGCCGCCGGACGGCGTGCCGGAGCATCAGCAGCGCGGCGGCCAGGCCGATCACGACCGCCGCGAGCCCGTGCAGGGCGCCGCCGGGGCCGCCGGACGCCGCTCCGGCGGCCCC
>NZ_JABMCA010000140.1:0-11265 GCF_014706005.1 Actinomadura sp. RB99 | reverse complement strand
CGCGGCACCGGCCACCGCGCCTCCTGCGCGAGGGCGGCGATGCGCCGCGGCTCGGTCCCGGGGCGGGCGAGCAGCGCGTCGAGGAGCGCGCGGCGGCGGCGCAGCAGCAGCGCCGCCGGGTCGCGCGCCGCCTCGGCGCGGCCCTGCGCGACGGCGGCCGTCAGCCGGTTCAGGAAGGGGAAGAGCGCGGAGACGACCTGCCCGTACAGGCCGGGCGGCACCTCGGCGTCCAGCCCGTCGGCGACCCGGGACAGGTGCCGGACGGCGACGCGGGTCGCGACGTTCGCCGCGTTCTGCAGGGCGCTCGCGGCGCGGCCCTCCTGCACCTCGGCGGCGCCGACCCGGCGGAAGAAGGCGAGGAGGTCCTCCGGCGGCGGGCCGGGCCGCTCGACGAGGCCGGCGAACGCGCCGATCGCGCATCCGGCGGCGAACTCCAGCGCGTCCCGGCAGGCGGGGGCGGCGTACTCGGGGACCTCGCGCCGCACCTCCTCGACGGTCTCCGCGACGATCGCGGGGACGGCGTCGCGCAGCGCGCCGCCGAGGACGCGCCGCACGCGGGCGTCGCGGCCGAGGTCCGGTTCGACGGCGTTGCCGGGAGCCCTCATCGCACACGCTCCTCCCGAGATGCCCTGCCGGGCACCGTATCGCCGATCTATGTACCGCAAATTAACGGAACAAGCGTGTACGGCTCATTCGAGTGCTGTCAAGACACACGGACCACAGATGTACGTCCCGCATGTTCACGGGACGATGGCCTCGCAGCTCCCGAACGACGGTCCGGCCGGGCGCCCGGCGGCCAGCGCGTCGAGGCGCTCCAGGAAGAGGCCCTCGCGCAGCGCCCACGGGCACACGTCCAGCCCGTCGAGCCCGAGGACGTCCATGACCGCCTCGGCGACGATCGCGCCGGCCAGGATCTGGTGCGCCCGCGACGCCTTCACCCCGCGCAGCCTCGCGCGCTCCTCGTCGGGCAGCTTCGCCAGCGTCGGGATCCAGCCGTGCAGGTCCGCGCGTTCGAGGCGGCGCGGCGCGTACGGCCCGGCCTTGGCCTTCGGCGCGCCGCACAGCCGGGCCAGCTGGGTGAACGTCTTGGACGTCGCGACCGCCCGGACCGGCGCGGGCCGTTCGACGATCTCGGTCGTCGCCTCCTTCAGCACGGACCGCACGTGCGCGCGCAGCGCCTTGCGGGTGCGCTTGCGGACCGGCGGCCGGCCCTGCAGGTGGTGCCGGGTGAGCCGGCCCGCGCCGAGCGGGAGCGAGAGCGCGATCTCGGGCCCGTCCCCCGCCCCGTAGGCCAGTTCGAGGGACCCGCCGCCGATGTCGGCGAGCAGCAGTGGCCCCGCCGACCAGCCGTACCAGCGCCGCACGGCCAGGAACGTCAGCCGCGCCTCCTGCTCGCCGGACAGGAACCCGAGCGTGACACCGGTCGCCGCGCGGACCTCGGCGGTGACGTCGTCGCGGTTGGCGGCGTCGCGCAGCGCGGACGTGGCGAGCGGCAGCAGCTCCCCCACCCCGGCGGCGGACGCGGCGGCGGACGCCTCCCGGACCGCGCCGATCAGCCGCCCGACGGCGGGGCGCCCGATCACGCCGTGCCGGTCGGTGGACTCGGCCAGCCGCACGGCGCTCTTCACCGACCGCACGGGCGCGGGGGCCTCTCCGGGGCTGAGATCGGCGATGCGCAGGTGGGCCGAGTTGGAGCCGATGTCGAGGACGCCCAGGCGCAGTCGGCCGCCCTGGGCGGTATCGGTGTCGGTGTCACTGTCGCCGGCGCTGTCCGCGAGGGGGTTCATGGACTTGGATTACCCGCGTTTTACCCGTCCAGTCAGGGGCGCCCTGCCGCCCGCGTTTCACGCCGGTGCGCCGGGTAGTTGCCGCCCTAGACCCGCTCTAGGAGGAACACATGAAGGCCCTCACCTGGCACGGCAAGCGCGACGTCCGCGTCGAGGACGTCCCCGACCCGACGATCAAGGAACCGGACGACGCGGTCATCCGGGTCACCTCGTCCGGCATCTGCGGTTCGGACCTGCACCTGTACGAGGTGCTGGGGCCGTTCATGAGCGAGGGGGACGTGCTGGGCCACGAGCCGATGGGGATCGTCGAGGAGACCGGCCCGGACGTGAAGCACGTCAAGCCGGGCGACCGGGTGGTCATCCCGTTCAACATCTCCTGCGGCCGCTGCCACATGTGCGAGCTGGAGCTGTTCGCGCAGTGCGAGACGACGCAGGTCCGCGAGAGCAACATGGGCGCGGCGCTGTTCGGCTACACGCGGCTGTACGGGCAGGTCCCGGGCGGGCAGGCGGAGTACCTGCGGGTGCCGCAGGCGCACTTCGGCCCGATCAAGGTGCCGGAGGGGCCGCCGGACGAGCGGTTCGTCTACCTGTCGGACGTGCTGCCGACGGCGTGGCAGGCGGTGCAGTGGGCGGAGATCCCCGAGGGCGGCTCGGTGACGGTGCTCGGGCTCGGCCCGATCGGCCAGATGTCGGCGCGGATCGCCCGCCATCTCGGCCACCGGGTCATCGGCGTCGACCTCGTCCCGGAGCGGCTGGAGATGGCCCGCCGGCACGGGATCGAGGTGATCGACGCCGACGCCGCCGACGACGTGCCGGACGCGGTCCGGCAGATCACCGGAGGGCGCGGCACCGACTCGGTGATCGACGCGGTCGGGATGGAGGCGCACGGCTCGCCGGGCGCGAAGCTGGCCCAGACGCTGACCGGGCTGATGCCGGGCAACAGCGCCGCGCCGCTGATGCAGCGGGTCGGCGTGGACCGGCTCGCGGCGTTCCTGACGGCGATCGAGGTGGTGCGCCGGGGCGGGACGATCTCGCTGAGCGGCGTGTACGGCGGCATGACCGACCCGCTGCCGATGCTGCAGATGTTCGACAAGGGCATCGCGCTGCGGATGGGGCAGGCGCACGTCAAGCGCTGGATCGACGACCTCATGCCCCTGGTCACCGACGACGCCGACCCGCTCGGCGTCATGGACCTCGCCACCCACCGCGTGCCGCTGGAGAAGGCGCCGGAGGCGTACGAGATGTTCCAGAAGAAGCAGGACGGCGCCATCAAGGTGCTGGTGCAGCCCGGCGCCTGACGCGCCGGGCCGCACCCGCCCCGCGAGCGGCCGCCCGCCCCCCGCGGGCGGCTACTCGCCCCGGCGGTGGGTGAGCGCGATGTCGAGGTCGTCGCGCCCGGCGCCGGACAGGTCGAGCGGCACCGCGACCGGCGGGTACCCGGACGCGACGACGGTGTAGTCCTCGGGGGCGAGGCCCTCGAACGCGTAGGCGCCGTCCGGGCCGGTGCGTGCGGTGGCGACGACGTTCCCGGCCTGGTCGACCAGCGACACGTGCGCGTCGCCGAGCGCCTCGCCGCCGCGGCCGCGGATCGTGCCGCGCAGCGCGGGTCCGGCGGGCAGCTCGATCTCCACCGGAGCCGGATCGCCGCCCTCGACCCGCACGGGGCGGGCGGCGGGCCTGCGCCCGGCCGCGCTCACCGTCAGCGTGTAGCCGCCGGGCGCGAGGTCGGCCAGCGCGAACGCGCCGTCCGCTCCGGTGGTGGCGGAGGCGACGACCTCGCCGCGCTGGTCGGTGGCGACCGCGACGGCCCCGGCGACGGGCGCGCCCGCCTCGTCGCGGACCGTGCCGGCCACGCCGCCGATGCCGCCCAGCACGAGGTCGGCGGCGGCGGGGCCGTCGAGCACGGCGACGGTGGCGGCCTCGGGCTGGTGGCCCGGCGCCGACCCGACGAGCACGTAGCCGCCGGGCGCGGGCGCGGCGACCGCGTACCGGCCGTCGTCACCGGTGGCGACCACGCCGAGCTGGCGGCCGCTCGCGTCGATCAGGGTGACGGTGGCGCCGGAGAGCGGCGTCCCGTCGGGGCGCAGCACCCGTCCGCGCACCGCCGGACCCTCGCCAGCAGGGGACGGCTCGGCCGCGGCGGGCGTCTCGCTCCCGGCGGACGGCACGGCCGGGCTCTCCACCGGACCCGCGGCCGCGGCCGGAACCTCGGCCGCGGCGGGCGCGGGCGCCTGGGCCGGGCGCCCGGCGTGCCGCACCGCGCGGCGGCCGGACGGCAGGAACGCCGCGAGCAGGACGCCGACCGCGATGGCGCCGGTCGCGATGGCGAACGAGATCCGGAAGCCGGTCATGTCCGGCACCTCGGCGCCGCCGAAGTGGAGCGTGTTGCGGGCGAGGACGGTGCCGAGGAGCGCGCTGGACACCGAGGTGCCGATGGAGCGCATCAGCGTGTTCACGCCGTTGGCCGCCCCGCTCTCGGACGGGTCGACGGCGCCGAGGATGAGCGTGGGGAGCGCCGAGTAGGCGAGCCCGATGCCGGCGCCGACGATCGTGGAGATCAGCGCGACCTGCCACACCGCGCCCATCAGGCCCTGTGCCGCGCCGTAGCCGCCGCCGATCACGATCATGCCGAGGATGAGCGAGGTCTTGGCGCCGAACGCGGCCGAGACGCGCGCCGACAGCGGCGAGACCAGCATCATCGCGATGCCCATCGGGGCCACGGTGAGCCCGGCGACCAGCAGCGACTGCCCGAGGCCGTACCCGGTCGCCTTCGGCAGCTCCAGCAGCTGCGGCAGCACCAGCGACATGGCGTAGAACGAGACGCCGACGGTGATCGCGGCGAGGTTGGTGAGCAGCACCTGGCGGCGCGCGGTGGTGCGCAGGTCGATCAGCGGGTCGCGCAGCCGCAGCTCCACCACGCCCCAGAGCACGAGGATCACGACGCCGGCCGCGCCGAGCCCGAGGGTGCGGGGGCTCGTCCAGCCCCAGTCGCCGCCCTTGGTGATCGGCAGCAGCACGGCCAGGAGCCCGGCGGTGAGCCCGACCGTCCCGGCGATGTCGAAGCGTCCCTTCGCCCGCACCTTCGACTCGGGGACGGCGAACGCCACCAGCGCGAACGACACGGCGCCGAGCGCGGCGGCGCCGTAGAAGAGCATGTGCCAGCTGAAGTGCTGGGCGATGTAGGCCGCCACCGGAAGGCCGAGCGCGCCGCCGACGCCGATCGAGGAGCTCATCAGCGCCAGAGCCGAGCCGAGCCGCTCCCTGGGCAGCGAGTCGCGCATCAGGCCGATGCCGAGCGGGATCGCGCCCATCGCGAAGCCCTGGATCGCGCGGCCGGCGACGACCAGCAGCAGCTGCGAGCTGACCGCCGCGACCAGCGAGCCGACGACGACGGTGCCGATGCTGACGAGCGTCATCCGCTTCTTGCCGTACAGGTCGCCGAGCCGTCCCATGATCGGGGTGGCGACGGCGCCGGACAGCAGCGTGGCGGTCATCGCCCACGTCGCGTTCGACAGCGAGGTGTGCAGCAGCTGCGGCAGCTGCCCGATGACCGGGATCAGCAGGGTCTGCATGACCGCGACGACGATGCCGGCGAACGCCAGGACGGCGATCAGCAGGCCGGACCCGCGCTCGGCGGGCAGGCCGAGGTCGGGTTCGCGGCCGGCGGCCGCGGTGCCGGCGGGAGCGGCCGTGCGCGGGTGCTGGGCGGTGGCGGGCTGGGACACGCTGGTACGCCTCCGGGAGGATGGATCGGTCCGTGCGGCGGGGTGGGCGCCGCGCTCCGGGCGGCGGCGCACCCCGTGATCAAGACGATGAGGGGCCGGTTTCATTCCCGTACGGGGAACCGCGACGGAGAATGAGACCAGCATCACTCTCCGCGAAGAATGAAATTTACCGATAGAGGCGGAGGGATGAGAAAAAGGAGTCACGTCGGTCAGGTCGGCGTGCCCCCCGCCACGCCCGCCGGACGGAGATCACATTAGGCTCGGCGGGACGGCGGCCGGCGCGCCGGCGGCACGAGCACCGACGAGCACCGGCGACGGTACGGACGACGAGCACCGACCCGAGCAGGGACGAGACCCGGCATGGAGGCAGGCCCGATGCACCCTTTCCGCGCGGCCATCGAGACGGGCGACCTCGACGCCCTGCCCGACCTGCTGGCCGAGGACGTGCGGTTCCTCAGCCCGGTGGCGTTCGCGCCCTATGACGGCCGCCCGGTGGTGTCGGCGATCCTGCGCGCCGTCACCCGCGTGTTCACCGACTTCCGCTACGTCCGGGAGATCAGCGACGGGCGGGACCACGCGCTGGTGTTCAAGGCGCGGGTCGGCGACCGCGAGGTGCACGGCTGCGACTTCCTGCACCACGACGACTCCGGGCTGATCGACGAGTTCTGCGTCATGGTGCGTCCGCTGTCGGGGGCGAAGGCGCTGTCGGAGGCGATGGCGGTGCAGTTCGAGGCCGTCAAGCGGGAGATGGGCCTCGCCTGACGAGCCCGCACGACGGCTCGCGCCTCCTCCGGCCGCGTCATCTCGCGAGGCCCAGCGCGGCGTACCCGGCGAAGGCGAGCAGCAGGTGGAGCGCGGGCGCGGCCGGCGGCCACCGGGTCCGGCCGCGCAGGAACCGGTACCCGGCCACGGCCGGGACGGCGAGCGGCAGGACGGCGGCGGGCGTCCACGCGGGCGGCGCCTCCGACCGCGCCGCGAGGAGGGCGGCCGACAGCGCGGGCGCGGCGAGCGCCAGCGCGGCGGTTCCCCGGAGCCCGAGCGCGGCGGCGTACGTCCGCTCCCCCGGCCGCGGCGTCCGGGTCAGGTTCTTCGCCAGCTCGGCGTGCCCGGCCGCGAGGACGGCCACGGTGACGGCGACGAGTCCGGGCCGTCCGGCGCGGTGCCCGGCCTCGTGCAGGTACCCGGCGTACAGGTAGGCGTGCAGCAGGACGGGCGCCGGCAGGCTGACCAGCAGGTTCACCAACAGCCGATCGCCGGAGGGCCGTCCCGACCGGCAGTGCGCGGCGACCACGATGACCCCATAGCCCAGTTGAACGCCCAGGACCGCGACCTGCCACGGCCGCACCGCGTTCAGCGCCAGGACGGCCAGTGACCCGACGGCGTACAGGACGCCGAGGTCGCGGACCCGGACGGCCCCTGACGCCAGGGGCCGTCCGGGGTTGAAGCGCCGGTCGTAGCCGAGGTCGCGGACGTCGTCCAGCGCCCGCATCAGCAGCAGGTCGGCGAACACCGTGACCGCGGCGACCGCCGTCCCCGCGCCGGGCCGCCACCGCGTGACGAGCGGGTCGAGCGCGGCGAACAGCCCCGTGACGCCGTACGCCCAGGCGGCCGCGAACACCAGCGACGGGACCGGCGTGTAGCTTCCGGAGACGTACCGTCCGACGCGCCGGCACCAACCGGCCACCGCACCGGCCCGGCCCCCGCTCGACACCCCGCTCCCGCTCGACACCCCGCTCCCGGTCAACGCCGCGCTCCCGGTCAACGCCGCGGGCGCCAGGTCACGGGCAGCTCCCAGACGCCGCGCACGAACATCCGGTCGCGCCAGCGCAGCCGCGCCGGGTCGATCGCCAGATCGAGGCCGTCCAGGCGGCGGAGCAGCGCGGCGAGGGCGACCTGGAGCACCATCCGGGCGTGCGGCGCGCCGAGGCACAGGTGGCGGCCGTGCCCGAAGCCGAGGTGCGGGTTGGGCGAGCGGTCCGGGCGGAACGCGTCGGCGTCGGCGAACGCGTCCGCGTCGCGGTTGGCGGCGTCGGTCAGCGGGACGACGACGTCACCGCGCCGCACCTCCGTCCTGCCCAGGCGCGTACCGGCGAGCACGACGTGCGGCCTGCCGCCGGTGCCGCCGAACCACACCCAGCGCAGGAACTCCTCGACCGCCGCCGGGATGCGGGACGGGTCGGCGCGCAGCGACGCGGCCACGTCCGGCCGCGCGATCAGCTCCAGGACGCAGGCGGCGAGGAAGTTGGACGTGGTCTCGCCGCCGGCCATGAACAGCCCGAGCCCGAAGACGGTGATCTCCTCGGCGGTGAGCCGCTGCCCGGGGTCCGCCAGCAGTTCGGTGAGCAGGTCGGAGCCGGGGTCCCCGGCGGCGATCCCGGCGCGGCGCGCGTCGAGAAGGGCGGAGAAGTAGCCGAACATGCCCGCGCGCGCGGCCTCGACCTCCCCTGCGGGGACGTGTCCCGCCGACATCAGCGCGCTGACCCACGGCAGCAGCCTCCCGAGGCCGGCGGCCGGGACGCCGAGCATGTCGCGAATGAGTGCGTACGGGAGCGGCGTGGCGAAGCGGGCGAGGAGGTCGGCGGGCGGCCCGGCGGCCTCCAGGCCGTCCAGCAGCCGTTCGGCGGCGGCCTCCGCGCGCGGGCGGTCCGCCTCGGCGCGGCGGGCGGTGAAACGGCCCTGGACGGCCCGGCGGCGGCGGGTGTGGGTCGGCGGGTCGGAGGCGACGAGGGCCAGGGACGGGGCGTCGCGGGCGAAGAGGGTGCCCCCGGTCCACGCCTCGCGGCCGAAGCCGTCGCCGGCCAGGACGGCGCGGACGTTGGCGTGCCGGGTGACGAGCAGCGCGTCGTGGCCGCCGGGCAGCCGGACGGGCGCCATCGGGCGCTCGCGCAGCCGGCGCAGGTGGCCGCCGTCCAGCGGGACGCCGGGACGGTGCGGCAGGGGGAAGTCCAACATCGCTCTCCGAGCGGGGGTCCGGTCGGGCATTTCGGGCGGGTCTCCGGTCAGGGTGCGCGGGCGGGGCGTCCGCGGAGGCGTCAGGCGCTCAGCGGCGGCGGCAGCGACGCCTCCTCGGCCCGGCGGCCGTCGCGTTCGAGCCCGGCGAGCCGCGCCGAGGTGAGCGCGGCGCGGAACAGCTGGATGCCGCGCGCGGAGCTCGGGTCGATGCCGGACAGGTCCCGGATCCGGTCCAGCCGGTAGTGCAGCGTCCGGCGGTGGATCCACAGCTCCCGGGCGGCGCGCTCGCGGTCGAGGTTGCAGGCGAGCAGCACCTCCAGGGTCCGGCGCAGGTCGGTGCCGGCGTCCAGCGGGGACAGCACCGCGGCGAGCCGCTCGCGGATGCCGGGCTGGCCGAGGATCGCCAGCTCGACGAGCAGCTCGTCGGCGCGGTAGGGGCGGTCCTCGGCGTCCGGGATCGCCTTGACGACCGTCAGCACCCGGGACGCCTCCTCCAGCGCGTCGGGGATCCCGCCGAGACCGCTCCGGCAGGACGCGGCGGCGTGCACCGGCCCCCGCGTCCAGGTGGCGAGGACGGCCACGAACTCGGCGGCCGCCACCTCGGCCCGCTCCGGGTCCCCCGCCGGGAACAGCGCGACCAGCTCGGCGAGGTCGCCGGAGTGGAGCACGCCGTCGATCGCCTCCAGGTGCTCGCGGGCCCGCGCCCAGTGCGCGGCGGCGGCCGCGCCGAGGCCGGGCGCCTCGCACCGCAGCACCAGGTAGCGGGGCGCGAGCGCGACCCCGGCGGCCTCCGCGATGACCTCGGCGGGCGCGCCGTCGATCAGCGTCTCGGCGAGCAGCCGGCGCAGCGGCCGGGACCGGGCGCCCTCGCGCGGCGCGTCCGCGTACCCCTGGATGCACGCCTCCCGGGCCCGTCCCGCGAGCCGCGCGGCGCGGCCCGTCGCCTCGGCCAGCTCGGTGAAGCGGCCCGCGGGCGCCGCCGCCCAGCAGGCCCGCGCCGCCGCGACGAGCGCGGCGTCCCACACCTCCGACAGCACCGGCAGCGGGATGCCCTGCCGCGCCGCCATCGCCCCGAGGTCGCGGAACCGGGCGAGGTCGTCGGCGGGCAGCGGGCCGCCCGCCGCGACGAGCGCGAGCAGCCGCGCGGCGGTCTCCTCCCGGCCGCCGAACAGCGGCCCGGCGGTGCGCCGGATCGGCTGGTGCGCCGGGTGGCCGCCGAGCGCCTCGCCGATCGCCGCGGCGACCCGCGGGCCCTGCGCCGCGAGGAAGTCCGGCGGTCCGCCGGCCGAAGTCATGCGGGGTCCTCCTCTCAGGCCACGGCCAGCCGCAGTCCGGGCAGGTGCCCGGCCGTCTCGTCGACCAGGTCGTGCAGCTCGCGGACGTGCGCGGGGTCCCCGCCGAGAAGGCCGAGCAGGTCGTGCGCGTGCCCGACGAGCGGCGCGACGGACGCGGCGTAGCCGTCCAGGACGTCCTCGTCGAGCATCCAGGCGGTCAGCTCGGCGCGGGCGCACGCCGAGTGGCGGGCGCCGGCGTGCAGCGCGAGGGCCTCGCGCCGCCGCGCGGCCGGCAGCGCGGACAGCAGGTGCGCGAGCAGGTACGTGGCGGTGCCGTTGGCGAGGTCCTCGTGCCGCCCCGACGCCAGGTCGCGCTGGTCGTTGACGAGCTGGCGGAGGACGCCGAGCCGGCGGCCGAACGCGCGCCAGCCGCCGGCCCGGCCGGGTCCCGCACCGGCGAGCCGGGCCGCGGACGCCGCCGCCATCGCGTACGGCGCGCCGGTCTTGCCCGCGTAGGCGCGCAGCACCGACGCGGGCGTGGCGGCGGACGGTCGCTCGGTGAGGTCGCGCAACTGCCCGTCCACCGCGTCGAGCCAGGCGCGCGACACCTCGTCGGCGAGCCCGCAGCGGACGGCGTCGGGCACCGGCAGGCCGGCGACGAGCCGGGCGGGCAGCTGGCCGCCGACCGCCAGCGCCGTCAGCACCCGCTTGGCGACCGCGGTATCGCCGGCCGCCGGGGCGCCGGGCGCGTCGGTGAGGTCGTCCAGGTAGCGGGCGGCGGCCCACCACAGCAGGTGGACGACGGCGAGCGGCCGGGCGGGCGCCGGGTCGCCGGTCTCCGCGCCGTGGACGAGCATCGGCAGCGCGACCATCCCCCGCATCCCGGGGCGCGAGCCCTTGGCACGGACGACCTCGAAGAAGTCCACCAGGAACTCCGCCATCGCGCCGCCGACCATCTCGCGGCCCTCGTCCAGGCCCATCGCCAGGCCCTCGGCGAGCCGCTCGCACAGCCGGCCGATCTCCGCCTCGACCTCGGCGGCCGCCCGCTCCTGCGCGGCCTGGCCGAACGCTCCTTCTTCCACGTGCCGACTCCTCCTTCTTCGCGGGGTTCTCGGGCGGTGCCGGGGTCAGCCGGCGGCGGCGCCCGCCGGGGCGCCGAGGACGCGGACCGTGCCGGACCGCCCGTCCAGCTCGATCCAGGCGCCGTCGGGGATGCGAGCGACGGCGCCGCCGACCGCGACCGCGGTCGGCACGCCGAGCAGCCGTCCCGTGACGGCGGTGTGCGAGAGCAGGGTGCCGCGCTCGACGACCAGCCCGGACGCGGCGATCATCAGGGAGAGCCAGCCGGGGTCGGTCTCGCGGGCGACGAGGATGCGGCCCGCGCAGTCGCCGGGCGGGACGCGCGGGTCCAGCACGATCTTGGCGCGGCCGCGGACCGTCCCGCCGCCGGACCCGAGCCCGCGCAGCATGCCGTCCGCGCCGGCGTCGCCGGCCGGGCCGAGCGGGCGGGCGTGCCGCAGCGCGGCG
>NZ_JABMCA010000014.1:0-164309 GCF_014706005.1 Actinomadura sp. RB99 | reverse complement strand
TCGTCGTGCCGTCACCGGCTACGTCGTCGGTCTTCTTCGCCACTTCCTTGACGAGCTCGGCGCCGATCTTCTCCCAACCGACGCCCGCGACGCCGCCCGCTCCGCCGGCGGGCTGCTGGCCGCCGCCGCGGGCGGCGCGTTCGCCCGCACCGCCCGCGACCTGGCCGCCCGCGTCGCCGCGCAGGCCGCCACCGCCGCGATCGAGGTGGTCATGGCCGAACTGCTCCGCGAGGCCCTGAAGATCGCGATGAAGGACGTGCTGCGCGACATGGTCCTCGACGTCGCCCGCGACGTCGTGGTGGACGTGGCCCGCACCACCTGGACCACCGCCGCCCGCCCCACACCCGCAACCGGCACGACAACCGGCACCGCTACCGGTACGTCTACCGGTTCCGGCCCCGCCGTCGTCCGCGTCACCGCCGAGACCATCACCACCGACACCACCGACACCACCGGCACCGCCGAGGCCGGCGCGGCGCACGGCGACCCCTGGGCCGACGCCACCGACGACGTCCGCGGCGACCTCCCCGGCGACCTTCGCGGCCCGGCCGACGGCGCTCCGCCCCGCTGAAGGCCCGCTCAGAACTTTCTGAAAGATCCATGAGAAACGCCCGCCCGCGGCCGGAGCCCTCACCGGCGGTGTTTACGGTGAGTGCATGGAGCCCGGCACCCCGCAGGCGGCGCCCGCCGCACGGATACTGATCGTCGACGACGAGCCCGCCGTCCGCGAATCGCTGTCCAGCAGCCTGGAGTTCGAGGGATACCGGGTCGCCGAGGCCGCCGACGGCGCCATGGCCCTGGAACGCGTCCAGGCCGACCGCCCCGACCTGGTCGTGCTCGACGTGCTGATGCCCCGCATGGACGGCCTGACCACCTGCCGGCGGCTGCGCGCCCTCGGCGCCACCATGCCGGTGCTGATGCTCACCGCCCGCGACATGGTCGGCGACCGCGTCACCGGCCTGGACGCCGGCGCCGACGACTACCTCGCCAAGCCCTTCGAGCTGGACGAGCTGCTGGCGCGGGTGCGGGCCCTGCTGCGCCGCAGCGCGATGAACGCCGACACCGGCGGCGACGCCCGCCGCGAGGACGTCCTGGCCTTCGACGACCTGCGGATGAACACCCTCACCCGCGAGGTCGCCCGCGCCGGCCGCCCCCTGTCCCTCACCCGCACCGAGTACATGCTGCTGGAGATGTTCCTGGCCCACCCCCGCCAGGTCCTCACCCGCGAGCAGATCCTGGAGACCGTCTGGGGCTTCGACTTCGAACCCGCCTCCAACTCCCTCGACGTGTACGTGATGTACCTGCGGCGCAAGACCGAGGCCGGCGGGATGCCGCGGCTCGTGCACACCGTCCGCGGCGTCGGCTACGTCCTGCGGACGGCGGCGTCCCCGTGACCGCCGGGCGGCGTCCCGGCGCGGCACGCCCGCCCAGGCGCCCGCCGATGACGCGGCGGCTGACGCTGCGCGCCCGGATGGCGCTGCTCACCGCCGTCGCCGTCGCGCTCGCCGTCGCCGTGTGCGCCGCCGCCGGCTGGTACCTCACCCGCAACCAGCTCTACCACGAGCTGGACCGCCGCCTCGGCTCCTTCTCCACCCCGCCCGGCCCCGAGGCCCCCGGCGCGCCCGGCGGCCCCGGCGGGCCCGGCCGCGGCGTCCAGCGGATGCTGGGCCGGCAGGTCGAGGCCGCGCTGATGGACTGCCGCGCCGACGCCACCACCGGCACCGGCGACGGCCGGGTGTTCGGCCCCTACGAGATCGTCCAGGTGATCAACGCGCAGGGGCGGCCCTGCACGATCCCCGACGCCGGCTCGCTGAAGGTCACCGCCGCCGACGCCGCCGTCGCCCGCGGCGACGGCGGCCGCGCCCTGCACGACGGCACCGGCGTCAGCCCGAGCGGCAAGACCGAGGACGTACGGATCCTCACCTTCCCCACCCACGCCGCCGACGGCACCCCCATCGCGCTGTCGGTCGCGCTGTCCCTGGACGAGGTCGAGGGACCGCTGGACAACCTCGCGCTGCTGCTGGTCGCCGTCACCGCCCTCGGCGTGCTGGTGTCCGCCGGCGCCGGCCTGATGATCGCCCGCGCCTCGCTGCGGCCCGTCGACGAGCTGACCGGCGCCGTCGAGCACATCGCCCGCACCGAGGACCTCGGCACCCGCATCCCCGCCGAGGGCACCGACGAGATCGCCCGGCTCAGCCGCTCCTTCAACGCCATGACCGGCGCGCTGGCCGCCTCCCGCGAACGCCAGCAGCAGCTCATCGCCGACGCCGGGCACGAGCTGCGCACCCCCCTCACCAGCCTGCGCACCAACATCGACCTGCTGCTGCGCGCCGAGGCCACCGGCCGCGACCTGCCCGCAGCCGCCCGCCACAACCTGCTCGTCAGCGTCAAGGCGCAGATGCACGAGCTGTCCAGCCTGGTCGGCGACCTGCTGGAACTCGCCCGGCCCGACGAGGCCGAACCCGTCCAGGAGACCGTCGCGCTGCACGACGTCGTGGACCGCGCCGTCGAACGCGCCCGGCTGCGCGGCCCCGGCCTGACCGTCCGGGCCGACACCGAGCCCTGGTACGTCCAGGGCGACCCCGCCTCGCTGGAACGCGCCGTGGTGAACCTGCTGGACAACGCCGTGAAGTTCTCCCCGCCCGCCGGGACCGTCACCGTCCGGCTCGCCGGCGGCGAGCTCACCGTCCGCGACCACGGCCCCGGCATCCCCGCCGCCGACCTGCCGCACGTGTTCGAGCGGTTCTGGCGGTCCCCGTCCGCGCGCAGCCTGCCCGGCTCCGGGCTCGGCCTGTCGATCGTCGCCCGCGTCGTCGCCGAGACGGGCGGCAGCGTCGACCTCGAACCCGCCGAGGGCGGCGGCGCCCTGGCCCGCGTCCGCCTCCCCGGAACCGGCGCACCCCGCGACTGACCACCCGCGACCGACCACCCGCAGGGTGGATCCGCAGGCCGCGCGGGTTTCTCATACCGCGTTAATCCACGGCTCAGGGGCTTCCCACACCCGCACCCGAACCTCGGTCCCATGAGTCACCTTGTCACCGAACGGGGCACGCCCGCCGGGCCGCCCCCGCCCGTGCACGACCACGGCGGGCGGGGAAGGCTGGTCGAGGTGGTCATCCCCGTCTACAACGAGGAACGCGTCCTGGCCGCGAGCGTGCGGCGGCTGCACGCCTACCTGGCCGACACCTTCCCCTACCCGTTCCGCATCACCATCGCCGACAACGCCAGCACCGACGGCACCTGGCGCGCAGCCCGGGACCTGATGGCGCGGCTCGACCACGTCAACGCCGTCCACCTGGAGCTGAAGGGACGAGGACGCGCCCTGCGGCACGTGTGGGGCACCAGCGACGCCGACGTCGTCGCCTACATGGACGTCGACCTGTCCACCGACCTGGACGCGTTCCTTCCGCTGGTCGCGCCGCTGATCTCCGGGCACAGCGACCTGGCCATCGGGTCCCGGCTCACCCGCGGGTCCGCCGTCGTGCGCGGCCCCCGCCGCGAGGTCATCTCCCGCTGCTACAACCTGCTGCTGCGCACCACCCTCGCCGCCCGCTTCTCCGACGCCCAGTGCGGCTTCAAGGCCGCCCGCACCGAGATCGTGCAGGCGCTGCTGCCGTCGGTGGAGGACGAGGAGTGGTTCTTCGACACCGAGCTGCTGCTGCTCGCCGAACGCAACGGGCTGCGCATCCACGAGGTCCCCGTCGACTGGGTCGACGACCCCGACTCCCGCGTCGACGTCGTCCGCACCGCCCGCGACGACCTGCGCGGCATGGCCCGCGTCGCCCGCCGCATGCTCACCGGCGCGTTCCGCGCCCCCGTCGGCGGCCGCCGCGCCCCCGCCGCACCCTCCGCGGGCGACGCGCTGCCCGCCGGGATGGCGCGGCAGCTGCCCGCCTTCGCCGTCATCGGCGCCATCAGCACCGTCGCGCAGCTCGTCCTGTTCGTCCTGCTGCGGCTGGTCATGGGCCCGCTGTGGGCGAACGCGCTGTCGCTGATCATCACCACCGTCGGCAACACCGCCGCCAACCGCCGCTTCACCTTCGGCGTCACCGGCACCGGCCGCGCCCTGCGCCAGCAGCTCGAAGGCGGCCTGGCGTTCCTGCTCGGCCTCGCGCTGTCCACCGGCGGGCTCGCGCTGCTGCACGCCGCCGCGCCCGGCGCGTCCCGCGCCGTCGAGGTCGGCGCGCTCATCGCCGCCAACGCCGTCGCCACCCTGGTGCGGTTCCTGCTGATGCGCGCCTGGATCTTCCACCCCCGCCGCCTGGCGGACCGCGACGCAGGCGCCGGCTCCCCGCGCACCGGCGACCCGCGCACCGACGATCCGCACGCCGCCCTCCGCACCGACGTCACGATCTCCCGGGACGGCCGCGCGCCGGCCGCCGGGGAGACCGGAGGAAACCTGTCATGACCCAGACGCTCCCCGCGCCGCCCACCGGAACCGCGGCACCCGCGCCCCGCGGAAGGATCCGCCGGATCCTGCTCGGCGGCCCCGGCGACCCCGCATGGTCGCGCCCCGCGCTGTGGGCGGTGCTTGCCCTCGCCGCCGCCCTGTACGCCTGGGACCTGAGCTCCGGCGGCTACGCCAACAGCTACTACTCCGCCGCCGTCAAGAGCGGCACCCAGAGCTGGAAGGCGTTCTTCTTCGGCTCCCTGGACGCCGGCAACTACATCACCGTCGACAAGCCGCCGATGGCGCTGTGGGCGCAGGAGCTGGCCGCCCGCGTCATCGGGTTCGGCACCCCCGCCCTGCTGCTACCGCAGGTCATCGAGGGCGTCGCCGCCGTGGCGATCCTGCACGCCACCGTGCGCCGTGCGTTCGGGCACCCCGCCGCGCTCATCGCCGCCGCCGTGCTGGCCCTCACCCCGATCACCGTCGCGATCAACCGCGACAACAACCCCGACACCCTGCTGGTGCTGCTGCTGGTCGCCGCCGCGTGGGCGTGCCAGCGCGCCGTCGAGACCGGGCGGCTGCGGCCCCTGCTGCTGTCGGCGTTCCTGGTCGGCTGCGGCTTCAACACCAAGATGCTGCAGGCGTTCCTGGTCGTCCCCGCGTTCGCGCTGGTCTACCTGATCGCCGGACGCCACGGGATCGTGCGGCGCCTCGGGCACCTGGTCGCCGCCGGCGCCGTCCTCGCCGTCTCCTCGTCCTGGTGGATGCTGATCGTCGACGCCGTCCCCGCGGGCAGCCGCCCCTACATCGGCGGCAGCACCGACGGCACCGTCTGGGACCTGGTCATCGGCTACAACGGCCTCGGCCGCGTCTTCGGCGAGAACAACGGCCCCGGCGGCGGACGCGGCGGCCCCGGCGGCGGCGCCTCCTTCGGCGGCCGGTCCGGCGCCGGACGGCTGTTCAACGACATCGTCGGCGGCCAGATCTCCTGGCTGATCCCGTTCGCCGTGATCGCGCTGGTCGCCTGCCTGGTCCTGCTGTGGAAGCGGCCCCGCACCGACCTCGCCCGCGCCGCGCTGCTGCTGTGGGGCGGGTGGCTCGCCGTCCACTACGTCATCTTCAGCTTCGCCGAAGGCACCTTCCACCCCTACTACACCACCGCTCTCGGCCCCGCGATCGCCGCGCTGACCGGCGCGGGCGCCGTCCTGTTGTTCCGCGCGGACCGCGGCGAGGCCCGCTGGAGCCGGGTGCGGCCGCTGGTGGGGGCGGTCGCGATCGCCGTGACCGGAGCGTGGGCGTTCGCCCTGCTGAACCGCACCCCGTCCTGGCACCCCTGGCTGCGCTGGACCATCCTCGCCGCGACCGCGGTCTCGATCGCGGCGCTGCTGCTGGGCCGTTTCGTCCGCCGCGCCGGCACCCGCGCCGTCGTCGCCGGGACCGTCCTCGCCGCCGTCGCGACGCTGGCCGGGCCGGGCGCGTACGCGGTGTCGGCCGCGTCCACCGCCTCCAACGGCAGCAATCCGCAGGCCGGGCCGTCCACCGGATTCGGCGGTCCCGGAGGCATGCGCGGCATGCCCGGCGGCATGCCCGGCGGGTTCAGGGGAGGCTTCCCCGGCGGCCAGCCGCCCGGCGGCGTGCCGGGCGGCCGGCTGCCCGGCGGGGCGCCCGGCGGGCAGACCCCCGCCGGGGAAGGCTCCGCGGGCCAGGGCTCCGGCTCGGCCGGCGGGCAGATGCCGTGGACGCGCGGTGACCGCTCCCAGCGGCCCGGCGGCGCACGCGGCGGGTTCGGCGGCGGCCCCGGCGGCGAGGTCAGCGCTCAGATGATCTCCTACCTGGAGAAGAACCAGGGGAGCGCGACCTGGCTGGTGGCGGTCTCCAGCGCCCAGTCCGCGAGCTCGATCATCCTCAGCACCGGACGCCCCGTCATCGCGATGGGCGGCTTCACCGGCTCCGACCCTGCGATGACCGTCGCCAAGCTGCAGAAGTACGTCAAGGACGGCAGGCTGCGCTACGTCATGCTCGGCGGCGGCATGGGCCCCGGCGGCGGGAACTCCTCCGTCACCGCCTGGGTGCAGAAGAACGGCACCCTGGTCGACCCCTCCGAATACGGCGGCACCTCCTTGTCCGGCACCTCGCAGTCGGGCGCCTCACCGTCCGGTTCCGCGTCGTCCGGCTCCACCGGCGCCCAGCTGTACAAGCTGGGCTGACCCCTGGGATATCCCACGATGACCTCCACGATCCAGGCCTCCCCGCCCGCCCACCGCACCCCGGACGGGCGGGGAGGCCGCCCCCGCCGGGTCCTGCGCCGCCTGTGGCGCGGACCCGCCGCCGACCCCGCGTGGGCGCGGCCCGCCCTGCTCGCCCTGCTCGCCGCGACCGCCGTGCTTTACCTGTGGGGCCTCGGCGCGTCCGGATGGGCCAACGCGTTCTACTCCGCCGCCGTCCAAGCCGGCGCCACCAGCTGGAAGGCGTTCTTCTTCGGCTCCTCCGACGCCGCCAACGCCATCACCGTCGACAAGACGCCCGCCGCGCTGTGGCCGATGGAGATCGCCGCGCGGATCTTCGGGGTGAACTCCTGGAGCATCCTGGTCCCGCAGGCGCTGATGGGCGTCGCCACCGTCGCGACGCTGTACGCGGCGGTCCGGCGCCGGTTCCCCGCCTGGGCGGGGCTGCTGGCCGGGGCGGCGCTCGCCGTCACCCCGGTCGCCGCGCTGATGTTCCGGTTCAACAACCCCGACGCGCTGCTGGTGCTGCTGCTGACCGCCGGCGCCTACGCCGCGATCCGCGCACAGGAGAACGCGAGCACCCGCTGGCTGCTGGCCGCGGCCGCGTTCGTCGGCACCGGGTTCCTGGCCAAGATGCTGCAGGCGTTCCTGGTCGTGCCGGTGTTCGCGCTGGTGTACCTGGTCACCGCGCCCGCGCCCGTGCGGCGGCGGCTGTGGCAGCTGGTCCTCGCCGGCGCCGCCCTGGTGACGTCGGCCGGCTGGTGGGTGCTGGCCGTGGCGCTGGTGCCCGCCTCGTCCCGCCCGTACATCGGCGGATCCCAGCACGACTCCGTCCTGGAACTGGCGCTCGGCTACAACGGGATCGGCCGCCTCAACGGCGACGAGACCGGCGGCCTGGGCAACCTCAACCAGGACGCCGGCGTCGCCCGGATGTTCGGCGCCGCGGTCGGCGGCCAGATCTCCTGGCTGCTGCCCGCCGCGCTGGTCCTGCTGGCCGCGGGGCTGTGGGTCACCCGCCGCGCGCCCCGCACCGACCCGGCCCGCGCCGCGCTGCTGGTGTGGGGCGGGTGGCTGCTGCTCACCGGCGCGGTCTTCAGCGAGATGCAGGGCATCTTCCACGAGTACTACACCGTCGCGCTCGCCCCCGCCGTCGCCGCCCTGGTCGGGACCGGCGCCGCGCTGCTGTGGGAGCGGCGCCGCACCACCGAGGGCGCCGCGTTCCTGTCGGTGACGGTCGCCGTGACCGCCGTGTGGGCGTACGTGCTGCTCGGCCGCGACCCCGGCTGGCACCCGTGGCTCGGCCCGGCGATCGTCGCGGCCGGGCTGGTCGCGTCCGCCGCGCTCGCCGGCGTCCGGCTGCTGCGCGGGCCGCTGCTGGCCGCCGTGCTGGTCCTGGCCACCGCCGCGTCCCTGGCGGGGCCCGCCGCGTACGCGGTGGAGACGGCCGGCACCCCGCACACCGGGGCGATCGTCACCGCCGGCCCCCGCACGTCCGCAGGCTTCGGACCCGGACGCGGCGGACCGGGCGGGGGACCGGCCGGAGGACGCGGCGCCGGCCATCCCGGCGGCGGCTGGAACCGCGGCCAGGGGTTCGCGCCGCCGCAGGGCGGGCAGCCCGGCACCGGCGTCCCCGGACGCGGCTTCCCCGGCCAGGGAAACGGGCCGGGCGCCTCCCAGGGCACGGCGCCCGGCGGGTTCGGCGGCGGACGCCCCGGCGGCGCCGGTGGCGGCCCGGGCGGCCTGCTGAACGCCGGAACGCCCAGCGCGCAGGTCACCGCCGCGCTCAAGGCCGGCGCGAAGTCCTACACCTGGGCGGCGGCCGCGGTCGGGTCCAACACCGCCGCCGGCTACCAGCTCGCCGCCGGTGAGCCGGTCATGGCGGTCGGCGGTTTCAACGGCACCGACCCCGCCCCCACCCTCGCGCGGTTCCAGCGGCTCGTCCGCCAGGGAAGGATCCACTACTTCGTCGGCGGCGGCGGGATGATGACGGGCCGCGGCGGAGGCAGCGGCAGCGACGACGCCCAGAAGATCAGCCAATGGGTCGCGGCGACCTTCACGGCGACGTCCGTCGGCGGCGTCACCCTGTACGACCTGTCGACCGGCGCGTCCGGAACGGCATGACGCGCGTTCCCGTGGCGCGTGACCCGCGCCACGGGAACCCGCGGGTTCCGTGATGTACTCGGGGAAGGAGACCGCAGCGACCCGACGACAGGGAGTGACCACCGATGGCCGACACGCTCGACGACGCCGCCGTCGCCGACCGCCTGCGCGACCTGCCCGCCTGGAGCAGGCACGGCGACGAGATCCGCCGGGAGGTGAAGGCGCCGTCGTTCGCGGAGGGGATCGCGGTGGTCGACGACGTCGCCCGGGCCGCCGAGGACGCCGACCACCACCCCGACATCGACATCCGGTGGCGGACACTGACGTTCGCGCTGTCCACCCACAGCGCCGGCGGCCTGACCGGCAAGGACTTCGACCTCGCCGCGGTGATCGACCGGATCGCCGCCCGGCACGGCGCCGAGTAGCCGGCCATGGCCGTCCAGGTGGCGGTGTGCGGCCCGGCCGAGTGCACCGAACGGGACTGGGACCGCGCCCACGAGACCGGCCGGCTGCTCGCCGGCCGCGGCGCCGTGCTGATCTGCGGCGGGCACGGCGGCGTCATGGCCGCCGCCGTGGCCGGCGCCCGCTCGGCCGGCGGGACCGTGGTCGGGGTGCTGCCGGCCGCCGACCGGTCCGCCGCCGGCCCCGACCTGAGCGTCGTGCTGCCGACCGGGCTCGGCCAGGCCCGCAACAACGTGATCGTCAACGCCGCCGACGCCGTCATCGTCGTCGGCGGGTCCTGGGGGACGCTGTCGGAGCTGGCGCTGGCGATGCGCGCCGGGCGGGTCCCGGTCGTGCAGCTCGGCGGCTGGCTGGTCCACGACGAGGACGGCCGGCCCGTCGCCGGGATCGTGCACGCCACCGACCCCGCCGACGCCGTCCAGGCCACCGGCCTGTGGCAGTGACCCGCCCGGCGCGCGCCCGCCCGGGGGCGGGTCAGTGGACGGAGAACCCGCCGTCCACGAAGAGCGCCTGCCCGGTGACGTAGGACGCCGACGGCGACGCCAGGAACACCGCCGCGCCCGCGAAGTCCTCGGCGAGGCCGTTGCGGCCGGTCATCGTCCGCGCGGCGAGCGCCTCGACCCGCGCCGGGTCGTCCTGCAGCCGCGCGTTCAGCGGCGTCAGGACGAAACCCGGCACGAGGGTGTTGGCGGTGACGCCCCGCGCCGACCACGCCTCCGCCTGCGAGCGGGCCAGCGCGACCAGCCCCGCCTTCGACACCCCGTAGGCGCCGCTGGTGACGAACGCCCGGAACGCCTGCTGCGAGGCGATGTGGATCAGCCGCCCGTAGCCGCGTTCGGCCATGCCCGGCCCGAACCGCTGGCCGAGCAGGAACGGGGCGTCCAGGTTCACCGCCATCGTCGCGTCCCATACGTCCTCGCCGAGCTCGTCCATCGGCGGCCGCAGGTTGATCCCCGCCGCGTTGACGAGCACGTCGGGCTCGCCGAACGGCTCCGCCATGGCCCGCGCCGCGTCCGCGACTCCGGCGCGGGAACCGAGGTCGGCGCTGACCCGGGCCGCCCGGCAGCCGTGGGACTCCAGCTCCCGGACGGTGTCGGCGAGTTCGGGTTCGCGCCGCGCGACCACGACGACGGACGCGCCCGCCCGCGCCAGTGCCACCGCGATGGCCCGCCCGATCCCGGAGCTTCCGCCGGTCACCACCGCCGTCCTGCCCTCCAGCGAGAACAGCCCGGACAGGTACGACGCCGTTTGATCGATCATGTACGGAAGCCTACGGGCCGCCGGGCTCCGCCGGCGCGCTCAGGGCGCGAGGCGGTGCTCTCCGGGCGCGAGGCGGTGCGCCAGCCAGGCGAGGGCCTGGGGATGGCGGTACTCGATCGCCGTGTGGCCCGCCTCGAAGAGCTCGAACCGGACGGTGTCGTCGGGCACGCCGGCCCGCCGCACCGCCTCGCGGAAGGCCAGGGCGCCGAGGTCGAGGAACCACTCGTCGCGGGTCCCCGCGTCGATCCAGATCGCGCGCATGGACCGCAGCGCCTCGGCGTGCGCGGGCGCCATCCGGACGGGGTCCCAGCGCAGCCAGCGCTCCCACACCTCCGGCCGCAGCGCCCCGGTGACGGGGTCGAACGGCAGGACGGGCGTGCCGTCGGCGTCCGGTGAGAAACACGCCGACACCGCGAGGATCTCCAGCAGCCGCAGGTCCTCCTCCTTGGTGAAGGCGACGCGGGAGCGGAAGTCGCGCCACCAGGCGAAGATGTCGCCGTCGTAGGCGCGCAGGTGGCGGACGGCGTGCAGGAAGTGCGGGATGTACTGCGCCTCGGACAACGAGTCGCCCGAGTGGGTGGCGAACGCGCCGAACAGGTCGGGGCGCAGCATCGAGGTGACCATGGCGCCGAGCCCGCCGCTGGACTTGCCGGCGACCGCGCGGTGGTCGCGGTCGGCGAGCGTCCGGTAGCGGGCGTCGACCCAGGGGACGACCTCCTCGCACAGGTAGGAGTGGTAGCGGCCGGTTCCGGCGGAGTCGACGTACTGGCTGCCGCCGTAGGTGGTCCAGGCGTCCACGAACACCATGATCATCGGCGGTGCCTCGCCGCGGGCGAACAGCGCGTCGGTGGCGACCGGCACCGAGGTGCGGAAGGCGCCGGGCTGGTTGCTCCAGGCCGGGAGCGTGCCGGCGAAGCCGAGCAGCATGTAGACGGCCGGGTAGCGGCGCTCGGGCTCGTCGTCGTAGCCGGGGGGCGTGTACACCCACAGCGGCCTGCTGTGCGGGTCCCCGAGGGGGTTGCCGCGCAGCAGCCGGCTGTCGATGGTGCGTTCGTCGATCCGGCCGGCGAATCCGGGGGGCCACAAAGGCATAGGGGAGTCCTCACTCTCTGTTATTACGAAAACATACTATCGGAGAAGATAGTATCTTCGCGGTGTGGAGGACTCGATCGACCGGCACATCGCCTACTGGTCCCGGGAACTGGCGGACCTCGACCCCGACCTCGAGGGCGCGATCACCCGCATGCAGACCCTCGTCGCGTTCCTCCGGCGGCGCCGCGAGGCCGCGCTCAAGGCGCGCCGCCTCAAGGGCTGGGAGTACGACGTCCTCTGGCGGCTCCGCTCCACCGGGCCGCCCTACCAGGCCACGCCCACCTGGCTCGCCCAGGCGCTGGACACCCACCCCGCCACCCTCACCAGCAGGCTCGACCGGCTGGAGGAGTCGGGATACCTCACCCGCGCGCACGACCCGTCCGACCGGCGGCGGCTCCTGGTCGCGCTCACCGACAAGGGCCACGCCGCGTGGGAGGGCACCATCGGCGACCAGGCCGCCGCCGAGCACGCGCTGCTCGCACCGCTCACCGGCGACGAGCGCGCGCAACTGTCCGCCCTGCTCCGCAAGGTCGCCGCGGCCGTCGAGGCCGAAGGGCCGCCGCTGATGCCGCCCGTCGAAGGCCCCTGACCCCGCCGCGGCGCGGCGCCACGCGTCCCGGCCGCCCGCTCGCGCAGGCCGCCGGGACGCGGATCGCCGGGCCGCGGGTCAGGAGGTCAGGAGCCGGGCGCGCAGCGCCGCGATGGTCGCGTCGCTGAGCCCCAGCCCCTTGTGGACGTAGTTGTCGAAGCCCCCGTAGACGCCGTCGACCTCGTGGAACGCCTCGTCCAGCCACGACGACTCCACCGCGTCCGGCCGGCCGAGGTAGGTGTTGCTGGCCAGGTAGTCCTGGTACACCGTCGCCTTCGGGACGCCCAGGAGCGTCAGCAGCACCGCCGCGCCCCAGCCGGTCCGGTCCTTGCCCGCCGTGCAGTGGAACACCGTCGCGCCCGGGTTGGCCGCGATCGAGGTCAGCAGGTCGCGGTAGGCGCGGCTCGCGCCGCTGAAGTCCACCATGAACGGATAGGCGATCGACTGCCCGATGTTGGACGACCCGGTGACCAGCCCCATCAGGAACCCGTACAGCAGGCTCCCCAGCGCCGGGTTGGCGAAGGAGATGCCGTGCGTCAGGTCCTCCACGTCGGCGACCTTGTAGGCGATCCCGGCGGGGAGCCGGTCCGGGTCGTCCGAGCGCTCCTTGGCGTTGCGCAGGTCCACGTCCAACGTGATCCCCAGGCTCAGCAGCGTCTGCTCGTCGGCGTCCGACAAGTTCGCCAGCGAGTTGGACCGGTAGACGACACCGCTGCGGACATGGTGACCGTCGGCGGTCGCGTAGCCGCCGAGGTCGCGGAAGTTGGCGGCCGTCGCCAGCCGCGGCGCCGCGGCGGCCAGCGGAGAGGCGGCGGGCGCCCGCGCGGGGACGTCCGCCAGGGCGGGGGGCGCGGTCAGCGCGCCGGCCAGCAGCGCGGTGCCGAGCAGGACTCCGGACGTGCGGGAGGTGCGCATGGCGGTCCTCGAGGGGCGGGGGAGAGGGGGACGCCCGTCATCATGCAGGCCCGCCCGACGGCGATGAACTGGTGAGCCCTCAAAACTTCCCGGCGATCATTGTGCGGGGCGACAACGGGCGCCGCCCGGCCCGTCCCTAAGGTGGAGGCATGGCTCCTTCGATCGCCACCGCGAACCGCGTCGAACGCTCCGAACTGCTGGAATTCCTGCGGCCCCGGCACCGCGCGCTGATCGCCACGACGCGCGCCGACGGCCGCCCGCAGCTGTCGCCGGTCACCTGCGGCGTCGACGGCGAGGGACGCGTCGTGGTGTCCACCTACCCCGAGCGCGCCAAGGCCCGCAACGCCCGCCGCGACGCGCGGGTGTCGCTGTGCGTGCTGTCCGATGACTGGAACGGCCCCTACGTGCAGGTCGACGGGACCGCCGAGGTCCTCGACATGCCCGAGGCCGCCGACGCCCTGGTCGACTACTACCGGTGCATCGCCGGCGAGCACCCCGACTGGGACGAGTACCGCGAGGCGATGCGCCGCCAGGACAAGTCCCTCATCCGCGTCACCATCGACCGCTGGGGCCCGATCTCGACCGGCGGCTTCCCCGCCCGCCTCGCCCCCACCGACTGACCCCGTCCCGAATACGCCCGGACCACCTTCCTGACGAACTCGACATCCGCTGTCGGGACGATCCTGTATAACCGGATCACCCCGCGCCGAATCCCGTCGATCGCCAGGAAACGGTGGCATGCCCGAACCAGCGGTCCACCCGGAACAGCAGTCCGCGTCCCCGTCCTCGCTTCCGCCGCGCGGGCCGCTCCGCAGGCTCGGCGACCGGCGCCGGCAGAGCCGCGGGCTGCCCGAATCGGTGCGGCGGCTGCCCGCCGCCGACCGGGCGGCGGTCGCCCGCGCGGTCCGCCGATGCGTCCCGCCTTCCGACCCGGCACTGGACGAGCCGGCCCTCGCGTCCAGCCGGTACGTCCGCGACCAGATGCGCCGGTACGCGTGGCTGTACCGGTGGCCGCCGGTGGCGCTGGTCGCCGTGAGCGCGGTCATGCTCGCCGCGACCCGCACCGAGCAGATGGCGGGCACCACGGTCGTGCTGATCGGCGTGGCCGTCCTCAGCCCGGCGTCGGCGGCGCGGCGGCGCGGACGCCTGGAGCGTCTCGAAACCGCGATCCGCGCCAGAGGCCAGGACGGCACGCCCGCGCCTGAGCCGCGACGCCGAGTGCGCGTGCCGTCGCCCGCCACCGCCGCGATAGCCGCGGGCATGCTGCTGGTCGCCTCCGGACTGTGGCTGCAATGGGACGCCCACCACCGCCGGAACGACTGGACGATCGACGGCCCGCACGGGGCCTTCCCCGAGACGATCGCCACGCAGCCCCCGCAGCACCCGCGGAAGGCGGTGGCGGCCTACCCGTACACGGCGCTGACCTACCGCGGCCTCGCGATCGAGGCCACCCGGAACTCCGGCTCGGTGACGGCCCGCCGCATCCGCCCCGCCGCCACCTACTGGCGGCTCGCCCGCCGCGACCACCGGCTCCTGGACGCCGACATCGATCCCGCCACCGGGCGGCTCCTGCTGGTCTGGGCTCACCTGGACCCCGACACCGGGGCCACCGAGGCGCCGCTGCAGGCCATGGCGGTCGACGTGCGGACAGGGGCGATCCGCTGGACCCGGACGCTCTCCACCCGTTCGGACGTCCTCGACCAGGGATCCACCGTCATCGGAAGAGCGGCGCTGATCCCGGCCGAGGGCGTGACCGTGCTCGACCCCGCGACCGGGCACCGGCGCTGGCGGCTGCACGACGGCTGCGAGGAGGCCCCGGGCGGAACCCTCGGCGGCACGGTGATCCTCCGGCGCGAATGCCCGGGAACCGGGCTGCTGGTGGAGGGCTACGACGCCGCCGCCGGGCACCTCCTGTGGAGCATGAACTTCGCGAGGTGGTGGCCCGGCAGGGAGCACGCCGCCGTGCTCCCCGTCAGGGTCGCCGGCCTCGACCGCAACAGGATCGTGGTCTGGACGCTGGAGCGCGAGGCCGTCTACGACGCCACGACCGGCGCGGAGCTCGGCGAGCATCCCCAGCCGGTCGACGCCGACGGCAAGGTCCTCGGCGCCGGGGAGAACAAGGTCTTCGACGGCGAAACGGGCTACGGCCCGTGCTGGATCGCCCCTCCTCGCGACCTCCACGAGGGGATCTGCGCCACCGACCCCGTCACCGGGCGCCGGCTGTGGAGCTTCCGCTTCCCCGGCGCCGCGGAGACCCCGCAGCTCGGCTCGCCGGTGGCCGTCGCCGACGGGCGCGTCTACACGCTGACCAGCGACCACGGCGGCGAGATCGTCGACCACGTCAACGTCAACGACGCCCGGACCGGGGCGCTGCTGGCCCGGGTGGCGCCCGCGCTGCCGCGCCCCGATCACGTGTACGGCATCCGCGCCGCCGCCGATGGCGCGCTTGTCCTCACCGACGACCTCGTCCCCACCCCGACTCCGAACAAGACCGTCGTGCTCGGCGACGGCTGACGGCCGCGACGCGGCGGCTCCCGTCAGCCCGCGACGGCGTGCTCGGCGTCGCGGGCGGGCGCGGCGAGGGAGCGGCGCAGGAAGTCGGCGGTGACCGAACCCGTCGCGTCCGCCAGCGCGGCGGGGGTGCCCTCGAACACCACGCGGCCGCCGCGCCGGCCGCCGCCCGGCCCGAGGTCCACCACCCAGTCGGCGTGCTTGACCACCGCCAGGTCGTGCTCGACGACGATGACGGTGTTGCCCGCGTCCACCAGCCGGTCCAGCAGCGCCAGCAGCCCGGCGACGTCGTCGGTGTGCAGGCCGGTCGTCGGCTCGTCCAGCAGGTACAGCTGGCCGGTGCGGTGCAGCCGCGCCGCCAGCTTCACCCGCTGCCGCTCCCCGCCCGACAGCGACGACAGCGGGCGGCCGAGCGCCATGTGGCCGAGGCCCACGTCGACGAGGGCGCGCAGCCGCGCGGCGATCGTCCGCTCGGCGGGGTCGTCGCCGGTGAAGAGCCCGAGGGCCTGCTCGGCGGGGGTCTCCAGGACGTCGGCGATGGAGCGCCCGCGCAGCGTGTGGGCCAGGACGTCGGGGCGGTAGCGGCGCCCGCCGCACGCCTCGCACCGCACCGTGACCGGGTCCATGAACGCCAGGTCGGTGCGGATGACGCCGGCGCCGTCGCACTCCGGGCAGGCGCCCGCCGAGTTGTGGCTGAACAGCGCGGCGTCGACCCCGTTCGCACGGGCGAACAGCCGGCGCAGCGGATCCATCGCGCCGAGGAACGTGGCGGGGCTGGAGCGCCGCGACGCTGTGATCGCCGACTGGTCCACCACCACGGCGTGCTCGTGGCGGGCCGCGAACTCGCCCATCACCAGGCTGCTCTTGCCGGACCCCGCCACGCCCGTCACCGCCGTCAGCACCCCGGTCGGGAACCGCACGGTGACGTCGTCGAGATTGTGGGCGTTCGCGCCCGTCACCGCCAGCCACCCCGACGGCTCCCGGAACGCCTCCTTCACCGGGACGACGCGGCGCATCGCCCGTCCCGTCGCGGTGGCGGCGCCGCGGAGCGCGGCGACGGTCCCGGTGAACACCACCTCGCCGCCGTGCGCACCGGCGCCCGGCCCCATGTCGACGACGTGGTCGGCGGCGCCGACCACGTCCGGGTCGTGCTCGACCACCAGCACGGTGTTGCCCTTGTCGCGCAGCCGCCGCAGCAGCGCGACCAGCCGGTCCACGTCGCGCGGGTGCAGCCCGGCGCTCGGCTCGTCGAACACGTACGTCATCCCCGTCAGGCTCGACCCGAGGTGCCGGACGACCTTCAGCCGCTGCGCCTCCCCGCCCGACAGCGTGCGGGTCTCCCGGTCCAGGCTGAGGTAGCCGAGGCCGATCTCCTCCAGCCGCCGCAGCCGCGCGACCGCCGCCCCCGCGACGGTCCCGGCGACCGGGCCGGTGACGCCCTCCAGCACCGCGATCAGGTCGCCGATCTCCAGCGCGCACATCTCCGGCAGCGTCCGCCCGGCGACCCGGGACGCGCGCGCCGCCGCGTTCAGCCGGGCGCCGCCGCACTCGGGGCAGGCGTCCTCGCGGACGACCCGCCGCGCCGCCTCCCGCACCGTCCCCTTCAGGGTGTCGAGGTCCCGCTTGATGTAGAGGCGGTCGAACCGCTCGACGAGGCCCTCGTAGGCGTTGCTGCCGACCGACCCGGTCCGGTTCACCCGCTTCACGCGGAAGCCCTTGCCGTGCAGGAGCAGGTCCCACTCCTCGGCGGTGAAGTCGCGCAGCGGCTTGTCCGGGTCGAACAGGCCCGACTCGGCGTACAGCTGCCACACGAACGTGCCGACGCCGAACGGCGGGAAGTTCACCGCGCCCTCGTTCAGGGTCTTGCCGGTGTCGAGGAAGCGGTCCAGGTCGACGCGGGTGACGCGGCCGAGCCCCTCGCATTGCGGGCACATCCCGCGCGGGTCGTTGAAGGAGTAGGCGGACGCCTCGCCCGCGCTGGGGGTGCCGTGCCGGGAGAACAGCACCCGCAGCACCGGGCTGATCTCCGACGCCGTCCCGACCGTGGAGCGCGCGCCGCCGCCGATGGGCCGCTGGTCCACGACGACGGCCGGGGCGAGGTTCTCGATCGCGTCGGCGTCGGGCCGCTCGTGCTTGGGCATCCGGTCGCGGGCGAACCAGCCAAACGTCTCGGCCAGCTGCCGCCGCGCCTCCACCGCGACGGTCCCGAACACCAGCGACGACTTGCCCGACCCCGACACCCCGGTGAACACCACGAGGCGCCCTTTGGGGATGCGCAGCGAGACGTCCTTGAGGTTGTTCTCCCGTGCCCTGCTGATGATGATGTCGTCGCCGTTCATGCCGGCCACGCTAGGAGCCAATGAGGTCGGGAACGGTCCTCATTGGCGGGCATACTGGCGGCATGTCCTCGGCGCGACTGCTGCACCTGCTGTCCCTCCTGCAGACCCGCCGCGAATGGACGGGCCCGGAGCTGAGCGAGCGGCTCGGCGTGACGGTCCGCACCGTCCGCCGCGACGTCGAGCGCCTGCGCGACCTCGGCTACCCGGTGCACGCCACGCTCGGCAAGGTCGGCGGGTACCGGCTGGAGGCCGGCACGGCGCTGCCGCCGCTGCTGCTGGACGACGAGGAGGCCGTCGCGATCGCGGTCGGGCTGCGCGGCGCCGCCGGGGGAGCGGTCGAGGGCATCGGCGAGGCGTCGGTGCGGGCGCTGGCCAAGCTGGAGCAGATCCTGCCCGCCCGGCTGCGCCGCCGCGTCAACGCCCTGCACACCGCCACCACCCCGCTGACCGGGCCGCCCGCCGGGCCCGCCGTGGACCCCGAGACCCTCACCGTGCTGGCCGCCGCGAGCCGCGACCGCGAGCGGATCCGGTTCGCCTACCGCGACGGCGGCGGCGCCGAGACCTCCCGCCTCGCCGACCCGCACGGGCTGGTGACGGCCGGGCGCCGCTGGTACCTGGTCGCCTTCGACACCGGACGCGGCGACTGGCGGACGTTCCGCGTCGACCGCGTCGCCCGCCCGCACCCCACCGGCGTCCGCTGCCCGCCCCGCGACCTGCCCGCCGCCGACGCCGCCGCGTTCGTCACCCGCTCGCTGGCCCGGTCGCGGCCGGTGCGGCCGGCGGTGCTGACCGTGCACGCCTCCGCCGAGGAGCTGATCGACCGGTTCCGCGTCACCGGCGACGAGGTCGAACCGGTCGACGAGCGCACCTGCGTGCTGCGCACCGCGCCCGACTCGCTGGAGTACACCGCGCTGCGCATCGCCTACCTCGATCTGGACTTCGAGGTCGTGGAACCGCCGGAGCTCGCCGAGCGGCTCGCCGCCGTCGGCGCCCGCCTCACCCGCGCCACCGTCGGCCACGCCCCTCGCGGCGCGGGGACCGGCGGTTCACCGGCCCGCACCGATCCGGGCGGCCCGCCATGAGCGCGGCCGCCGCTGCGGCCGCCCGTTGCGCCCGTCAGGCCGGCACGTTCCGGGAGGGCCGCTCCCGTGCCAGTTCGGAGCGGACGATGCGGGCGCGGTACCCGGCGTCCTGCGGCCAGGACGCGGCGACGTCGGCGAGCAGGTCGCGGTGGTCGTCGAGGAGATGGTCGAAGGTCAGGCCGACGGCCGCCTCGATCTGGATCGGCGGCTCCGGGGAGCGGAGCGCCCGGAGCAGGACGGCGGTGACGTCCGGCGAGGGAAGGTCGAACAGCGCGGTCACGCAGTCCTCCCGGTCGTCCAGGCTCCTGCCGGTATCGCGGATCAGCGTCTCCAGGGCCCGCACGATCTCCGGCGACGGGACCGTCCAGCGTTCCAGGCAGCGGCCGGCGGCGTGCACGGCGCGGTCGAGCACGGGCGTGTCCAGCAGCGCCTCGGCGATCAGGGGCGCGTCCGCCGGCCCGGCGTGCTCCGCGAGCACTCCCCAAGCGCTGGCGTGGACGGCGCCGTCCTCGCGCGGAGGCAGCCGCAGCAGGTGGCGGGCGAGCGCCAGGACGTCGTCCGTGTAGCGCTCGACGTCCATGCCGAAGCGGGTGAGGCCGTCGGCCATGGTGAAGTGGTCCAGGGCGATGCCGACCGCGGCGGTCCGCCCGCTGTGCAGGAGGGTGCGGAACGCCCGGCGGTGGGCGGCCTCGCCGGTGGGCGTGCGCAACTGCCGGTGCGCCTCGCGCAGCCGGGGACCGTCGAGCTCGTGGTCCGTCCAGTACAGGCTGTGCCGGCCCTCCGACAGCGCCTCGGCGACGCCCCACGGCCGTCGATCCTCCGGCCACGTCGCGACGAAGTCCTCGAGACGGCGGCGGTGGGCGTAGAAGCGCGGCCCGCGGCACAGCGCGGCGGCGGCGTCCAGGCGGACGCCGGGGTCCTCGTCGCCGATCGCCTCCAGCAGCAGGGCCGTGATCTCGGGGGCGGGGGCGTCGGGGAGCGCCCTCAGCGCCTCGCGGCGCTCGCCCGGGTCCCGCGACCGGTCGCCGGCGATGCCGATGACCAGCGCGAGGAGGCCCGCGTGCGGGACGGGCCCGGCGTTCAGCACGAGCCCGGCCGCGCTCAGGGCGTCGCCGTCGACGCCGCCGGGTGGGGCGGCCCTGAGGATCGCGAGGATCGGCTCGGCGTCCTGCGGACCGGCCTCGTTCCTCAGCACCGACAGGGCGCTGGCGTGGTTGGCGCCGGCCGCGCCCCGCTCGTCGGCCGGGCGCGGAGGCTGCCGCAGCAGGGCCCGCGCCCGCGCGATCACCTCGTCCCGGTGCGCCTCGAACGGGCTGTCCTCGCCGAACCGGCTGGTCGTGCGCGCCCGGTCGTAGTAGTCCAGCGCGGCGCCGATCGCGACGGTGTCCTCGCTGCGCAGGAGCACCAGGAACGCCCGTTCGAACTCCTGCGGCGCCGTCGCGGTGCCCATGGTGGCGTGGGCGCCGCGCAGGACGGGGTCGTCGAACTCGCAGGTCCAGTTCCACGTCCCGAACTCGCGCAGGAAGCTCATCATGAACACCGCGCGATCAAAGCACCGCGCTGTGCGATGCCGCAAAGGGTTTCAGCACCCCCCGGCCGCCCGCCCGCGACGCCCGGCGATCTTCTCCGGGTACCTGACAGAAGGTGTCAGTCTCTCCTGGAATGCTGGACGCATCGACCTTGAACGACCAGGGAGTACATACATGTCCGGTATCGCCGAGTTCATCGCCATCAACATCGACTGCCCGGAACCGCCGAAGCTCGCCGCGTTCTACGCGGCCCTCACCGGCGGGGAGGTCACCTACGACACCCCGGAGGCGGCGGCCGTCGCCCTGCCCGGCGGGCAGAACCTCTACTTCCAGGGCGTCCCCGACCACAAGGCGCCGACGTGGCCGACCGGGGAACGCCCCCAGCAGTACCACCTCGACTTCTACGTCGACGACCTCGACAAGGCCGAGGCGCAGGTCGCCGAACTGGGCGGCGGCACGCCCGACTTCCAGCCGGGCGGCGACCGCTGGCGCGTGCTGACCGACCCGGCCGGGCACCCGTTCTGCGCCTGCCTGCGCAGCCAGTAGAAGGGCGAGCCGGTAGAAGGGCGAGCCGGGGGAACGGCCCGTGCGCGGTCAGGCCGGCAGGACGCGCACGGGCAGGCCGCCGCGGGGCCGCATCGCGGTGACGCTGGTCGGCGTCACCGCGTCCGACACCAGCCGCAGCCGGGTGCGGCGCAGCAGGCAGGCGAGCATCGTCTTGATCTCGACGGTCGCCAGCGTCGAGCCGATGCAGCGGTGCGGCCCGCCGCCGAACGGCAGGAACGTCGACGGGGTCGTCGGGCGGTGCAGGTCCGAGCCCGGGATCCAGCGCTCGGGCCGGAACCGCCCCGCCTGCGGCCACACCTCCGGCATCCGGTGGGTGACGTAGGGGGAGTACAGCACCATCGCCCCCGCCGGGATCCGGTGCCCGGCGTAGGCGAAGTCCTCCACCGGGACGCGGGCGCTCAGCACCGCCGGCGGGAACAGCCGCAGCGTCTCCTGCACCACCCCGTCCAGGTACGGCATGTGCGGCAGGTCGGCGGCCTCCGGCGGACGGTCGCCGAGCACCTCGGCGACCTCCCGGCGGGCCCGCTCGGCCGCCTCCGGGTGCACCAGCAGCGCGTACACCGCCCACGCCATCGCCGCGCTGGTGGTGTCGTAGCCGGCCGAGATCAGGCTGATGACCTGGTCCTGCAGCTCCTGCCGGGTCAGGCCCGCGCCGTCGTCGTCGCGGGCCGCCATCAGCATGCCGAGCACGTCGTCGTGCTCGCCGCCCTCGCGGTGCCGCCGCTCGATCTCCTCGTCCACCCGCCGCGCGACCGCCGCGCGGGACGCGGTGACGCGCCGCCAGTACGGGTTGGGCAGCGCCCGCAGCATCATCTGCGCCACGAAGTTGCGGTCGATGCCGGCCAGCGCGATCTGCAGGCCGCGGCCGATGACCTCGGCGTCGGCGGCGAGCCGGTCGCCGAACAGCACCTCCACGGTGCTGCGGCGGATGACGCCGCGCAGCTCGGCGTAGGCGTCCAGCGTGCGGCCGGGCGTCCAGGACGCCAGCGCGGCGTCGGTGTTGGCGGCGATGCGGGCGACGTACCCGTCCACGCGGCGGTGGTGGAACGCCGGCTGGACGAGGCGGCGCCGCCGGCGGTGGTCGGCGCCGTCGCTGACGATCAGCGCGGTCTCCCCGTTCACCGGCACCAGCAGGTCGAACGCCTCCCGCCAGCGGAACAGCCCGGAGTTGGCGAACACGAACGCGTTGGCGTCCGGGCCGAACAGGTGCACGAACGGCTTGCGGCGCGTCCCGACGGCCACGACCGGGCCGTGCTCGGCGTACAGCCGCAGCAGGCTCGCGCACGGGTTCATGGCGAACCCCACGCCGTGGCGTGCGGTCACCCTCGGGGAGGGGCTCATCGTCGCGGCCGGGGTCATCGTCGCGGATCCCACGCGCCCACTATCCCACGCCCGCCGTGCCCGCCGTGCCCGCCGCGTCCGCCGGGGCGGGGCGCCCCCGGTCGGCGCGGCCGCCGGTCCGGTGCGAGGATGGGACGCGTGACGGACGAGACCGAAACGCGGGGAACGGCGGCCTGGCACGGGAGGATCGAGCACGTCCGGGGGTCGCAGGTGCGTTCCGACACCGCCCAGACCTCCGGGATGCGCCGGTTCGAGGCGATCTCCGGCGCGACCGTGGGCTCGGAGCGGCTGTGGATGGGCCGCACCCACGTACCGCCGTCGACCAGCTCCGGCGACCACCACCACGGCGAGGCCGAGACGGCGATCTACGTGGTGTCGGGCCATCCGGTGTTCGTGTTCGCCGAGGGGGACCGGGAGGTCCGGGTGGAGACCGGGCCCGGCGACTACGTGTTCGTCCCGCCCTACGTCCCGCACCGCGAGGAGAACCCGTCCGGTGACGAGGAGGCGGTCGTGGTGATCGCCCGCAGCACGCAGGAGGGCATCGTGGTCAACCTGCCGAGCCTGTGGGCCCCGCGGCCGCAGGACGGATGAGCGCGGTGCCCGCGGGAACGCCGGAACCGGGCGGCCGCCGCCCGAAACCGGGCACGCAGACCGTGGACCGGTCGGTCGCGGTGCTGCGCACCTTCGAGGACGCCGCCCGCCAGACGCCCACCGAGATCGCGCACCGGCTGGGGCTGTCGGTGAGCACCGCGCACCGCATCGTGCACGCGCTGCACGCCACCGGCATGCTGGGCCGCGACCCGCAGACCGAGCGGTACTTCCTCGGCCCCACCGCCGCGATCCTCGGGCGGCTGGCGCTGGAGCGGATGGGCACCACGCTGCTGCAGCCGGAGCTGACCGCGCTGCGCGACGGGACCGGCGAGGCCGTCAGCCTCGGCGTCCGCGCCGGCGACGAGGTCGCGGTGCTGCTGCACCTGCCTTCCATGCACCCGCTGCGCTACGACCAGCCGCCCGGCGACCGCAACCCCATCCACACCTGCGCGATGGGCAAGACGCTGCTGGCGTTCGGGGACGAGCAGATCGCGATGGACGAGCCGTACCGTCGGTTCACCCCGTCCACGCTCACCACCCGCGCGGAGCTGGAGGCCGAGCTGGCGCGGATCCGCGAGCGCGGCTACTCCGTCAACGACGAGGAGCGGCTCGCCGGGGTCCGCGCGGTGGCGGCGCCGGTCCGCGACGGCGCGGGCCGCACGTTCGCGGCGGTCGCACTGCAGGGCCCGTCGGTGCGGTTCGGCGACGACCGGATGCCGGAGCTGGCCGAGGCGGTGCTGAAGGCGGCGACGCGCCTCACCGACCTGCACCGCCACCTGTCCTGACCGCGTCCCCCACGTCACCCGCCTCACCCGCGCTGGCCGCCTCGACCGCGCCGCGGCCCCCGCCGCCCGTTGCGGCGGGCGGGGCGACCGCGGCGAGCTCGTCCAGCAGCGCGGCGACCGCGGGCGGGCGCGGCCCCGCCGGCACGAGCGCGGCGATGCGGCGCCTGCCGAGATCGGGCGCCGGCGGGACGGCCACGCCCGGCTCGGAGTGCAGGCCGAGCGCCAGTCCCGGCAGCGCGGTGACCGCGAGGCCGTGCGCGACGAGCCGCTGCACGGCGACGTGGTCGTCGGTGGCGAACGCGATCCGCGGCACGAACCCCGCGCGCCTGCACGCCCACGTCAGGTGCTCGCGGCAGCGCGCGCAGCCCGACGCCCACGTCTCGTCCGCCAGGTCCGCCAGCCGGACGGGCCCGGCGGCGAGCGGATGCGCGGCGGGCAGCACGACGCGGATCGGGTCGCGGCACAGCTCCACCTCCCGGAACCGCGCGTCGCGGTCCGGCGGGAGGTGCTCGTGGTGGAACACCACCGCCACGTCGGCCTCGCCCGCGCGCAGCGCCGCGAGCGCCTGCGGCGGTTCGGCGTCCATCAGGGTGACGGCGACGCCGGGGGCGCGGGCGCGCAGGCCCGCGAGCGCGGCGGGCAGCAGCGCCGCCGCCGCGGTCGGGAACACCGCGATCCGCACCCGCCCGGCGCGCAGCCCGGCGATCGCGGCGATCTGCTCCTCGGCGTCGTCCATCCGGGCCAGCACGTCCTCGACGTGCTCCACCAGGATCCGGCCGGCCTCGGTGAGCCGGACGCCGCGCCCGTGCCGCACCACCAGCGGCGTGCCGACCTCGGCCTCCAGCCGGGCGATGTGGTGCGACACCGCCGGCTGGGTGTAGGCGAGGGACCGCGCGGCGGCCGTCATCGAGCCGAGGCGGGCGACCTCCCGCAGGATCCGCCCGCGGTGCAGATCGAGCATCCCCGCAAGATATCAACCGGCCTTATGGGTCACCCAGAGAACCGTACTTTGTCCTATGGGTGGGGCGTGCACGACCATCGGGACATGACCCTTTCCGTGCACGACGCGCAGCGGGAGTTCACCGCTGGCGTCGCCTTCCTCAACACCGCCACCTATGGACTGCCGCCGCGTGCCGCGCACGAGGCGATGCTCGCCTCCGAGCGGGACCGCGCCGCGGGGCTGCTGGTGCCGGTGGACCTCGACGACGCCGTCGCCCGGTCCCGCGAGGCGTTCGCGCGGCTGGTCGGGCTGCCCGCGAGCCGCGTCGCCGTCGGCTCGCAGGCGTCGTACCACGTCGGGCTGGTGGCGGCGTCGCTGCCCGCCGGCGCCCGTGTCCTGGTCGCCGAGGGCGACTTCACCTCGCTGCTGTTCCCGTTCCTGGCCCGCCCTGACCTTGCGGTGCGGGAGGTGCCGCTGGAACGCGTCGCCGAGGAGACCGGGCCGGGCGTCGACGTGGTCGCGGTGTCGGCGGTGCAGTCGGCCGACGGCCGCATCGCCCCCATGGACGACCTGATCGCCGCCGCACGCGCGCACGGCGCCCGGATCCTGCTGGACGCCACGCAGGCCGCCGGGTGGCTGTCGCTGCCCGCCGGCGACGTCGACTGGCTGGTGTGCTCGGGCTACAAGTGGCTGCTCGGCCCGCGCGGCACCGCCTTCCTCGCCGGGACCGAGGAGGCGCTGGCCGCGCTGCCGCCGGTCGGCGCGGGCTGGTACGCCGGCGCCGACGTCTGGGACTCCATCTACGGCACGCCGCTGCGGCTGGCGTCCGACGCGCGCCGCCTGGACCTGTCGCCGGCCTGGCAGTGCTGGGCCGGGCACGCCCCCGCCCTGGAGTTGATCGAGCGGGTCGGCGTCGCCGCGATCCACGACCACGACGTGGCGCTGGCGCGCCGCTTCCAGACCGCGCTCGGGCTGGAGCCGGGCGACTCGGCGATCGTGTCGGTGCCCGTCACCGCCGGCACCGCCGACCTGCTGCGCGCCAACGGCGTGATCGCCTCCGTGCGGGCTGGGCGGCTGCGCTGCGCGTTCCACCTGTCCACCACCGAGGCCGACGTGGACAAGGCCGCCGGCCTGCTCGCCGACCGCATCGCCGGCTGACCCCGGCTCGAGCCGCCCGCTCAGGCGCTCCCCGGGGGGCGGCGAGGCGGCGGCGCGGAAAACCGCAGATCTTACAAGTCTCGAACAAGGTGCCTTGACCGGCGCCTTCACGCCGGATCCGGCCGCCTCCGCGGCCTACCGTTCCTCGGCATGGACGTACTGCTCACCGGGTCGGCCGGTTTCATCGGTTCGCACGTCGCCGAGGCGCTCACCGCCGCGGGCCACCGGGTCCGCGGCCTGGACCTGCGGCCCGACGGCCTGGCCCCCTCCGGCGGACCGGGAGGCACCGCCGACGTCCGCGACGCGGCCGCGGTGGCGCGGCGGCTGCGGGGCGCGGACGCCGTCTGCCACCAGGCCGCCAAGGTCGGCCTCGGCGTGGACGTGTCGGACCTGCCGGACTACGCGTCGGTGAACGTGCACGGCACCGCGGTGCTGCTGGCGGAGATGGCCCGCGCCGGGGTCGGCACGCTGGTGCTGGCCTCCTCGATGGTCGTCTACGGGGAGGGCGCCTACACCTGCGCGACGCACGGCCCGGTGCGACCGGCGCCGCGCCCGGAGGAGGCGCTGCGCGCCGGACGGTTCGAACCGGACTGCCCCGAGTGCGGGCGCCCCCTCGCGCCCGGCACCGTCGCCGAGGACGCGGCACTCGACCCCCGCAACGTCTACGCCGACACCAAGCTCGCGCAGGAGCACCTCGCGGCGTCGTGGGCGCGCGCGACCGGCGGCGCGGCCGCGGCGCTGCGCTACCACAACGTGTACGGGCCGAGGATGCCGCGCGACACCCCCTACGCGGGCGTCGCGGCGATCTTCCGGTCGCGGCTGATGAACGGCGAGGCGCCGCTGGTGTTCGAGGACGGCGGGCAGCGCCGCGACTTCGTGCACGTCCGCGACGTCGCCCGCGCCAACGTGCTCGCCCTGGAGCGGCTGGCGGCCGGCCCGCCCGAGCCGGGCGGGCTGCGCGCCTACAACATCGCCAGCGGCGAGCCCCGCACCATCGGCGACATGGCGCGCGCGCTCGCCGGCGCGTTCGGCGGCCCGGCGCCGCGCGTCACCGGCGGTCACCGGCTCGGGGACGTCCGCCACATCGTCGCCCGGCCCGACCGCGCCCGCCGCGAGCTGAGGTTCGGCCCCGAGGTGCCGTTCGCCGACGGCATGGCCGAGTTCGCCCGCGACGCGGCGGAGCCGACCGCGGCCGCCGCGCCGCCCGCCGGGGTCGCCGCGGAGCCGGCCCGGCGGCCCGTCACCAGTTCGTAAGGGTCGCGGACCCGTCACCGAAAGTAGCGTCAGAGCCGTGATCGACGTGATTCTCCCGTGCCTCAACGAGGCGGAGGCCCTGCCGTGGGTGCTGTCCCGGATGCCCGCGGGCTTCCGGCCCCTGGTGGTCGACAACGCCTCCACCGACGGATCCGCGCGCGTGGCCGCGGACCACGGCGCCGACGTGGTGCCCGCCGCGGCCCGCGGGTTCGGCGCCGCCTGCCACGCCGGGCTGCTGGCCGCCACCGCCGAGGTGGTGTGCGTCATGGACGCCGACGCGTCCCTGGACCCCGCCGAGCTGCCGCGGCTGACCGACGAGCTCGGCCGGCTCTCCGCCGGCGGGGCGCCTGCGCTGGTGCTGGGGCGGCGCCGCCCGGTCGGGCGCGGCGCGTGGCCGCCGCACGCCCGGCTCGGCAACGCCGTGCTGGCGCGGTCGCTGAACCGGCGCGCCGGCACCCGGCTGCGCGACCTGGGGCCGATGCGCGCCGCGCCGCGCGCCGGGCTGCTCGCGCTGGAGCTGGCCGACCGCCGGTTCGGGTACCCGCTGGAGATGGTGCTGCGCGCCGCCCGCGCGGGCTGGCGGATCGGCGAGCTGGAGGTGGCGTACCTGCCGCGCACCGGGGAGTCGAAGGTGACCGGGACGGTCGGCGGGACGGTCCGCGCCGTCCGCGACATGCGCCGCGTCCTGGCGGAGGTGGCCCCGTGAACGCCCCCGCCTCACCGGACGCCGCCGGCGCCGCCGCCGCCCCCGACGTCGATCTGATCGTCATCGCCAAGGAGCCGGTGCCGGGCCGGGTCAAGACCCGCCTGACCCCCGCCTACACGCCCGCCGAGGCCGCCGCGCTGGCCACCGCCGCGCTGCGCGACACCCTGGCCGCGGTGGCCGCCGCGCCCGCGCGGCGCCGCGTGCTCGCGCTGTCGGGCACGCCGGGCCCGTGGCTGCCCGGCGGCTTCGAGGTGGTCGCGCAGCGCGGCGCCGGGCTGGACGAGCGGCTCGCGCACGCCTTCGCCGACGCCTACGACGGCCGCCCGCTCGTCCTGATCGGGATGGACACCCCGCAGGTCACGCCCGCGCTGCTGGCCCGCGCCGGACGCGCCCTGCGCGACCGTGACGCGGTGTTCGGCGCCGCGCGCGACGGCGGCTTCTGGCTGCTGGGGCTGCGCCGCCCCGACGCGCGGCTGCTGCGCGGCGTCCCGATGTCGCGGCCCGACACCGGAACGCTCCAGCTCGCGCGGCTGCGCGCCGCCGGCCTGACGGTGGCGGCGATGCCGGCGCTGACCGACGTCGACACCCCGGCCGACGCCGAGACCGTCGCCGCGCGGGCGCCCGGCGGCCGGTTCGCCGCGGCCGTCCGCGCCCTCGGGACCAGGACCGTCCCGGCATGATCGGCGAACTGTACGAGGAGGCGCTGCGCGGCGCCGCGCCGGTGGAGATCGAGCACGCCGACGGCCGCCGCCGCCCGCTGCCGGTGCAGGACTGGCTGGCGCTGCGCCCCGGCGACGCCGGGCTTCTGGACCGCTGCGCCGGTGCCACCCTGGACGTCGGGTCGGGCCCGGGACGGCTGGCGGCCGCGCTGGCCGCCCGGGGGCTTCCGGTGCTCGGCATCGACGTGGCGCCGCGCGCGGTCGCGCTGACCATCGCGGCGGGCGCCCCGGCGCTGCGCCGGGACGTGTTCGGGCGGGTGCCGGGCGCCGGGCGGTGGCGGACGGTGCTGCTGGCCGACGGCAACATCGGCATCGGCGGCGACCCCGCCGTGCTGCTGCGCCGCGTCCTGGGGCTGCTCGGCCCCGGCGGCCGGGTGCTGGCGGAGGTGGACCCGCCGGGCGCGGGGACGCGGACCGAGCCGCTGCGGCTGCGGTCGGGCCGCGCGGTCGGCGAGTGGTTCCCCTGGGCGCACGTGTCCGCCGACGGCGCCGGCGCGCTGGCCGCCGCGTGCGGGGCGGCCGTCACCGAGCGGTGGGAGGAGGCCGGCCGATGGTTCGTCGCCCTGCGTCCCTGACCCGGTCCCTCCTCGACCGCCGGCCGGTGCCGCCGGAGGCGCTGACGACGCTGCCGCAGCGCTTCACCAGCCGCCTGCACGACGAGCGGGTCGCCGCGTGGCTGGGCATCGCGCTCGGCGCCTGCTTCCTCGTCGCGTTCTGCACCGGCCTGGTCAGCCACCTGATGCAGAACCCGGCGAACTGGATGACGTGGCCGTCGCGCCCGGTGAACCTGTACCGGGTCACGCAGGGCCTGCACGTCATGACCGGCCTGGCGGCGGTGCCGCTGCTGCTGGCCAAGCTGTGGACGGTCTACCCGCGGCTGCTGCAGTGGCCGCCGGTCCGCTCGGCCGGGCACGCGATCGAGCGGCTGATGGTGTTCGTCCTCGTCGGCGGGTCGCTGTTCCAGCTGGTCACCGGCGTGATTAACATCGACTACTGGTACGCGTTCCGGTTCTTCTTCACCACCGCGCACTACTGGACCGCCTACATCATCATCGGCGCGCTGCTGATCCACATCGCCAACGAGTGGGCCAAGACGCGCCGGACGGTGATGACGCGGCCGCAGGACGGGCTGCGGCGCCGCACGTTCCTGCTGACGGTGCTCGGCGCGAGCGGCGTGGTCGTCGCGACGACCGTGGGGGAGACGGTCTCGCCGCTGGCGCGGCTGGCGGTGCTCGCGCCGCGCCGTCCCGGGATCGGGCCGCAGGGGCTGCCGGTCAACAAGTCCGCGGCCGGGTCGGGCGTCACCGCGCTCGCCCGCGACCCGGGGTGGCGGCTCACCGTCACCGGGCGCGTCCGGCGGGAGCTGACCCTGTCGCTGGCGCAGCTGCAGGCCATGCCGATGCGGACGGCGCGGCTGCCGATCGCGTGCGTGGAGGGCTGGAGCGCGGAGGCCGACTGGGAGGGCGTGCGGCTGCGGGACGTGCTGCGCATGGCGGGCGTCGACGACGACGCGGACGTCCGCGTCGAATCGCTGGAACCCCGCGGCCTCTACCGCACCTCGGAGGTGCGTCCGCCGCACTGGCACGACCCCCTCACGCTGCTGGCGCTGCGGGTGAACGGCGAACCCCTCGACCTCGACCACGGGTACCCGTGCCGGCTCATCGCGCCGAACCGCCCCGGCGTCATGCAGACCAAGTGGGTCGGCCGGCTGGTGGTCGCATGAACGCGCCCATCGCCAGGTACGCGGCGTACGCGGCGGGCACGGCGCTGATCGGGTACGGGCTGAGCGGGATCGTCACCGACGTCCCGGTGCCGCGCTGGGCGGCGTGGTTCGTGGGCGCCGCGGTCCTGCACGACGGGGTGCTGGTCCCGGTGGTCCTGGCCGCGGGCCTGGTGACGGGCTGGATCCCGGTCGCCTACCGGCGGGTGCTGCGCGGCGCGCTGATGGTGGCGGCGTGCGTGACCGCCGTGGCGATCCCGCTCGTCCTGGGCTACGGCCGCCGCCCGGACGTCCCGTCGCAGCTGCCGCTGCCCTACGGCCGCAACCTCGCGATCGTCGTCGGGCTCATCGGCGCCGTAGCGGTCGCGGTGCTGGCGTGGCGGGCGGTCGCCGGGCGTGGGCGGCGGGACGGCATGAGCGGCGGAGCGCACCGCGCCGTCCCGCCGGGACGGCGGCCGGGGCGCAAGGAGGGGGACAGGTGACCGCCACCGACACCCGGCCGCAGGACGTCCCGGCCCCGGTCGCGCGGCGCGGGAGCCGTCCGGGCTGGATCGCCGTGGCGGTGTGGGCGGCGGGGATCGCGGCGGTGTTCGCCGCCGGCTGGTACCTGTGGCGCGCCGGGCTCGCCACCGAGGACGCGCTGCCGCCGCTGCACGCGCGGGCGCGCTCGCATCCGCTGACCTGGCGGATGGCTCCGGCGGTGGCGGCCGCCGCCGTGCTGGTCATGGCGCTGCCGTGGGCGGCGTCGCGGCTGCGGTGGCGGGTGTTGCCGGTGGTGGCGTGGGCGGGGGCGGCGTTGTGGGCGGTCGCGCTCGCCGTGTCCGACGGGTGGGGCGCGCTCGCCCGGCCGCTGGACGCGCCGACCGAGTACCCGGCGGGCCTGGCGCAGGTGCGGCCCGACCCGCTGGAGTGGTTGCGGACCTTCACCGAGCGGCTCGGCGGCTACACCACGCACGTGCGGGGGCATCCGCCGCTGCCGACGCTGGCGCTGTGGGCTCTGGAGAAGGCGGGCCTGCCCGGGACCGGGTGGGCGGCGGCGTTCGTCATCGCGTCGGGCACGTCGGCGGTCGCGGCGATCGCGGTCACGCTGCGGTGCGTCGCGGGGGAGCGGGCGGCGCGGGCGGCGGTGCCGTTCCTGGTGCTGGCGCCGCTGGCGCTGTGGGTCGCGACCGCGATGGACGCGTTCTTCCTCGCGGTCGGCGCGTGGGGGACCGCGCTGACGGCGCTCGCCGCCCGCGGCGCCCGGCCCGCCGCGCCGGACGGGACCCGGCAAGGCCCACCCCGTCCGGCGCTGGCCGCCGCTGTCGCGGGCGGTGTGCTGCTGGGCAGCCTGCCGTACCTGTCGTACGGGCTGCTGCCGCTGTTCGCGGTGCCGCTGGCGGTCCTGCTGCTGGTCCGCCCGCGCCCGCGGGTGCTCGTGGCGCTGGGGGCGGGGCTGGTGGTGGTGCCGGCCGCGTTCACGCTGCTGGGGTTCTGGTGGCCGGACGGCGTCCGCGCCACCCTGGACACCTACCTCATCAGCCGCGGCTCGGCGCAGCGTTCCTACGCCTACTTCCTGTTCGGCGACCTCGCGGTGCTGGGGCTGCTGACGGGTCCCGCGGTCGCGTACGCGCTGCCGCGCACGGCGCATGTGCTGTGGCGCGCGGCCCGCACCCGTGCGGTGTCCCCGGCGGCGGCGGTGGCGCTGCCGGCGTGCGCGGCGCTGCTGGGCGTGGTCGTGCTGGACCTGTCGGGGGTCACCAAGGGCGAGGTCGAGCGGATCTGGGTGCCGTTCGCGGCGTGGCTGGTCGCGGCCGCGTCGCTGCGTGCGTCCGGATCGGCGCGGGCGGGCGGGGCGCGGTGGTGGCTGGCGGCGCAGGCGGCCACGGCGATCGCCGTCCAGGCCCTGGTGCTGTCCGCCTGGTGATCACCCGCCGGATCGCCCGCCCGGATTCGCCCGCCGGGTCACCAGGGGACGGCGCCGTCGTCGTCGAAGAACCCGCCGGTCGGGCCGCCGTCGGGCAGGGTCGCCATCCGGATCGCGATCGCGGCGCCCTGCTCGGCGGTGCGGGTGATCGTGCGGCCCGCCCGGATGTGCTCGATCGCGAAGTCGGTGGCGCAGGCGCCGGGCGCGACGGCGTTGACCAGGATGCCGGTGTCGCGCAGCTCCTTGGCGTACTGGACGGTCAGCATGTTCAGCGCGGTCTTGGACTGCGGGTAGGACGCCACGGCGCCGAGGTTCCAGAAGTAGTGGTCCGGGTCGGTCATGTGGGTCAGCGACCCGGTGCCGCTGGAGACGTTGACGATCCGGGCGGCGGGCGAGCGGCGCAGCAGCGGCAGCAGCGCGTTGGTCACCCGCATCACGCCGAACAGGTTGGTGTCGAACACGCGGCGGACATGGTCCAGGTCGGCCTGCGAGGGCGGGTCGTTCGGGCCTTCGGAGATGCCGGCGTTGTTGACCAGGACGTCCAGCCGTCCCGGAGAGGCGGTCACGGTGTCGGCGGCGGCCCGGACGCTGTCGTCGTCGGTGACGTCCAGCCGGACGAACCGGACGTCGTGCCCCGCGTCGCGCAGTTCCGCCGCCGCCTTCTCGCCGAGGTCGGGGGTGCGGGCGGCGAGCAGCACGGTCATGCCGCGCGCCGCGAGCCCCTCGGCGACGGCGCGGCCGATTCCCTTGTTGGCCCCGGTGACCAGGGCGACCTTGGCGTTCGTGGGTCGTTCGCTCATGCCCTCGATCCCATCACCGGGGCCCGGGCGGACTCCAACACCGACCGGACCACGATCGATACCCTGAAGGTATGGATTTGGTGGAGACGAGGGAGCTGGCCTACTTCCTGGAGGTCGCCCGGGAGTTGCACTTCGGGCGGGCCGCCGAACGGCTCGGCATCGCGCAGCCGCCGCTGTCGCGCGCGATCGCGCGGCTGGAGCGGCGGCTCGGCGTCCGGCTGCTGGAGCGCACCAGCCGCCGGGTGACGCTGACCCCGGCGGGCGAGACGCTGCTGGCCGAGGGCGGCGCCGCGCTGGCGGCCGTGGAGGCCGCGGTGCTGCGCACCCGCAGGGCCGGCGGGACCGGCGCCCGGCTGGTGCTGGCGATGAAGCCGGGCGGCGACGGCGGCGGGCTGCTGCCGGACGTCCTCGCCGAGTACGAGCGGGAGCCGGACGCGCTGCCGGTGGAGATGGTGTTCGGCTACGGGGCGCGGCAGGCACTGGACGACGGGCGCGCCGACGCCGCCCTGCTGTACGCGCCGCGCGCCGACCTGACCGGCCTGGCCGTCGAGGAACTGGTGGTGGAACCGCAGGTCGTCGTCCTGCCCCGCACCCACCGGCTCGCGGGCCGGGCGCGGGTGTCGATGGCCGACCTGGACGGGGAGGTGCTGCCGCGGACCCCGGCCCGGCCGGGCGGCGACGGGCCGATGGTGACCGACGGGGGCCAGGTGATGCAGCTGATCGCGCTCGGCCGGATGGTGGCGGTGCTGCCGCGGTCCTACCGGCGGCTGCTGCGCGACGACCTCACGGCGGTGCCGGTGCCCGACGCGCCGCCGACGACGCTGGTGCTGGCGTGGCCCGAGGAGTCGCGGTCGCGGGCGCTGGCGGCGTTCGTCCGCGTCACCGCCGCGGTCGCCGCCCGCCACAACGCCCGCCGGAACACGGAGGCGGGCGCGCTTCGGACCGTCCCTGACCTGCGCTGACGGAGCCGGCGAAAAAAGATCCGAGAAAAAGCGGGCCGGGATGTCGATCCGGCGTGCGCCCGTGCGACGCGTCAGTGAAGGCACGAGACGAGCACGTCGCACGGAAGGACACCGCCATGACCGTCACCCAGATCCTCGCCGCCCCCGCCACCGGCTCCGTCGAGGGCCGCCGCCGCGTCCTGCGCCGCGTCCTGTGGACCGCGCAGGTCCTCATCGCCGCGTTCCTGTTCTTCGCCTCGGCGATGCCGAAGTTCGCCGGGCAGGCCGACGCGGTCGAGACCTTCACCAGGATCGGCTGGGGGCAGTGGTTCCGGTACGTGACCGGGACCGTCGAGGCCGCCGGCGCGATCGGGCTGGTGGTCCCGCGGCTGGCCGGGTTCGCCGCGACCGCGCTGATCGGCCTGCTGGCGGGCGCGGTCCTCACCCACCTGCTGGTGCTGGACGCCGCGTGGGCGCTGTTCCCCGCCGCGCTCGCCGCCGTCTGCGCGGTGATCGGCTGGGACCGGCGCGCCGAGACCCGGGACCTGCTGCGCTCGGTCGCCGGCCTGCTCCGCCGCTGACGGCACCGCGCCGGGGCCCGGCCCCGGACGCCGGGGGAGTCAGGCGCCGGGCCAGGTGATGAGGGCGCGCCCCCAGGTCAGGCCGGCGCCGAACCCGGCGAGCAGCACCAGGTCGCCGCCGCCGACGCGGCCGGTGCGCACGGCGCGGTCCAGGGCGTAGGGGAGGCTGGCGGCGCCGATGTTGCCGACGTCCTCCCCGGCGATCATCAGCTGGTCCGGTTCGAGGCCGGCGTCCCCGGCCAGCGACGCCACCAGCCGCGGGTTGGGCTGGTGCGGGACGACCAGGGCGAGGTCGGCGGGCTTGATCCCGGCGTCCTCGCACGCCTCGGCGACCATCCGGGGCAGGGCGCCGGCGATGAAGTCGCGGACGGCGCGGCCGTCCATGTGGATGGTGTGGCCGAGATCGGCCAGTGTGGCGGCATCGGCGGGCCGTCTGGAGCCGCCGGCGGGGATGAGGACGTCGTCGGCGCGGGTGCCGTCCGAGCCGAGCGTCACCGGCCCGATCCCGTAGGGGGCGGGGACGGGCCCGACGACCGCGGCGGCGGCGCCGTCGCCGAACAGCGCGGCGGTGCCGCGGTCGGCGGGGTCGAGGAACCGCGAGTACACCTCGACGCCGATGACCAGCGCGTACGGGGCGGCGCCGCGCTGGGCGGCGAGCCAGCCGAGGGCGGCCTGCAGCCCGAACACGAACCCGGTGCAGGCGGCGGCGACGTCGAAGGCGGCGGCGCCGCGGGCGCCGAGCAGCGCCTGCACGCGGCAGGCGGTGGAGGGACCGAGCTCGTCGGGGGTGGAGGTGCCGAGGACGATCAGCCCGAGGTCGTCGGGCCGCAGCCCGGCCGCGTCGAGGGCCTCGCGCGCGGCGGCGGCGGCGAGGTCGGAGGCGGCCTGCGCGGGCGCGGCGGCGTGCCGGTTGCGGATGCCGGTGCGCCGCTCGATCCAGTCCTCGTCCAGGCCGAGCGAGCGCGCCACCTCGGTGCTGGGGACGCGCCGTTCCGGCAGGTAGGAGCCGGTTCCGCGGATCGCCCACCGGGTGTGCGCGGGCTGCTGGTCGCCCCAGGTCATGCGTCGCTCCCCCCAACCGGCGGTGAGGCCGGTGGTCGTGGCCGGGCCCGGCGCGGGCGGGGGACCGATCTCCGGTCCGTCCGTTGCGCCGATGGTTGCCAGGCCGATTCCATGAGTGAATAATCCCATTTCAGGATTTGCGTTCCATAACTCCTCGATAAGCGGCCATTATCCGAAAAGAAAAGAGAGCCTTCCTTCCAGGTAAGGAGACCTCGCGTGTCCCACACCTCTTTCCAGCCGGACGGCCCCTTCGACCCCGCCGGGGAGCTCAAACCCGATGACGTCTGCGTGTTCCTGTTCGCCGGGACGGGTTCGGCGGGCGTCCCCGACCTGCCCTCCCTGGCACGTTCCGGTCCCGCCGCCGCGCGCGCCGCCGCCGACGTCCTGGACGCCGTCCAGGAGGGCCTGCCGGACGGCTGGCCCTCGCTGCGCGCGATCCTGCTGGAGGACCCCGCCGGGTACCGGGCCGCGGCCCGCGCCCCCGGCGTCGCCCAGCTCGCCGGCTACGCCTCCTCCGTCGCCGTCGACCGCGCCCTGCGCGCGATGGGCGTGCAGCCCGGCTTCGCCGTCGGGCAGAGCTTCGGGGAGATCGCCGCGATGGTGTGCGCGGGCGTGTTCGCCATCGCCGACGGCGCCCGGATGGCCGTCAGCCTCGTCGAGGTCCTCGCCCGGCGCGGCGCGGGCGGCGGGATGGCCCTGCTGGAGGCCGGCGAGGACGGCGCCCGCGCCTGCATCGACGCCGCCGCCGCGCCCGAGGTCGTCGTCGCGTGCCTCAACGCCCCGTCGGTCACCGTCGTCTCCGGCCCCGACGCCCCGCTGGAGGCGGTGCTGGAGACCGCCCGCGCAACCGGGGTGCGGGCCGTCCGGCTCGCCGTGCCCTACCTGTCGCACCATCCCGCGATGGCCGGCGCCGACGACGAGTGGTACGCCACGATCCGCGCCTTCCCGCAGCGGCCCCTGGAGCTGGCCGTGCACTCGCCGGTCCGCGGGCGCGCCTACCGCGACGACGACGACCTGCACCGGGCGCTGGCCGACTGCATCGTCAAGCCCGTCCGGCTGCCGGAGGCGCTGCGCGCCGTGCACGCCGCCGGCGCGACGGTGTTCGCCGAGGCCGGATCGGGCAACGCGCTGTGCCAGTGCGCCCGCCTCAGCGTCCCGGACGCGCAGACCTTCCTGGTCCCGCTGCGCGACCGGCCCCGCGGGGACGCGCCCCGCCCCCGCGCCACCGAGACCGCCCGCGGCGCCGCCGACGCGATCGGACCGGACGGCCCGCCGGTCGGCAAGTCCGCGCCCGGCATCACCCCCGATCCGCAGGTCTGACCCCGTCCCGGACCCAGCCGCCGCTCCGACCCCGGCCTCGCCCCCTACCTCGTCCCCCCGCCTTCGCCCGATCCGTTCAGCCCGACCACTCCGTCCCGACAGGAGAGCAGCGTGATGGGCATGTCCATGGGCACCTCCCCCGATGGCGACCTCGCCGGTTTCGTGCGCGGCGCGTCCCCCGGCCCCAAGCTCCGGGAGCGGTTCGCCGACGCCGTCCCCGAGGAGTTCTTCAGCTACCCCGGCGGGCTCACCGCCCGCGACCACCAGGCCCTCACCTACGCGCGGCTGCGGCGCGCCGGGCTCGCCGCGCCGCCCGGGTCGGAGCTGCTGGACGACCCGCCGGCGCTGTGCGCGCTGCTGGAACGCGCCGCGATCGCCGACCCGGCGCTGTTCCACGTGATGATGCTGCACTACACCCTGGCGCTCGGCCCGATCGTGCGGTTCGGCGCCGGCCAGGACGGCCCGAACGCCGCCCGCGAGGCGCTGGAGTCGATGGACTCGTTCGGGACGCTGCTGATGACCGAGGTCGGCCGCAGCAACAGCCACCTGTCCCCGCGCACCATCGCCCGCCACGACCCCGCCACCGGCGGTTTCGTGCTGCACACCCCCGACGTGCAGGCCGCCAAGTTCCCCACCAGCACCGCCCACCCCGACCTGCCCAAGACCGCCTGCGTGTACGCCACCCTCGTGCACGGCGGCGAGGAGCGCGGGGTGTTCGTGTTCGCGGTGCCGGTCCGCGGCCCCGACGGCTCCGTCCCGCCCGGGGTGCGGGTGGTGCCGGCCCCCGAGACGACCGGCCTGCAGGTCGACTACGCGGCCGTGCTGCTGGAGGACCTGCACGTCCCCTACGAGGCGTGGCTGCGCGACGGCGCCCGCATCGACGCCGACGGCTCCTTCCACGACCCCGCCGGGTCGCCCGCCGCGCGGCTGACCCGCTCGATGGGCATCGCGCCGGCGGTGTGGCGCTCGGTGATCTCCGCGTCCGCCGCGATCACCCGCGCTTCCGCCGGGATGCTGCTGGCCCACTCGGCGGGCCGCTCCACCCTCGGCCGCCTGGCGCCGCGCCGCCCGCTGACCGACTACCGCAACCAGCAGGAGGCGGTGCTGGGCGCGCTGGCGTCGGCGTACGCGCTGACGGCGGTCGCCGCCCACGTCAAGGTCCGCCGGACCTCCGCCGACGCGCCCTCCGGCGGCCCGCAGACCGCGTGGGCGCCGTGGTCGGCGGTCGACCGGGACCTGGCGCTGCTGAAGGCGGCCTCCACCGTCACCGCGCAGGAGACGGTGTCGATGTGCCGGGTGCATTCGGGCGCGCCCGGGTTCGCGGCGGTCGAGCGCCTCAACGCCTACCGGGGCCTCGCCCACGCCTACATGAACGCCGGCGGCGACAACGAGCTGATCCTGTACGACACGGCGCGGGCGATGGCCGACCTGGACCGCTACACCCCGCCCGAGGCGGTGCCGGGCCCGCCCGACGACGGGGACCTGGACTCGCCGCGGGTGTGGCTGTTCCTGGCGCGCGAGGCCGAGCGGCGGATGCGCGACCGGCTCGCCGAACGGGTCCGGGGGGCCGCCGACGCGGGCGCCGACCCCTTCACCGCCTGGAACGACAACCTCGTGCTCGCCGCGCAGACCGCGACCGCGTGCGCCGACCGCGTCACGCTGGAGATCTGCGACGCGGCGCTGGACGGCGGCCCGGCGGCGCTGCGCCCCGTGCTGCGCCTGAACGCCCTGAACTGGATGGCGCGCCGCGCCGGCGGCCTGCTCGACGAGGGCGTGGTGCCGCCCGGCTGGCTGCAGGACGTGCACGCGGCGCGGCGGCGGGCCTGCGACGAGCTCGCGCCGCGCGCCGGGGAGCTGGCGGCGGCGTTCGAGCTGCCCCCGGTGATCACCGCGCCGACGGCGTTCCTCACCGGCGGCTGACCCGCCCCGCGGCGGCGAACCCGCACGCCACGCCGGTCATCGGCGAAAGCGGCGGGGGAACCGGCGGGGACTGGCTACCGTTCTGCTTAGACAGGCCGCGGGTGACCGTCATCCGCCCGGTCCGATACGGAGGTAGGCACAGTGGGAGTCAGTCTGAGCAAGGGCGGCAACGTCTCGTTGACCAAGGAGGCTCCCGGACTGACCGCGGTCGTGGTGGGTCTGGGCTGGGACGTGCGCACGACCACCGGAACCGACTTCGACCTGGACGCCAGCGCGCTGCTGTGCTCGGCGGAGAACAAGGTGCTGTCGGACCAGCACTTCGTGTTCTTCAACAACCTGAAGAGCCCGGACGGGTCGGTGGAGCACACCGGCGACAACCTGACCGGTGAGGGCGAGGGCGACGACGAGCAGATCAAGGTGGACCTGCAGACCGTCCCGGCCGAGGTCGCCAAGATCGTGTTCCCGGTGTCGATCTACGACGCCGACGGCCGGCAGCAGAACTTCGGGCAGGTCCGCAACGCCTTCATCCGGGTGGTCAACCAGGCCGGCGGCGGGGAGATCGCCCGCTACGACCTGACCGAGGACGCCTCCACCGAGACCGCGATGGTGTTCGGCGAGCTGTACCGCAACGGGGCGGAGTGGAAGTTCCGCGCGGTCGGCCAGGGGTACGCCTCCGGGCTGGCGGGCATCGCCGCCGACTTCGGCGTGAACGTCTGAGGACGTCCGACGGCGTCTGACCGCGTCGGGACCGGAGGGGCGGGGCCTGCGCCCCGCCCCTCCGGTGCTCTCGGAGGTAGCCGGGGTCAGTCGACGGGGACGACGGCGAGGGCCTCCACCTCGATGAGCAGGTCGTCGCGGACCAGCCCGGACACCTGGATCAGGGACGCGGCGGGGTCGACGCCGTCCGGCAGCATCTGCGTGCGGACGGCGCGCACGACGCCGACCGCGCTGGCGTCGAGCAGGAAGTAGCCGAGCCGGATCACGTGCTCCCAGCGGGCGCCGGCGGCCGCGAGCGCCGCCTCCAGGTTGGTGAACACCTGCCGGGTCTGGGCCTCCAGGTCGCCGGGGCCGACGAGGTTTCCCTCGCCGTCGACGGCGATCTGGCCGCTGACCACGACGAGGCGCCCGGGGACGTCCACCGACACCACATGGCTGTAGCCGGGGCCGGGCGCCAGGCCCGGTGCGTTGATCTGGCGGACGGCGCCGCCGCTGGGTCGCTGTTGTTCGCTCACGTGATCACGTTAACCGGCGCGCCCGGGGGTGGACGGGCGCGCCGGCGTCGCGGTGGCGGGGGGTCAGCCGAGCAGTTCGCTGCGCAGCCGGGTCTTGAGTATCTTCCCGCCGGGGTTGCGCGGCAGTCCCTCGTCGCGGAACCAGAAGTGGACGGGCACCTTGAACGCGGCGATCCGCTCGCGCAGGAACGCCTGGATCTCCTCGGGGGCCGGCGCGGTGCCGGGCCGGGGCACGACGACGGCGCCGACCTCCTCGCCGAGCACGTCGTGGGGGACTCCGATGACCGCGCAGTCGGCGACGGCGGGATGCTCGTAGAGCGCGGCCTCCACCTCGGCGCAGTAGATGTTCTCGCCGCCGCGGATCAGCATGTCCTTGGCGCGGTCGACGATGTAGACGAACCCGTCGTCGTCGACGCGGGCCAGGTCGCCGCTGTGGAACCAGCCGTCCGCGAACGCCTGCGCGGTCGCCTCCGGCTTGTTCCAGTACCCCTTGATGACGTTGGGGCCGGCGATGAGCAGCTCGCCGACCTCGCCCGGCGGGAGGTCCTCGCCGGTGGCGGGGTCGACGACCCGCACGTCGCAGACGGCGACGGGCGGGCCGACGCTGTCGGGGTGCTCCAGGTAGTTCACGCCGCCGTTGTAGGTGGTGACCGAGGAGGTCTCGGTGAGGCCGTAGCCGTTGCCGGGGACCCGCTGGGGCAGCCGCTCCTTGATCTTGTCGACGAGGGCGGGCGCGGCGGGGGCGCCGCCGTAGCTGACGCCGGTGAGGCTGGAGGTGTCGTACTTGTCGAAGTCGGGGGAGGTCAGCACCTGCCACGCCATGGTGGGCACGCCGCCGAACCCGGTGACGCGCTCGCGCTCGATCAGCTGCAGCGCCTTGGTGACGTCCCACTTGTACATCAGCACGACGGTGCCGCCCTGCAGGGCGCTGCTGACCAGGACCGAGTGGCAGCCGGTGGCGTGGAAGAACGGGACGCTCAGCAGGGTGACGCGGGGCTGCGGCCGGGTGAGCTGCTCGATCGTGGCGCCGGCGCGCACACCGGCCGACAGCAGCCCGTAGGCGAGGCTGACCGGGTTGGTGGTGATGTTGCGGTGGGTGCCGAGGGCGCCCTTGGAGCGTCCGGTGGTGCCGGAGGTGTAGAAGATCGTGGCGTCGTCTTCGGGGCCGATCGCCACGTCCGGCAGGGCGCCCGCGCCGTCCGCGCCGTCCGTGCCGTCTGCGAGCGCCCTTGCGAGGGCGGCGTCGAAGTCCTCGCCGCCGGCGGGCGGGGCGCCGGCGGGGCGGGCGACTAGCAGCGGGATGCCGAGGCCGGGCAGGACCCCGGCGAGGCGCTCGGCGCGTTCGGCGTCGGCGATGAGGAGCCGGGCGCCGCTGTCGCGCAGCCCGTACTCCAGCTCGTCGGCGCTCCACCAGGCGTTCAGCGGGACGACGACGGCGCCGGCGACGGCGGCTCCGAAGAACGCCACCGACCATTCGGGGTAGTTGCGCATCCCGATCGCTACGCGGTCGCCCTTGGCGATCCCGTGCTCGGCGACCAGCAGCCGCCCGAACGCCGCCGCGCGGCGGTGGTGCTCGGCGAAGCTCAGCCGGTCGTCCTCGTAGACGAGGAACGGGGCGTCGCCGTGGCCGCGCGACAGTTCCAGGATCTCGCGCAGGGTGGTCGGGGCGTTCTTCCAGACGCGGGTTCTGACGCCGCGGATGTCGACCTCGTCCATCTCGAACAGCTGGCCCGGGGCCGTCAGCCGGGCTCTGACCTCGGCGATGCTCGTCAGTTCGGGGCCGTTCACTTCGCGGCTCTGCACGCGCGCCTCCCGCGGACCGTACCGGCGCGCCGCCGCGCGGCCCTTACACCGAACGCGGTTCGGCGCACCGTGGGGCAAATCTATGATTTGTCTCACTCGCTGGTCAACGGTCCGCGGGCCGCCCGGCGCCCGTCCCGCACCCGCACGGCCCGCGCCGGGCTCCGCGGCCGCCCTACCGGCCGGTTCACCCGGCGACACCCCCGCGGACCGTTCCACTCGAAGATCCCGACCTGCGACAATGGGGACATGACCGAGCGCAAGCCGATCGAGTACTGGCTGTCGGACATGGACGGCGTGCTGGTGCACGAGGGCCACCCCGTCCCCGGCGCCGACGAGTTCATCCGCAGGCTCGCCGCCTCCGGCAAGCCGTTCCTCGTGCTGACCAACAACTCGATCTACACCCGCCGCGACCTGTCGGCGCGGCTGGCCGCGGTCGGGCTGCAGGTCCCGGCCGAGTTCATCTGGACCTCGGCGCTGGCCACCGCGCGGTTCCTGGCCGACCAGCGGCCCGAGGGATCGGCGTACGTGATCGGCGAGGCGGGGCTGACCACGGCGCTGCACGAGGCCGACTACGTCCTCACCGACATCCGGCCCGACTACGTGGTGCTGGGGGAGACCCGCACCTACAGCTTCTCCCAGATCACCCAGGCGATCCGGCTGATCGAGGGCGGCGCGCGGTTCGTGGCGACCAACCCCGACCCGATCGGCCCGTCCCAGGAGGGCTCGCTGCCCGCCTGCGGCGCGGTCGCCGCCCTGATCACCCGGGCGACGGGGGTGGAGCCGTACTTCGTCGGCAAGCCGAACCCGCTGATGATGCGGACCGCGCTGAACGTGGTCGGCGGGCACAGCGAGCAGACCGCGATGGTCGGCGACCGGATGGACACCGACATCGTCGCCGGCGTGGAGGCGGGCCTGGAGACGATCCTGGTGCTGACCGGGGTGACCCGCAAGGACGAGGTGGGCCGCTTCCCGTTCCGCCCGCACCGGGTGGTGCCGTCCATCGCCGACCTGATCGAGCTGATCGACGCCTGACCGACGCCTGATCGCCCTGACCGGCTTCGGATCGCCCTCGGGCCGCTCTTCGCCCGGCGTCAGACCGATACGATCAAGGCGAAATCGACAATAGGCGCCGTGGTGCGTTCGTGCAGGTCGAGGGCTCGGTGGCGCGCGGCGGGAGCGGCCGGCGGTCCGCGGCCCGGCCTGCCGCCGGACGCCCGCGGGCGCCCTGGCCGAGCGGAGCGCCGTGCACGACCTCCAGGACCCTTCCGCCCCCTCGCGCCCGCCGGGCGGTAGGCCGCGCCGCCGCCGTACCGCGGTGATGGCGGTCGGCGTCGCCGCGGTACTGGCTGTCGGCGCCGCCGGCGGCGCCTGGCTGACGCTCGGCCACGACGACGACCGCGCCCCGGCCGCCGCCCCGGCGTCGGAGGCGGTGTCGGCGTCGTCGTCACCGCAGGCGTCCGGGCGGACCCCGGGCGGGACGGGTCGGGCGGGCAGGACGGCGGTGAAGGGGCCGGTGGTGAACGGCCGCCGCCAGCCGCCCCGCGTCCGCATCCCCCGGTCGGCGAGCGGCCGGTACGCCGTGGTCCCGGGCACGGCGAAGCCGAAGGGGACGCGCGGCACCCTCGTCCGGTACACGGTGGAGGTCGAGCGGGGGCTGCCGATCACGGGCGCGGAGTTCGCGGCGGAGGTGCAGCGGGTCCTCAACGACCCGCGCAGCTGGGGGCACGGCGGCACCATGCGGTTCGAGCGGGTGAGCCGCGGGCCGGTGCGGTTCCGGGTGTCGCTGTCGAGCCCGGCGCTCACCGACCGGATGTGCGCGCCGCTGGTCACCGGCGGGGAGCTGTCGTGCCGGCAGGGGAACCGCTCGGTCATCAACGCCCTGCGCTACGGCGAGGGCGCCGCGTCCTACGGCCGCGACCTGGCCTCCTACCGCGAGTACGTGATCAACCATGAGGTCGGGCACGCGCTCGGCCACGGCCACCTGCAGTGTCCGGGCAAGGGGCGTCCCGCGCCGGTGATGGTGCAGCAGACCAAGTCGCTGTACGGGTGCGCGCCGAACCCGTGGCCGTTCCCCAAGGGCTGACCCCGGCCCCCGTCCGGAGCGGCGCCTAGACTCGGGGCCGACATGCGCATGATCAGAGGCGGGGGCTCCCGCGAGCTGGAGATCCGCCGGTCCCGGTTCGTGTGCACGCTGGCGCGCGCGGCGGACGAGGCCGAGGCGGTGGAGTTCCTGGCGCGGCACCGCCGCGCGCACCGCGACGCCACCCACAACTGCTCGGCGTACGTCGTCGGCGAGCACGGCGAGATCACCAAGAGCAGCGACGACGGGGAGCCGGCCGGGACGGCGGGGATCCCGATGCTGGAGGTGCTGGTGCGGCGGGGCCTGACCGGCACGGTCGCGGTGGTCACCCGCTACTTCGGCGGGGTGAAGCTCGGCGCGGGCGGGCTGGTGCGCGCCTACGGGCAGGCGGTGTCGGAGGCGGTCGACGCGGTCGGGGTGGTGGAGCTGCGGCCGGTGCTGACGGTGACGGTGCGGGTGGAGCACGCGCTGGCGGGCCGGTTCCTGGGGGATCTGCACGGGCGCGGCGTCCAGCCGTCCGACGTCCGCTACGGCGACGCGGTGGAGGCGGACGTGGCGGTGCCGCTGGCGGAGGTGGAGGCGTTCGAGGCGTGGGCGGCGCAGGTCACCGCGGGCCGCGCCGCCGTGGCCCGCGGCGCGCCCGGCCACGTCGAGGTTCCGGTCTGACGGACGCCCGTCACCGGGGTGCGGCCCCGGGCGGCGTCGCGCATCCGTACTGGCGAGGGTGATCGCGGGGTGCCGGGCAGCGGTGTGCGGGCTGGTCTCGGGCTCTGCGGGTGGCCGAAGTGACCAGCGCCCTTCACATACCTCCTGGTGGGGCGTTAATGCAGGTCAAACAGGGTGGCGTAACAGTGGCGTAATCTCGCTGCGGCACTCTGGAGGGGCCGGGCCGTCCACGCTGGACGGGTGCGCTGGCCATCCGGACCGAGGGAGGGGCATGGGCGGGACGCCGCGGGCGGGGCGGGGCGAGTGGGTGTCGTCGCGGCCGCGGGCCGAGCGGGCGCGGCAGGCCGCCGACGTGCTGCGCCAGCAGATCACCGGCGGCGCGTTCCCCGGCGGGACGCTCCCGGGCGAGCGGGAGCTGGGCGAGCGGCTCGGCGCGTCCCGCAACGCCGTCCGCGAGGCGCTGGCGCTGCTGCGGGCGGAGGGCCTGATCACGCGGCGGCGCGGGGTGGGCACCACGGTGGTGGCGGCCAAGCACGGGCACGGGCTGGACCGGCTGGCGGGGCTGGCGGAGGCGCTCACCGGGCACGGCACGGTCACCAACGAGGTCCGCGAGATCGGCCGGGTCCCGGTGCCGCCGCCGGCGGTGGCGGCACGGCTCGCGCTGCCGCCCGGCGCGGGCGCGGTGCGCGTGGAGCGGCTGCGGCGGCTGGAGGGCGAGCCGCTGTCGCTGGACACCACCTACCTTCCCGGCGACATCGGCGAGGGCCTGCTGCGGCGCCCGGATCTCGGCCGGGAGCTGGCCGACCGGGACCTGTTCGGGCTGATCGAGGAGGTCGCCGGGCAGCGGCTGGGCCGGGCGGAGGTGCAGGTGCACGCGGTGGCGGCCGCGCCGGCGACGGCGGCGCTGCTGGGCGTCCCGGCGGGCGCGGCGATCTTCGCGATCGACCGGCTCGCGCATCTGGCCGACGGGCGTCCGGTCGACAGCGAGGCGGTGCACATCCGCGCTGACCGCCTCACGCTGCGCGCCACCCTGTACCGCGCGCCGGGTCCGCCCGGCGCCTGACCGCACCCGCGGCGGCGCGGATCCGGCCCAGGCGGACGCGGTGCCCCGCCTCGGTGCCGTCGTGGTGCCGGTCGTGGTGTCCGTTGCGAGCGAGAGGAGGGGCCGTGGGCGGTCTCGGAGTGCCCGTGCTGGTGGGGCTGGTGCTGTTCGGGCTGTTCGCGGGGGTCGGCATCACGGCGGTCGGGCCGGGCGGGGTGCTGGTGACGGTCGGGCTGTTCGCGCTCACGGGGTTGCCGCCGGCGCAGGTGGCGGGCACGGCGATCGTCACGCACGTGGCGACCGGTGCGCTGGCGACGGCCGCCTACACCCGGTCGGGGCAGCTGCGCGAGCGCGGCACGCGGCGGGCGGCGGCGGTGCTGGCGGCCGCCGCGGTCGCGGGGACCCCGCTGGGCGTGCTGGTCAACGGCCTGGTGTCGGGGCGGGTGTTCGGGATCCTGCTGGGGACGTTCGTGGCGCTGGTGGGGGCGCTGGTGTGGCACCGGACGGGCCGTCCCGCCGCCGCGTCCGGCCGCGCCCCCGCAGGTGAGGACGCGCGGGGCCCGGGGGCGCCTGTGGTCGCGGTGGTCGGGTTCGCGGTGGCGGTGGCGAGCGGGGTGTTCGGGATCGGCGGTCCGATGCTGAGCGTGCCGCTGCTGGTGGCGCTGGGCGTGCCGGTGCTGTCGGCGCTGGCGGCGGCGCAGGCGCAGTCGGTGGTGATCGCGACCGTGGGGACGCTCGGGTACGTGGCGGCGGGGGCGGTGGACTGGCCGCTGGCGGCGCTGACCGGGGTGCCGGAGCTGGCGGGGGTGCTGCTGGGCTGGGTGATCGCGCGGGCGGTCCGGGCGGGCGCGCTGACGGGTTCGCTGGTCGTCAGCCTGTTCGCCCTGGCGCCCTACCTGGCCCTGCACGGCTGACCCGGCCGCCGGGTGCCGGGACGTCCGTCCGGAGCCGCGGGGCAGGGGCGGGGGCGGGGCGTCGGGCGGGCGTCAGCCGCCGAGGCTGTCGAGGGCGGTGTCGAGGCGCTGGGCGAGGCGTTCGAGCTGCTCGTCGTTGGCGCCGGTGTCGAGTTCGGCGATGACGGCGTCCCGGGTGGTGAGCACCAGGGCGTCGTCGGCCTCGCCGCGTCCGGCGGGCGTGGACGGGACGACGGCGGCGTGCCCGCCGACGACGACGAGCGCGGCGTCGCGGTCGGTGGAGGCCAGTAGTTCGTGCAGGTGGGCGGGTGTGATCGTCGGCATCGGGTGACCTCCTGTGGGTGTTCGGCGTCCGGGGTCAGGGTTTCCGGCCGACGCCGGTGGCGATCTCGCGGGCGCGGGCGGGGCCGCCGGTGCCGGGAGCAAGGGGCGGGGTGTCGCGTCCGGCGCCGGTGCGCAGGCCCTCCAGGAACGCGGCCATCGCGTCGCGGGCGGTGTGGCGGGGCGTCCAGCCGAGCTCGGCGCGGGCGCGCGCGGTGTCCATGATCGGCACTTGCAGGGCCAGGTCGAACAGGCCGGGCGAGGCGGGGACCAGGTGCAGGTTCCAGGCGGCGGCCAGGGCGGCGCGCACGCCGCGGGCGGGCAGCCGGACGGTGCGGGCGTCGAGCAGGCCGGCCAGGACGTCGGGGTCGATGACGGGTTCGGCGGCGATGTTGAAGGCGCCGCGGGCGTCGCCGAGCGCGGCGAGCGTGAACGCCTGCCCGGCGTCGGCGGAGTGCAGCGCCTGGAAGCGCAGGCCGGGCAGGTCGGGGACGACCGGGACGCGGCCGGGGCGGGCGAGGCGGCCGGGCAGCAGCGGCCCGGCGAACAGGCGGCGCTGCTGGGCGGCGCTCTGGCGTTCGAACACGAACCCGGGGCGGATCCGCACGACGCGGGTCTGGGGGCGGCGTGCCTCGAAGGCGTCCAGGAGGCGTTCGACGTAGGCCTTCTCGCGGCTGTAGGCGGCGCCGGGCCAGCCGTGGGTGGGCCAGGACTCGTCGACGGCGCGGTCCTTGGGGCCGGGGGAGTAGGCGCCGACGGAGGAGGCCACCACCAGGGCGGGCACGCCGGCGTCGGCGACGGCGTCCAGGACGCGGGTGGTGCCGACGACGTTGGAGTCCCAGGTGACGGCGGGCCGGTGGGTGGGCTGGAACAGCCAGGCGAGGTGGACCACGGCGTCGGCGCCGCGCAGCAGCGGGACCAGGTCGGTGTCGGTGACGTCGGCCTCGGCCCATTCGATGCCCTCGTCGCGGGCGGCCCGCGCGCCGGGGCCGCGCCGCGACAGGCCGAGGACGGAGGTGGCGCGGGGATCGGCGGTGAGCGCTTCGACGGTGCTGGTGCCGATGTTGCCGGTGGCGCCGGTGACCACGACCCGCATGGTGTTCCCCCTCAGTCGTCCCTGCAGGTGGACGGCCCCATTCCCGCCATGCGCCGGTCTACACGCGCGGCGCCGCGCGCCTGCGGGGCCGGGCGCCGTGACGCGGTCAGGCGGTTGTGCCGGGGGTGGTGCGGCGGGCGCGGAACGCGGCGGCCTTGGCGCGGTTGCCGCACTGGCGCATGTCGCACCAGCGGCGGGTGCGGCGGCGGGAGGTGTCCAGGTAGAGGCGGGTGCAGGGGTCGGCCTGGCATTCCTTGAGGACGCCGCGGCCCGCGTCGACGCCGTCGCCTGCGCTGGTGGCCGCGGTGGAGCCGGCGGGTGCGGCCGCGGCGGCGAGCAGGTCGACGGCGGCGCGGGCGGCGGCGGCCAGGACGGCGGTGGTGTCGCCGTCGCGGTGCACGGTGCCGTCGGCGGCGAGGCGGGGGACGGGCGGTGCGGCGGCGGCGCGGCGGTTGATCAGGTCGCGGTCGTCGTCGGCGGGGGAGCGGCCGTGCAGGACGGCGGTGGCGGCGCGGTAGACGGCCTCGCGGAGGTCGACGGCGGCGGCGAGGTCGGCGGCGCTCACCGGGGGCGGGTCGGTGACGAGCCCGGCGGCGACGGCCCAGTGGGCGAGCCGGTCGGGGGCGGTGAGCAGGTCGCGGCGGTCGTCGCGGCGGTGCTGGACGGTCCCGGCGAGATCGAGGGCGAGGTCGCCGGAGTGGAAGGTGAACTCCATCGACCCATGGTAACCGGCTTGACAGGTTACGGACGGCGGCCGGAGGATGAATAACCGTTATGACCGGTTACTTATGGAGGTGCCTCATGGTCCAGCGCACCCCGGCCGCGCCGTCTGCGGAGACGACGTCCCCCAAGGCGGCGCGGGGAAGGGCGGCGCCGGGGGAGCGGACCGGCACCCGGACCGGTGGCGAGGGCAGGGGAGTGGCGGGCGCGGCGATGCCGGCGGTGTTCGTCCTGCTGTGGAGCAGCGCGTTCATCGCCGGCGCGATCGGGGTGGACGCCGCCCCTCCGCTGCTGCTGATCTTCGCGCGGTTCGCCGCCGCCGGGATCCTGCTGGCCGGCTACGCGGTCGCCGTCCGGGCGCCGTGGCCGCGGGGCCGCGCCCTGGCGCACCTGGCGGTGTCCGGGCTGCTGATCCAGGCCGTCCAGTTCGGCGCCCTCTACAGCGCCATGGCGATGGGGCTGCCCGCCGGGGTCGTCGCGCTCGTCCAGGGCCTGAACCCGGTCGTGATCGCGCTGCTGGCGGCGCGGGTCCTGGGGGAGCGGGTCACCGGCCGCCAGTGGGCCGGGTTCGGGCTCGGCGCCGCCGGTGTCGTGCTGGCCGTCGCCGACCGCATCGCGTTCTCCCCCCTCGGCGTGGTCCTCTGCCTTGTCGGGCTCCTCGGCCTCAGCCTCGGCACCCTCTACCAGAAGCGCCATGTCACCGACATGGACGTGCGGACCGGCACCGCGGTGCAGTTCCTGGTCGCCGCGCCGCCGCTGGGCGCGCTGTCGCTGCTGACCGAGACGCCCGCTGTCGCGCACTGGGGCGCGTTCGGCGCCTCCCTCGCCTGGATGGTCGCGGTGAACTCCATCGGGGTGTTCCTGCTGCTGAACACCATGCTGCGCCGTTCCCCGGCCTCGACCGTCGCCGCGCTGTTCTTCCTGACCCCGTCGGTCACCGCGGTGCTGGCGTGGGCGACGATCGGGCAGGCGCTGCACCCGCTCACCGTCGCCGGACTGGTCCTCGGCGGCGCCGGCGTCCTGCTCGCCGGCCGCCGCTGACACCGCACCGCGCCGGGTCCATGACCGGCTGGCCCGGCCCGGCCCGGCCCGGCCCGGCTCGGGGCGGCGGGCCCGCCGGTCAGGCGGGGGACGGGTCGGGGCCGTCCGGGCGGCAGTGCAGGCACGGCCGGTACCCGGCGGCCCGCGCCGCGGCCAGGTCCCGGAACCCGCGCCGGTGCGAGGGCGCGATCCGGCGGGCGTCGGCGCAGGTCGGGAAGCACACGATCCCCGTGGTGTCGCTGCCGACCAGCCGCACCCCGCGCCGCGCCATGTCGGTGACCTCGTCCACGTCGACGTCCTCGGCGCGCAGCAGCCGCTCCTTGGCCGCCGCCCCGAACACGTACTCGCCCAGCGACCCATCCGACCGGGTCACCCGATGGCAGGGGATCAGCAGCGGCACCGGATTGCGGCCCAGCGCCGACCCGACCGCCCGCACCGCCTTCGGACGGCCCGCGCGCCGCGCCACCCACGCGTACGGGCGGGTCTGCCCGCGCGGGATCGTCGCCGCGGCCCGCAGCACCGCCGCCTCGAACCCGCTGAGCCCGCGCAGGTCCAGCGCCAGGCCGCCGAGCCGCCCCGTCCGCAGCGCCGGGACCAGCCCGGCGGGCGGCGCGTCGGCGGGCAGCAGCGGCCGCGCGAACCGCTCCCGGAACGACGCGGTGAACTCCTGCTCGTCCAGCCCGGCCCGCACGTACGCCACACCGCGGTCGGTGAACGCCACCCGCAGGTGCTCCAGCGGCCCGTCCACCTCGACGCGGCGCGCGGCGATCCGGTCCAGCAGCGCGGGCGGCGCGTCGGCGGCGAGCCCCGCCAGGCCCTCCAGCAGCGCGTCGGACGCGGGATCGATGCCGTTCATCGGGCACCCCCTTCTTCCTGATCCTGGTGCAGGCGGCGCAGGCGCGCCAGGCCGCGGGAGACGTGCGACTTCACGGTGCCCTCCGGCACTCCCATCACCTCCGCGATCTCCGCGACCGGGAGGTCGGTGACGTGCCGCAGCACCACCGCGGCGCGCTGCGCGTCCGGCAGGGCCGCCAGCAGGTCCGCCAGCTCCCGCCCGGTCTCGTGCCGCGCCGCCGCGTCCTCCACGCCCTCGGCGGGGTCGGGCGGGTCCGGCGCGTCCTCCAGCGGCCCCAGCGGCGGCTTGCGCGCCGCCGTCCGCAGGCCGTTGCGCCACACGTTCGTCAGGATCGTCAGCAGCCACGCCCGGGGCCGCAGGTCCGCGATCCGCTCCGGCCCGTACCCGCACAGCGCCCGGTAGGCGCGCAGGAACGCCTCGGCGGACAGGTCCTCGGCCTCCGCCCACCGGCCGCACAACCGCAGCGCGGTGGAGAACACCGGCCCCCGGTACGCCTCGTACAGCACGGCGAACCCGCCGTCCAGGTCCCCGGACAGCGCGGCGACGACCCGCGCGCCTGCGGCGTCGCCCCCGCTCTCGGCGGACGCCCCGGCGGGCCGGATCGAAACCTCGTCGGTAACCGTCACATCCCTTTCAACACCGCCGCCGCCCGGCCCGTTGCAGCCCCGCGCCCGGCCCGGGGCCGGGTCAGGGGAGCGGCCGGGAAACGGCCGGGGAAGGTCAGCCGAGCCAGCCGGGACGGATCATCCCCGACTCGTAGGCCAGCACCACCAGCTGCGCCCGGTCCCGCGCCCCCAGCTTGGACAGGATACGGCTGACGTGCGTCTTCGCGGTCGCCGGCGACAGCACCAGCCGCTCGGCGATCTCCTCGTTCGACAGGCCCTTCGCGACGAGCTCCAGCACCTCCCGCTCCCGCGCCGTCAGCGCGTCCAGCTCCACCGACGGCGGCGGCGCGGTGATCCGGGACGCGAACTCGGCGATCAGCCGCCGCGTCACCGCCGGCGCCAGCAGCGCGTCACCGCGCGCCACCACCCGCACGCCGTGGATCAGCTCCGGCGGCTCGGTGTCCTTCACCAGGAACCCGCTGGCCCCCGCCTTGATCGCGCCGTACACGTAATCGTCCAGGTCGAACGTCGTCAGGATCACCACCCGGACGTCCGCCAGGGCGGGGTCGGTGACGATCCGCCGGGTCGCCTCCAGCCCGTCCAGCACCGGCATCCGCACGTCCATCAGCACCACGTCCGGGCGCAGCTCGCGCGCCAGCCGCACCGCCCGCTCGCCGTCCCCCGCCTCGGCGACGATCTCGATGTCGTCCTCGCCCTCCAGGATCGAGCGGAACCCGGCCCGCACGAGCGTCTGGTCGTCGGCCAGCGCCACCCGGATCACGTGTCCTCCCGCATCGCCCGCCCGGCCTTCCCGTCCGCCACCTGTTCTCCCGCTCCCTCGTCGTGCCCCCGGCGACCGGCCGGGGCGTCCAGCGGCAGCCGCGCCCGCACCCGGAACCCGCCGCCGGGGCCCGGGCCCGCGGTCAGCTCGCCGCCGACCGCCACGGCCCGCTCCCGCATGCCGCGCAGCCCGTTGCCGCCCTTCGGCACGCCCGCCGGCCCGTCCTTCCGCCCGTCCGCCGCGGCGGTGCCGCCGGGCGGGCCCGCCCCATCATCGTCGATCCGCACGATCACCGCGTCCGCGGTGCACCGCACCTCCACCGTCACCGTCTCCGCGCCCGCGTGCCGGACGACGTTGGTCAGCGCCTCCTGCACGATCCGGTACCCGGCCAGCCCGACCGGCGCCGGCACGGCCGCCAGCCGCCCACCGCCCTCGCCGTCGAAGGTGCCGTCGGTGGCGGCGAGGTCGCCGGCCCGACGCACCCGCAACCCCGCGGCCGCCGTGCGCTCCAGCAGCTCACCGACCCGCGCCAGCGACGGCACCGGCTCCACCGGCCCCGCCCCGCCGCCGGGCTCGTCGACCTGCCGCAGCACCCCCAGCACCCCGCGCAGCTCCCGCAGCGTCTGCCGGCTCGCCGCCTTGATCGCATCGAGCGCCGCGTACGCCCGCGCCGGATCGTCGCGCCGGTGCAGCGCCGCCGCCGCCTGTACGTTGATCAGCGAGATCTGGTGCGCCAGCACGTCGTGCAGCTCCCGCGCGATCCGCAGCCGCTCCTGCGCCGCCCGCCGCAGCGCCTCCTCCTCCCGGCCGCGCTCGGCCGCGGCGGCGCGCCGCTCGGCCTCCTCGACCCGGATCCGACGCCCCCGCACGTACTGCCCGATCCCCACCGTCACCAGCAGCGCCAGCGACAGCGACGCCACGCCCCGCGCGTCGGCCACCGCGTCCGGATCGCCGCCGTCCCCGCCCCGCACCGCCGAGGTGGTCAGGAACCCGGCGTTCACCACGATCACCGCGCCCAGCGGCACCGCGAGCCGGCACTGCACCGCGGCGTTGAACAGCGCCACCAGGAACACGAACGCGATCGGCCCGTCCGGATACCCCAGCGGGTAGTACAGCGGCGGCACCACGGTCGCCACCACCAGCAGCACCACCGGATGCCGGCGCCGCCACACCAGCGCCAGCGTCGTCACCGCGATCAGCGCCAGCCCGCCCGGCCACAGCGGACGGTCCCCGGGCTTGGCCGCGACGGCGCTCATCACCACCGTGACCGCCAGCGCGGCCACCGCCGGGACCATCTCGCCGGCCCGGCCGCGACCCCACCAGCGGCCCCACTCCTCCCGGGACCGCGGGGGCCGCGGCCGCGACGGCGGGCTCGGCGGAGCGGGACGCCTGGGACGCCCGGGACGCGGCGAGGGCACGGTCACCCGCCCACCGTAGCGGCCCCTGACTTTCGGCAGTATCACCGCAGATCACCGGCTTGTACCGTGGGCCGGGTGAACGACCCGGCCACCACCGTCCCGCGGCGCCCGGGGGAGCGGGACACGGCCGCCCCCGCGCCCGCGTCCGCCCGCCCGAGCGGCGCCCGCGCCGCCCGCGTCTCGCATGCCGCAGGCGCCGCGCTGCGCGCGGCCCGCGCGGAGACCCGCGCCGCCCTCCACCGGCCCCGCAGATCCCTGCTGGTCAAGGACATCGCGCTGTGGGCGGTCCTGGCCCTGCCCGCCGGGTTCGACCTGGTCTCACCGCTCCAGCCGACCGCACCGTCCTGGTGGCTGCGGATCGCCGCGCTCGGCGTCCTGGCCGCCGCCGTCGCGATCTCCCGGACCCGCCCGACCGCCGCGCTGCTCACCGCCATCGCGCTGATCGTCGTGCACGGCAACTTCGTCTTCGCGATGCCCGTCATGTCCTACCTGACCGGGCTGCGGACGCCCCGCGCCCGCCCGGTGCTGTGGGGATTCACCGCCGTGTTCGCCGCCGGCACCCTCATCAACATCGCCCGCGGCATCGACGTCACCACCTGGTTCCCGCTGACGCTGTGGCTGGTGCTGCTCGGCGTCCTGCCCTGGCTCGTCGGCCGCTACTGGCAGCAGTACCAGGAACTCCTGCACGCCGGCTGGGAACGCGCCGACCGCCTCGAACGCGAGCAGCGCATCACCGCCGAACGTGAACGCCTGCGCGAACGCGCCCGCATCGCCCAGGACATGCACGACTCCCTCGGCCACGAACTCGCCCTCATCGCCGTCCGCGCCGGCGCCCTGCAGGTCGCGCCCGGCCTCGACGACCGCCACCGCGCCGCCGCCGCCGAACTGCGCGCCGGCGCCGCCGACGCCACCGAGCACCTCCGCGAGATCATCGGGGTCCTCCGCGACGACACCGCCCGACGCGCCGCGGCGGGGGAGACCACCGCCCCGGCCGCGCCGGACGCCGCCGCCAGGCCCGTCCACGAAAGCGTCCACGACCTCGTCGAACGCGCCCGCGCCTCCGGCGTCCCCGTCCGCCTGGACACCGCCGTCGGCCCCGCCCCCGGCCCGCTCCCGCCGATGATCGCGCTCGCCGCGCACCGGATCGTGCAGGAGGCCATCACCAACGCCGCCAAACACGCCCCCGGCGCCCCGATCACCGTCACCCTCACCCGCCGCGCCCCTGCCACCGGCGACGACCCGGCCGCGCCCGCGATCACCGTCACCGTCGCCAACGACGCCCCGCCCGGCGGCCCCGCCCTGCTCCCGCCCGGCGGCGGCCACGGCCTCACCGGCCTCGCCGAACGCGCCCGCCTCGCCGGCGGCACCCTGCACGCCGCACCCGCGCCCGGCGGCGGCTTCACCGTCCGCGCCGTCCTGCCCGAGACACCGCCGCCCGGCCCCCGCCCCCTGGACGCCCCCGACGGCCCCTCCGAATCCGCACGCCACCTGGAACGCGAACGCCGCCAGGTCCGCCGCGGCCTCATCACCGCCATCGCCGTCCCCGCCGCCCTCATCGCCGCGCTCGGCGCCGTCATGCTCGGCTACTACGCCTACGCCACCCTCAACTCCGTCCTGCCGCCCGCCGACTACGCCGCCCTGCGCGTCGGCGACACCCGCGACCACGTCGAGCCGCTGCTCCCGCCCGTCCAGGCCACCGAGGCCGGCACCGTCCGCGCCCGCGTCCCCGAACCGCCCGGCGCCCGCTGCCGCTACTACCGCCCCACCGCCGACCTGCTCGGCACCGGCCACCTCTACCGCCTGTGCTTCAGCGGCGGCCGCCTCACCGCCAAGAACACCTACAGCACCGCCGACCCCGCCACGAAAGGCCCCGAGTGATCCGCGTCCTGCTCGCCGACGACGAGACCATGATCCGCGCGGGAGTCCGCGCCATCCTGTCCGCCGACCCCGGCATCGACGTCGTCGCCGAGGCCGGCGACGGCCGCGAAGCCGTCGACCTCGCCCTCGCCCACCACCCCGACGTCGCCCTCCTCGACATCCGCATGCCCCGCATGGACGGCCTCACCGCCGCCGACGAACTGCGCCGCGCCGCCCCCGCCACCGCCGTCGCCATCCTCACCACCTTCGGCGAGGACGACTACATCGCCCGCGCCCTCAGCGGCGGCGCCAGCGGCTTCCTGCTCAAGTCCGGCGACCCCCACGAACTCATCGCCGGCGTCCGCGCCGTCGCCGCCGGCGCCGCGTTCCTGTCGCCCAAGGTCGCCCACCGCGTCATCACCGAGCTGTCCGGCGGGCGCATGGCCGCCGGCGCCGCCGCCCGCCGCCGCACCGAAGGCCTCACCCCCCGCGAACGCCAGGTCCTCGCCCTGCTCGGCGCCGGCCTGTCCAACGCCGAGATCGCCGACCGCCTCCACGTCGTCGAAGGCACCGTCAAGGCCTACGTCAGCGCCATCCTCACCCGCCTGGACGTCAAGAACCGCGTCCAGGCCGCCGTTCTCGCCCACGAAGCCGGACTCGTCCACGACCCCACCCCTGACACCCGCACCCCCTGACACCCGCACCCCCTGACACCCGCGCACCTTGAACGCGACCCGGGGGCCGCCGCGCCGACCACGGCGCGACGGCCCCCGAGCCAGCCCACGGGCGTGTCAGGCGTCCCGGCGACGCAGCACCACCACACCGCCCCACAACGCCGCCACCGCCCACGCCGCCAGGATCGCCGCACCGGCCCCCGCCGGATACGGGCCGTCCCCGTTCATGAAATGCCGCCCCGCACCGCTCGGCAACGCGTCCGCCGCGCGCCGCCCCACGCTCGAACCGGCGTTCTCCAGCAGCATCGGCAGCACCAGCAGGAACAGGAACGCCGTCGTCAACGTCCCCGCCGTGCTCCGCAGCATCGCCCCCAGCCCCAGGACCAGCAGGCACACCAGCGCCAGATACACCCCCGACTGCAGCGCGTCGTCGACGAACACCACCGCCCGCGACCGCCCCCACTCGCCCAGGACCGGACCGGCGACCGCCGTCCCCGCCACGCCCAGCACCACCCCGGCCGGCAGCATCACCGCCGCCAGCACCACCGCCTTCGCCACCAGCATCCGCCCCCGCCGCGGCACCCACTGCAACGTCGACCGGATGCTCCCCGTCGCGTACTCACCGGTGATCACCAGGATCGCCACCGCCACCACCACGAACTGGACCATGTCCAGCGACGCGATCGCGACCCCGCTCACCGACACCACCCCCTGATCGTCCGACGCCACCTCGTTGGTGTTGTTCGACACCGTCGACGACGCCAGGATCAGGCACATCAGTCCCATCAGCACGACCGCGGCCGCAAGGCCCCACCACGTCGAGCGCACCGACCACAGCTTCGTCCACTCCGCCGCGACCGCCCCCCGCAGCCCGCCGCCGGCCCGCTCCGCCCCACCGGACCTCGCCCGCACCGTCACCGCCATCACGCCTCCACCCCGGCCGCCGCACCCGCGCCGTACTCCACGCTCGCCCCCGTCAACTCCATGTACGCCTCCTCCAGCGACGCCTTCTCCTCGCTCAGCTCCAGCACCGGAACCCCCGCCTCGAACGCCAGCCACCCGACCCGATCCACCGGCAACCCCGTCACCACCAGCTCCTCCGCCGACACCCGCACCACCTCGACACCCCGCCGCCCGGCACCCCCGGACGCGGCACCCCCACGCGGGGCGGCCTCGGGGTGAGCGGCCCCGCGCGGGACGGCCTCCGCCTCCACCCGCGCCGCCAGCTCCGCCGCCCGCGGACTGCGCACCCGCACCGCGTTCCGCGAACTCGCCGCGATCACCTCCGCCACCGGCGCGTCCGCGATCAACCGGCCCCGCCCGATCACCACCAGCCGGTCCGCCGTCAACTGCATCTCGCTCATCAGATGCGACGACACGAACACCGTCCGGCCCTCCGCCGCCAGCGACCGCATCAACCGCCGCACCCACAGCACCCCGTCCGGATCCAGCCCGTTCACCGGCTCGTCGAACAGCAGCACCCCCGGATCGCCCAGCAGCGCACCCGCGATCCCGAGCCGCTGCCCCATCCCCAGCGAGAACGACCCCGCCCGCTTGCCGGCCACCCCCTCCAGACCGACCAGAGCGAGCACCTCCTCCACCCGCCCCGCCGCGATCCCGTTGCTGCGCGCCATCGCCAGCAGATGCCGCCGCGCCGACCGCCCCGGATGCACCGCCTTCGCCTCCAGCAACGCCCCCACCTCGCGCAGCGGATGCCGGAACTCCGCATACCGCCGCCCGCCCACCAGCGCCGCACCCGCACTCGGACGATCCAGCCCCACGATCATCCGCATCGTCGTCGACTTCCCCGCCCCGTTCGGCCCGAGGAACCCCGTCACCTTCCCGGCCGCCACCTCCAGCGACAGCCCGTCCACCGCCGTCCTGTCCCCGTACCGCTTCGTCAGACCACGCAACGCGATCATCACACCGTCCCTCCGGCCCCGACATCTCGACAACGCCAGAACCTAGGCGGCGGGGGAGCGGCCCCACAGTGCCCGAACGCCACCCCCCGACCCCCACTTTCGGCAGGGAACCCGCCCCCCGACGAACGGAACGGGCCGCCCCGGTGCCACCACCGGAACGGCCCGCCATACCCGCAGAGCGCTACGAACCCCGCCGATGATGCCGCCCCACCGCACCACCCGGCCCGCCGACGCCCCGCACGCCGCCCATCACGTCCGGCATCGTCACCGCCGCATCGTCCATCCGCGTTACACCCGCGGCACCCGCCGGCACCGGCTCCTGCGCCAGCCCCGCGCCACCGAACCCCGCACCCGCCGGCGCGGCCACCGGACGCGCCCCCAGCAATACCGCCGCCACCGGGAACCCCCGCAGGAAATCCACCAGCGGCTCGGCAGCCCGCACCAGCACCAGCGCCACCACCGGAGCCACCACCACACCCACACAGAACCCCGCCGCCACGTCATGCGGGTAGTGCACACCCACGAAAACCCGCGAGAACGCCATCAGCACCGCCAACGGCAGCACCAGCGGCGCCAGCGCCCGCCACACCACCACCAGCGCCGCCGCCGAGGCCGCCGCGATCGTCGCGTGATTGCTCGGGAATGACCAGTCCCCGGGCGCGGGACACGACGCGATGTGCACCGCCCCCGACACCGCCCGGCACGGCCGCTCCTCCCGCAGGAAGTCCTTCGACACCTCGCTCACCAGATACGCCGCCACCATCGCGAACGGCGCCGACAACGCCAGCCCCATCGCCCGCGCGTCCAGGCCCCGCGCCCGCCACCAGCCCGCCACGAACAGCACCGCGAACAACAGAAGCCCCGCGTTCGTCCCCACGTCCGCCACCGAATGCACCCACGACGGCGTACCCCACGCCCACTCGGTGACGTCCCGGTACAGATGCACGCTGAAATCTGGCGCCTGCATGCTCTCCCTCACGATCGAGACGGCCGCCCGACACCCCATGGGATACCGGACGGACCGTCGAAGTTCACCCCACGTTCACCGTCCCGTAGAGCTTGGCACGTCCCGACGATCACCCGCTCCACAAACGCCGCGCATCACCCAGAAGTCGACCCCGCACCCCCACCGAAGACAGCCCTACCGCCCCTCCGCACGGACGACCCCGCCGCCACCGGCCCCCACCGCAGCACCACCGACCCCCACGCCGGCGCCACCGTGCCGCCCCCGCGACCGGCGCCGCCGCACGAAACGCACCCCCTCCACCACACCCGTCACCGACAACGCCAACCCCAGCCCCACCGCCACACCCCTCACCGGATCGTCCTCGAACGCCGCACCGCCCACATAACCCAGCAGCCCGCCGTACAACCCCCACGACACCGCCGCCACCCCCGCGAACACCGAGAACCGCCGCAACGGGAACCCCAACGCACCCATCGACACCGTCACCGCCGTCCGCCCACCCGGCACGTACCGCGCCACCACCAGCACCAACCCGCCACGCTCCGCCAACGCACCCCGCGCCCGCACCAGCGCCCCGTACCGCCGCGTCCCCGGCCGCGCCCGCCGCAGCAACCGCCCGCCCGGCCCCCGCCCCAGCAGGAACGCCACATGATCACCGGCGAACGCGCCCGCCGCCGCCGACACCACCACCAGCGCCAGATCCGGCGACCCCGACGCCGCATACACCCCGCCCGCGATCACCATGCTCTCGCTCGGCACCACGGGGAAGAAGCCGTCCAGCAGCGCCACCGCGAACAGCACCAGGCAGAACCACGGCGACGACACCGCCGCACCCACCACATCCAAGATCGAATCCATGCCCCCGACGCTAGGAACCGCACCACCGCCCCCACATCCCCCGAAAGCCCGCCACCACCCCCGACCTCCGACAGGAGGTCACACCACGCCGCTTACCACAACCAAAACCGATTCGCCCACCACGACGCCCGTCCACCACACTGACACCACGTGGGACACCTGCACATATTCGACATGGACGGCACCCTCCTCACCGGAACCACCGCCAACCTCCAACTCGCCCGCCACCTCGGCACCCTCACCGAACTCCACGCCCTCGAGGCCCGGTTCGCCGCCGGCACCCTCGACACCCGCGGCTTCTCCAGCGAGATCCACCGCCTCTGGCACCACCTCACCCCCGACCACGTCGCCGCCGCCTACACCGCCAGCCCCTGGCTCACCGGCATCCCCGACGTCTGCGCCGACATCCGCGCACGCGGCGAACACTCCGCCGTCATCACCATGTCGCCCGACTTCTTCGCCCGCCACCTCCTCGACCTCGGCTTCGACCACGTCATCGCCTCCCGCTTCCCCCCGCTCCCGTTCACCGCCGCACCCCTCGACACCAGCGGCATCCTCACCCCAGACGACAAGGTCCGCATCACCGAAGAACTCCGCACCCGCCACGGCCTCACCACCGACCAATGCCTCGCCTACGGCGACTCCATGTCCGACGCGCCCCTCTTCCGCCACCTCAAGAACACCATCGCCATCAACGCCGACCACCACCTCGCCGGCATCGCCGCCCTCGACTACCGCGGCACCGACCTCACCGCCGCCTACACCCTCGCCCGCACCCTCCTCTGACCACCGACCAGGGGAGGGAGACCCAGGGGGAGAGGCCCGAGGGACAGGACCGGGGGACAGTCCGCCCCGCGCCTCACCCCCGCTCCACCGGCCCCAGCAACGGATGCACCCGCATCGCCGCCTCCAACTCACCCGGCAGCTCGTCCCGATACCGCCCCAGCGTCGACAGATCCGAATGCCCCAGCACCCGCCGCACCGCATCCATGTCCGTCGCCGCCGCCAGCAGATGCGTCGCCGTCGTATGCCGCAGCCCATGCGGCGTCACACTCCGCCGCCGCCCCGGCTCCACCCCCTCCAGCACCCGATCGATCACCGCCTGCACATCACCCCGCGCCAACCGCCGACCCCGCCACGACAGCAACAACGCCCGCGACTCCACCCCGCGATCCAGCAGCACCCGCCCCTCCGCCAGATACGCGTCCAGCACCTCCACCACCGGACGAGGCAGCGGCACATCCCGCGTCCGCCCGCCCTTCCCGAAGATCCGCCAATACCGCATCCCCCCGTTGACGAAGAAGTCCTCCGCGTTCGCCCGCGTCAACTCCGACACCCGCGGCCCCACCGCCGCCAGCAACAGCACGATCAACCCGTCCCGCAACTCCGTCCGCTGATCCACCCGCCGCCGCGGCGCCGGACCCGCCTCCGCCATCTCCCGCGCGGCCCCCAGCAACCCCTCCGCCTGCTCCACCGTCAACGCCCGCCGCTCCGCCCGCAACCCGCCCCGATGCTTCGGCCGCACCGTCACCGCCACCATCGGATCCAACTGCACCCACCCCGCCACCACCGCGTACTTGAAGAACGCCGACACCGACCTGCGGAACCGCGCCTGGGACGACGCGCTCTGCAACGCACCACCGCCGTCCGCCCCCGGCACCCGCCCCCCGCGCCGACGCCCGTCCGGCTTGCGCGCGAACCCCAGCAGCACCTCATCGACGTCCGCCCCCGTCAGATCGTCCAGCACCCGATCCGCACCCGCCAGCTCCGCGAACGTCACCACGTCCCGCGCGTACACCTCCGCCGACGCCGGCGCCAACGCCCCCGTCGAACACTTCGCCCGGACCATCTCCGCATAACGGTCCACAGCCTCGGCAACGGTCACACGCTGAAGATCGGCAGGACGCACCCGCCGGACGCTACAACCCGCCACCGACAAAACCGCCCCCGGACGGGTACGACCACCGCACCCGACACCCTGGGGGAGAGGAGCCGCCCGTGCGGATCGGCACATCCGGATGGCAGTACACCGACTGGCGCGACGTCCTCTACCCGTCCGGCGTCCCGCAACGCGCCTGGCTGCAGCGCTACAGCGAAGTCTTCACCACCGTCGAGAACAACAACGCCTTCTACCGGCTCCCCAAACGCGCCACCTTCGAAGCCTGGCGCGACAACACGCCGCCCGGCTTCGTCATGGCCGTCAAAGCCAGCCGCTACCTCACCCACATGAAACGCCTCAACGACCCCGCCGAGCCCGTCGCCCGCCTCATGGCCGCCGCCGGCGGCCTCGACGACAGACTCGGCCCCGTCCTGCTCCAACTCCCGCCCACCCTCCAGGCCGACCCCGACCGCCTCGACGCCTGCCTGCGCCGGTTCCCGGCCGGCGTCCGCGTCGCCGTCGAACCACGCCACCCCACCTGGTGGACCGACGACGTCCGCCGCGTCCTGGAGCACCACGGCGCCGCCCTGTGCTGGGCCGACCGCCTCGGCCGCCCCCTCACACCCCTCTGGCGGACCGCCGACTGGCTCTACCTGCGCTTCCACGAAGGCCCCGCCGACCCCTGGCCCCACTACGACGACGAGACGCTCCGCGCCTGGACCGAACGCCTGGACGACGCCGACGACGCCTACGTCTACTTCAACAACGACCCCGGGGGAGCGGCCGTCCGCAACGCCCTGCGCTTCATCGACCTCACCGCCACGTGACCCGGCGCACCCCGGTCACGAACGCGGCGCGTACATGATCAACGCGACCCCGGCCAGGCAGACCAGCGCGCCGGCGAGGTCCCACCGGTCCGGCCGGAACCCGTCGACGACCACGCCCCACGCCAGCGACCCCGCGACGAACACACCGCCGTACGCGGCCAGGATCCGGCCGAAGTCGGGGGAGGGCTGCAACGTCGCCACGAACCCGTATGCCCCGAGAGCGGCCACCCCCGCCACGATCCACCACGGCCCGCGGTGCTCCCGCCAGCCCTGCCACACCAGCCACGCGCCGCCGATCTCCGCGAGCGCGGCCAGCAGGAACAGGGCGATCGAGCGCAGCACGGTCATGCCGATCACCCTAGAGAGCCCGCCGCCGCGAGCCGCACATGTCCTGTCTCAATGAACCTGCGAAGTGGCCACCGCTCTGTGCAGTCAGCTTTGGGCGGGGTGGTGACCATGAAGCCGGACGGTCGTCGGACGATGTGTGGGCTATGTCAATCGGTAGTGCTGGCGTGCACGGCGATGATTCGCCAGCCGTGCCTCTCGTCGTATATCCAAGTGCGGGTGTATCGCATCCTGGCTGCGAACGGCGTCCCGGAGACGGTCCCCTCGACGGTGCCGAGAAACCAGGTCACCCCGGTGTGCCCGTCAGCGAGTACGGTCAGCTCTTCCTCGGCCACCTTCGTCAGCACCTGCGTCCGAGTGCGATGCAGCTCCAGATCGTCCGCCTTGGTCTGAACGTTGGCACCGAAGGTGAAGATCAGCCGATCATCCAGCAGCCGATCAAGCGCCTTGACATCTCCAGCCAGCTGCGCGGCCTGGAGTCGGTGCTCCGCCTCTCGCAAGTCCTCCCGCAAGTCCTCCATGAGGCCCACCCTCCCAGGACGCGTCCTATCCACGCCAGGACGTTCACGTTCGGCTGATCTTCGCAGGAAGCAGGTTCAGTGAGACAGTCGACCGGCTCGCGGCGGCTTGACTGAGAACCGAGCAGGTTCACTGAGACGGGACAGCACACCGCCCAAGCCAAAGGACGAATCTATACAAACTGCTCATACCGGACAGAAGCTGGATTCTGTCCGGTATGAGATCGCAAAGACCACATATGTCGCAAGTGACACCGCGACGACCGCGCCATCGACCAGAGCACCGCGAGCGCTCCTTGATCATCCGTGACATCCGCCCGGAGCGAGCGCCGATCCGGGCCGGGGAGCGGACCCACCTCGCGAGCCCAGGGCGGGAAAGAGAGGATGGCCTGCCTTGCCTGCATCAGATCGCCCGCCGCGGCTCGTCCCGCCGACGGCGGCGGTGCGCGACTCGTTCCTCGCCGGCGAGCGCGCCGACTGCCTCGCCGAAGGCGCCACCGACGACTGGACGCGCACGCTCGACGACGCGGCCGCCGACTTCGAGGCGTTCGCCGCGCGGGTCCGCGCCGTCAGGCACCGCTGGGGCGTGCCGTACAGCACGTTCTGGTACGTGTCCGGCGAGCACTACATCGGCACCTTGATCATCCGGCACCGGCTGACGCCGCAGCTCGCCGACGTCGGCGGACACGTCGGCTACCACGTGGTCACGCCCTGGCGCCGCCAGGGCCACGCCACCGCGATGCTCGCCGCCGGCCTGATCGAATGCCGGAGCCTTGGCCTGGATCGCGTTCTGCTCACGTGCGCCGCCGGCAACGAGCCGTCGCGGCGCGCCATCCTCGCCAACGGCGGCGTGCCGGACGGCCGCCGCCGGGGCGAGGACCGTTTCTGGATCGCCGTCACGCACTGACCGCCGCACACACGGCGTTCTGGCGCCGTGCGCCCGCTTTCGTCCCAGCTCTCGCAGATGGTCGATAATTAGCATTATGTTAAGTAGAGGTCATCGACCCCCTCCTCACCGGCCCGAAAATGGACTTCGCACAGTCGCCCTGACCGGCCTCGACTTCCTCGGCTGGCGTGATCCGAAGGCTCCCGACCGCGTCTACCTGATCGCCGAGAAGGACGACCGGCTCACCGGGATCGCGCTGCGCCTCGCGTCCGCGCCCGGCAAGGCACGCGGGTTCAACTCGACCAGCCTGTGCTCGTTCTGCCATACCGCGCACACCGGCGGCGGTGTCGCGTTGATGAGCGCGCGGCGCAGCGGCGATGCCGGCAAGCAGGGCAACACCGTCCCCCTTGAGGAGAAGGTCGCACGCATCAAGACGAACCTGGACGCCTTCATCACCTCGATCAGCACCTGACCGCCGGTCACCCGCCCCTATCCCCTACGGCTGTTCGGCGGACTCGAGGGTATGGGCTCTCCCCCGCCTCAGGCGTTGAAGGTGGCGTTCCGGGTTTCGGTGACCGTGGCTGTGCGGCCTGGTGCGGTGTGGAGGAAGCGCCAATAGAGGTTGGTGTGGGCGATGACCTGCTCGGGTGGCGGCGCGCCCCATATGCTCTTGTCCGGCGTGGTGTGGGCGTCTTCGACGAGGATCACGTCGTAGCCGCGGGTGAAGGCGCTGTGGATGGTGGAGCGGATGCAGACGTCGGTCTCCGGGCCGGCGACGACCAGGTGGCCGATGCGGGCGTCGGTGAGGGTGCGGTCGAGGTCGGTGTCCTCGAAGGCGTCGCCGTAGGACTTGGCGACGAGCGGTTCGTCCTCGCGGCGTTCCAGTTCCGGGACGTAGCGCCAGGCGTCGCTTCCCTTCTGCAGTTCGGCGTCGGAGTGCTGGACCCAGATGACGGGCGCGTTCTGGGTGCGGGCCTTGGCCGCGAGTGCGGCGATGTTGGCGATGACGGTGTCGCGCTTGTGGGCGTCGGCCATGACGCCGTTCTGGACGTCGATGACGAGCAGGGCGGTGTTGGGGCGGTCGGGCAGTGTGGTCATGGCGGGGCTTCCCTGGTTCGGGTGGTTCGGCGGGCAGGGTATTGGACGGCGCCGACAGTCTCGCGATGCCGGTGCTCCTCCCCCGGCCCCGGGGCGGTGGGGCGGCTTCTCCGCTGGGAGTAGGCGCGGCGGCGTCGTACATCTCGGGGCGTAGTGGGCGGGGGGTCGGTACGCGAAACGCGCAGTGCGGTTCGGGGCTTGCGCAGGATTCGCGGAGGGGGTGCGGGGCCGGAGGATCGTGTCGTGGTTTCCGGCGATCGTTCGTGGGGGTTGTGCTGATGGACCCGTTGGTGCTGGCGCGGGTGCAGTTCGCGTTGACGGCAGGTTCGCATTTCGTGTTCGTGGCGTTGACGTTGGGGCTGGCGACGCTGGTGGCGGTGATGCAGACGCGGGCGACGTTGTCGGGCCGTGCGGTGCATGCGCGGATGACGCGGTTCTGGGGCCAGCTGTACGTGGTGAATTACGCGGTGGGGATCGTCACGGGGCTGGTGATGGAGTTCCAGCTCGGGTTGAACTGGTCGGGGATGTCGCGGATGACGGGCGGGGTGTTCGGGGCGCCGCTCGCGCTGGAGACGATCGCCGCGTTCTTCGTGGAGTCGACGTTCCTGGGGTTGTGGATCTTCGGGTGGGATCGGCTGAACCGGTGGGTGCATCTGGGGTTGATCTGGGTGGTGACGCTGACGGCGTATCTGTCGGCGTACTTCGTGCTGGTGGCGAACGGGTGGATGCAGCGTCCGGTGGGTTACGAGATGCGGGACGGGGCGGCGCGGCTGACGGACGTGGGGGCGCTGCTGGGCAATCCGACGGCGGTGCTGGCGTTCGGGCATGTGCTGTTCGGGGGGCTGCTGACTGCGGGGTTCTTCATGGCGGGGGTGAGCGGTTACCACCTGCTGCGGCGGACGGCGGAGGTGGAGTTCTTCCGGCGGTCGATGCGGATGGGCCTGGTGACGGTGATGGCGTCGGTGATGCCCGTGGTGGTCGTCGGGGGGATGCAGTACCGGTACCTGCAGCCGACGAAGACCGGTGGGGACGACGCGGCCGCGGCGGTGGCGGACTTCACGGCGCGGTTCGGGCCGGGCGATTACATGGCGCCGGGGCAGGCGGGCGTGGGTGAGGCGGTGATGACCGGGTTGTGGTCGCTGATGCTGCTGCTGGCGGTCGTCGCGCTGGTGAAGGTGTGGTGGGGGCGGTGGCTGGTGCGGGGCCGGGTGTTCCACGTGGTGATGATCTGCGCGGTGCCGCTCCCCTATGCGGCGATGCTGGCGGGCTGGATGTTCCGTGAGGTGGGGCGGCAGCCGTGGATGGTGTACGGGGTGCTGAAGACGCGGGACGCGCTGTCGCCCGGGGTGGGGTCGGGGACGTTCGCGGTGTCGTTCGCGGCGTTCACGGTGCTGTTCGCGGTGCTGGTGGCGGTGAACGCGTGGTTGCTGGCGCGGTTCGCGCGGCGGGGGCCGGACGGGGGTGCGCTGGGGGCCGCTCCCCCGGTGGCGCCGTCGGCGCCGGCGGTGTCGGCGACGTTCTGATGCTCGGTTTCGTGACGGTGCGACGGGAGTGTGCGTGATGGAGTCGTTGGCGGTCGTGCTGCTGGCGGTGTTCGCCGGCGGGTATCTGGTGCTGGCGGGTGCGGACATCGGGGTGGGGATGCTGCTGCCGTGGCTGGGGCGGGATCAGCGGGAGCGGCGGGTGGTGATCGCGTCGTTCGCGCCGTTCTTCCTCGGGAACGAGGTGTGGCTGGTGGCGTCGGCGGGTCTGGTGGCGGGGGCGTTCCCGGGGTTGGAGCACCGGTTGCTGGCGGATCTGTATCCGGTGGCGGCGGTGCTGCTGGTCGGGTGGGTCGTGCGGGACATGGGGCTGTGGCTTCGCGGGCGGGTGGACGCGGCGGGGTGGCGGACGGTGTGCGATGGGGCGGTGGTCGCGGGGAGCTGGGCGCTGGGGTTGGCGTGGGCGTCGCTGCTGGGGTCGGTGCTGGGCGGCGGGGGTGTGAACGCGGGGAGCGTGCTGGCGTTGCCGTTGGCGGTGGTGTTCGCGTGGCATGGTGCGGCGTTCGCGCGGCTGCGGCTGTCGGGTGAGCTGGCGGTGCGGGCGGCGCGGGGTCGTGGCCGGTATGCGGTGTCGGCGGTGGTGCTGGTCGTGGCGGCGGTGGTGGCGGGGTCGCGGTTGCCGTGGTCGGAGGTGGTCGCGGAGGGCGGCGGGTTGTCGTTGACGGCGGTGTCGGCGGTGGTGCTGCTGCCGTTGCTGGCGGCGTCGCAGGCGCTGGTGTGGCGGACGTTCTGGGGGCGTGTGGATTCGCCTTCGTACCTGTGAGCCGGGGGTCGGTGTGAAGGGTGTGGAGCGGCGGCTGCTGGGGCTTCTCCCCCGGCGGGTGCTGGTGGGGTTGGGTGTGCTGGCGGCGGGTCAGGGTGTGCTGCTGGTGGTGGCGGCGGGTCTGCTGGCGCGGGCGGTGGCGGGCCTGGATGCGGGGTCGTTGCCGTGGGTGGTGGCGGCGGTGGCGGGCCGGGCGGTGCTGGCGTGGGTGTCGTCGCTGGTGGCGGGGCGTGCGGCGGCCGGGGTGAAGCGGGGTTTGCGGGCGGGGTTGCTGGCGGGCGGGGCGGTGGACGCGGGGGCGCGGGTGACGCTGCTGACGCGGGGGCTGGACGCGGTGGACCCGTTCTTCACCGGGTACGTGCCGCAGTTGCTGGCGGCGTGCGTGGTGCCGCCGCTGGTGGTGGCGCGGTTGTGGGCGGCGGACTGGGCGTCGGCGGTGGTGGTGCTGGTGACGTTGCCGTTGGTGCCGGTGTTCGGTGCTCTGGTGGGGTTGCGGACGGCGGCGTTGACGGGGCGGCAGTGGGGGGCGCTGCATCGGCTCGGGGGGCATTTCCGGGACGTGGTGGCGGGGTTGTCGACGTTGCGGGCGTTCGGGCGGACGGGGCATCAGTCGGGGGTGGTGCGGGCGCTGGCGGAGGAGCATCGGCGGGCGACGACGGGGGCGTTGCGGGTGGCGTTCCTGTCGTCGCTGGTGCTGGAGCTGGTGTGCGCGTTGTCGGTGGCGCTGGTGGCGGTGCCGGTGGGGTTGCGGTTGCTGGACGGCGGGATGCTGCTGTCGACGGGGCTGCTGGTGCTGGTGCTGACGCCGGAGGCGTATCTGCCGTTGCGGGCGTTGGGTGCGCGGTTCCATGCCAGTGCGGAGGGGGTGGCGGCGGCCGAGGAGGCGTTCGCGGTGCTGGACGGGCCGGCGGCGCCGTCGGCCGGTCGGGCGGTGGTGCCAGCGGCGGTGGTGCCGGAGATCGTGCTGGATCGGGTGACGGTGCGGTATCCGGGGGCGGAGCGGGCGGCGTTGGAGGAGGTGTCGTTGCGGATCGGTGCGGGTGAGCGGGTCGCGGTGACGGGGCCGTCGGGTGCGGGGAAGTCGACGTTGCTGCTGGTGGTGGCGGGTTTGGTGGCTCCGGTGTCGGGGCGGGTGCTGGTGGACGGGGTGGATCTGGCGGAGCTGGATCCGGTGGCGTGGCGGCGGCGTCTGGGGTGGGTGCCGCAGCGTCCGCATCTGTTCGCGGCGTCGGTGGCCGACAACATCCGGCTCGGTGATCCGGAGGCGGGGATGGAGCGGGTGGTAGAGGCGGCGCGGGCGGCGGTCGCGGACGGTTTCGTCGGGGAGATGCCGCAGGGGTATGCGACGGTGCTGGGCGAGGGCGGTGCGGGGGTGTCGGCGGGTCAGCGTCAGCGGCTGGCGGTGGCGCGGGCGTATCTGGCGGGTGGTCCGGTGATGCTGCTGGACGAGCCGACGGCGCGGTTGGACGTGGCCAGTGAGCGGGCGCTGGTGGAGGGTGCGGCGCGGTTGCTGGAGGGGCGGTCGGCGTTGGTGGTGGCGCATCGTCCGGCGCTGCTGTCGCTGGTGGACCGGGTGGTGCGGCTGCAGGACGGCCGCTTGTCGGAGCCTGCGTCGGAGCCTGGTGCAGAGTGCGTGCGGGCCGGTGCGGCTGAGGGAGGCAGGGCGGCATGAGGGGGCTGTGGGGTGCGGTGCGGCCGCATGCGGTGCGGCTGGTGGCGGCGGCGCTGGCGGGCGTGGCGGCGGAGGTGTGCGGGCTGGCGCTGGTCGCGACGGCGGCGTGGCTGATCGCGCGGGCGTCGCAGCGTCCGGAGCTGGCGGTGCTGTCGGTGGCGATCGTGGCGGTGCGGGGGTTCGCGCTGGCGAAGGGGTCGCTGCGGTACGTCGAGCGGCTGGCGGGTCATGACGCGACGTTGCGGGCGCTGGCGGAGCTGCGGGGGCGGGTGTTCGACGCGTTGGCGGCGTGGCGGCGGTCGGATGCGGGGCTGCGGGGCGCCGGTGCGCTGACGCGGATGGTGTCGGACGTGGAGGCGGTGCAGGACCTGCTGCTGCGGTGCGTGCTGCCGGGGGTCGCTGCGGTGGTGTGCGGGGTCGTGGGCGTGGTGGTGTGCGGGTGGGTGGCGCCGGCGGCGGCCGTGGTGCTGGCGGTGGGGGTGCTGGTGGCGGGTCCGGTCCTGGCGTCGGTGGCGGCGTGGGCGGCCGGGCGGGCGGGGGCGCGGGTCGCGGCGGGGCGTGAGGAGCTGGCGGTGCGGGCGCTGGACGTCCTGGAGGGTGCGGCGGACCTGGCGGTGTTCGGTGCGGACGGGCGGTTCGCGGCGGCGGCCGGGGACGCGGCGGCGGGGCTGCAGCGGGCCGAGCGTGCGGCGGCGCGGGTGTCGGCGCTGGTGGCCGGGGCGGGTGTGGCGGTGCAGGGGTGCGTGGTGGCGGCGGTCGCGTGGGCGGCGCTCGGGAGCGGCGCGGACCAGGTGGGGGCGGCGGTGGCGGGGTTGTCGGCGCTGGTGGCGGTGGAGGCGGTGCTGCCGCTGGCGGGGGCGGCGCAGCGGTGGCGGGAGGTGTGGCCGGCGGTGCGGCGGGTGGAGGCGGTGCTGGCCGCCGCTCCCCCGGCGCCGCGTCCGTCGCGTCCGGTGGCGGTGCCGCAGGGGCCGCTGGCGGTGGAGCTGCTGGGTGTGCGGGTGTCGTACGCGGGCGGTGCGGGCGCGGCGGGCGGTGGGGCGCGTCGGGTGCGGGCGGCGCTGGACGGGGTGGATCTGCGGGTGGAGCGGGGCCGGCGGGTGGCGGTGGTGGGCGCGAGCGGTGCGGGCAAGAGCACGCTGCTGGCGGCGGTGTCGGGTGAGGTGGTTCCGCAGGCGGGCGCGGTGCTGCTCGGCGGGCTGGACGCGGCCCGGTACGGCGCGGGCGGTGTCGGGGGCACTGGGGGCGCGGTGCGGGGGTTGATGCAGGACGCGCACGTGTTCGCGGGGTCGGTGCGTGCGAACCTGCTGCTGGCGCGTCCGGACGCGACGGACGGCGAGCTGGAGGCGGCGGCGCGGCGGGCGCGGTTCCTGGAGGTTGTGCGGGCGCTGCCGGACGGGTGGGACACGCCGGTCGGGACGGGCGGGCATGGGTTGTCGGGCGGGCAGCGGCAGCGGTTGCTGCTGGCGCGGGCGCTGCTGGCCGATCCGCCGGTGCTGGTGCTGGACGAGCCGGCGGAGGCGCTGGATCCGGTGATGGCCGACGCGGTCGTCCGGGATCTGCTGTCGGCGCCGGGCGGTGGGACGCTGCTGCTGGTCACGCACCGGTTGGCGGCGCTGGACGCGGCGGACGAGGTGGTGGTGATGGATCGCGGCCGGGTGGTGCAGCGGGGTCGTCACGACGAGCTGGTGGCGGTGGCGGGCCCGTACCGGGATCTGTGGGACGCCGAGCTGCTGGCCGCCTGACCCCGGCCTCTCCCCCGCCCCGGCACGACTCGCTGCGGGCCGGGGCGGGCGGGTGGAGGGGTCAGGTGAGGTCGCGTAGGGCGGCGGCGATCGCGGTGACGCCGTCGTCGATGGCCGAGGGGGCGGTGGCGGCGTAGCCGAGGACGAGGCCGGGCGGGGCGGGCCGCTGGGCGTGCCAGGACAGCGGCTGGGTCTTGACGCCGCGGCCGAGGGCGGCGGCGGCCAGGTCGGTGTCGGTCACATCGGCGTCCCCGAGGCCGGGGCGGTCGGGGAAGGTGACCAGCAGGTGCAGGCCGGCGGCGGCGCCGTGCACGACGGCGCCGGGCAGCCTCGCGCGGATCGCGTCGATCATCGCGTCGCGGCGGGCGCGGTGGCGGCGGCGCAGCGTCCGCAGCTGCCGTTCCATCTCCCCCGACTCCATCAGGTCGGCCAGGACGAGCTGGGGCAGCGCGGCGTTGCCGAGGTCGGCGAAGCGCTTGGCGTCCACGAGCGCGTCGCGGTGGCGGGGCGGGGCGAGGACCCAGCCGGTGCGCAGCGCGGGCGCGAGCAGCTTGGAGACGCTGCCGGCGTAGAAGACGCGGTCGGTCAGCAGGGCGCGCAGCGCGGGGGCGGGGGGCCGGTCGTAGCGGTGCTCGGCGTCGTAGTCGTCCTCGATGATCAGGCCGCCGGCGGTGGCCCAGTCCCTCAGCTCGCGGCGCCGGGTGCCGGACAGGACGGTGCCGGTCGGGAACTGGTGGGCGGGGGTGAGCAGGACGGCGGGGGCGCCGGTGCCGCGCAGGGCGTCGACGCGGACGCCGTGGTCGTCGACGGGGACGGGCGGGGTGCGCATGCCCCAGTGGTCCAGGTGCTGGCGGGTGCCGAGGGAGCCGGGGTCCTCGACGGCGACGGTGTCGATGCCGGTGTCGCGCAGCACCTGGGAGAGCAGGCCGAGGGCCTGGGCGGTGCCGGCGAGGATGACGATGTCGGCGGGGTCGGCGCGGATGCCGCGGTTGCGGGCCAGCCAGCCGGCGACGGCGGTGCGCAGCGCGGGCGTGCCGCGCGGGTCGCCGTAGCCGAAGGACGGTGCCGCCAGTGCGGACAGGACGCGGCGTTCGGCGCGCAGCCATGCGGCGCGCGGGAAGGCGGCCAGGTCGGGGACGCCGGGTGACAGGTCGATGCGTGCGGGTGCGGCGCGCAGGAGGTCGAACGCTTCGGCGCCGGGCCGGTCGGGGAACACCGGGCGCGGCGGTTCCGCCGGGCCGGGGCGGCCGGGTGCGCGGGCGGGGGGTGGCGGCGGGGCGGTGAGGGGCGCGGCGACGACGATGGTGCCGGCGCGGCCGCGTCCGGCGATGTGGCCGTCGTCGGTGAGCCGCTGGTAGGCGTCGGTGACCACGCCGCGCGAGACGCGCAGGTCGGCGGCCAGGACGCGGGTGGCGGGCAGGCGGCTGCCGACGGGCAGGCGGCCGTCGGCGATCGCCTCGCGCAGCCGTCGGGCGAGCCAGGCGGCCATGCCGCCCGGCGGTGCCTCGGCGGTGTCGAGCTGCAGGAAGTCCGCTCCGATGCCGACGCGGGTGCCCGGCCCGTTCCCGGATCCGCCGCCCGGAGCCGGGGCGTCGCCGCCACCGGTTATGGCCTGGTCGGACGCGCCGTCTTTGGACCTGTGCATCGGGCCATTGTGGCGGGACGGTGGGCATATGGAAACAGCGACCGCTCCCGGGCACCCTTCCGGCCAGGCGCCCGGCCAGACATCAGGCGAAGCATCCGGTGAGGCGTCCGGTGAGGCGTCCGGCACCGTCCGGGGCTATGTGCACGGCTATTCGGAGCACGAGACGCGGCGGCTCGGCGACCAGGCCGACACGCTCGCCGCGCTGCTGCACGGCGCCGCCGACGGGCAGGCCGGGACCGCCTACCCGCCCGGGTCCCGCGTCCTGGAGGTCGGCTGCGGCGTTGGCGCCCAGACCGTCCACCTGCTGGCGTCCTCCCCGGGCGCGGACCTCACCGCCGTCGACGTGTCCGCCGCGTCCCTGGCGGTGGCGAGCGACCGCGTCGCCGCCCGGTTCCCGGCCGCGCGGGTGCGGTGGCTGCGGGCCGACCTGCACGACCTGCCGTTCCCCGGCGGCGCGTTCGACCACCTGTTCGTCTGCTTCGTGCTGGAGCACCTGCCCGACCCGGCCGCCGCGCTCGCCGGGCTGCGGCGGGTCCTGCGGCCCGGCGGCACCCTCACCGTCATCGAGGGCGACCACGGGTCGGCGTTCTTCCACCCCGACAGCGCCGCCGCGCGCGCCGCGATCGGCCACCAGGTCCGGCTGCAGGCCGCCGCGGGCGGCGACGCGCTCATCGGCCGCCGCCTGCACCCCCTGCTGGCCGGGGCCGGATACCGGCAGGTCACGGTGCGGCCCCGCACCGTGTACGCCGACCGGAGCCGGCCGGCGCTGGTCGAGGGGTTCACCCGCGACACCTTCACCGCGATGGTCCGGGCCGTCCGCGACGACGCGGTAGCCGCGGGCCTCACCACACCGGAGGAGTTCGACCGCGGCATCGCCGACCTGCGCCGCACCGCCGCCGAGGGCGGCACGTTCCACTACACCTTCTTCAAGGGCACCGCCGTCAACCCCGCCGCCCCGCACGAGGCCACCCCGCACGAGCCGCCGGACGGCGCGCCGCCGCGCGGGCGCTGAGGACGATCGAGGCCGAGCATGCGTCGAGCCCCGCCTCGGCGGGGCTCGACGCATGACGGGGTCATTCGGGCAGCAGCGGCCCCAGCGGCCCGAGGTCGAGGTTCAGGTCGCCGTCCTCCAGGTCGAAGTGGTCCTTGAGCCGGGTCATCGCCTCGTCCAGGCGCATCAGCGCCAGCCCGAGCCGCTCGATCTGCTCGTCGGTGAGGTCGCCGCCCTCCGCGCGGCGCAGCGCCTGCCGCTCCATCAGCTGCCGGATCAGCTCCACCAGCGTCAGCACCAGCTTCACCAGGTCCCGCTCGACGGTCTCGGGGTCGGTGCGCAGCCGCTGCATCGTGCGCGACGACCGCTCCCGCAGGGCCTCGGCGTGCGCGGACGCGCGGGTCGCGCGGACCGGGGCGTCCGCGGCGGCGCCGCCGGTGCGGCCGGCGAGGATGTCGTCGGTGAGCGGGTCGCCCGCCGCGGGGTCGCGCACCGACACCTCGCCCGACACCGGCGCGCGCTCCCCGGCGCGGGACCGTCCGGTCCCGGGGCCGGTGCGGGGGTCGCGGGGCGTGGGGTTCACCGTTCCTCCTCGCGCAGCATCTCGTCGCCGCGCAGCAGCTCGTCGCGGACCGAGGTGACCAGCGCGCGCAGCGACACCCGCACCAGGTCGACCTCCGCGATGGAGATGACCAGGTCGCCGGCGATCATCACGCCGCCGGCCAGCAGCCGGTCCAGCAGGTCGACCAGCGCGATCCGCTCCATCGGGACGTCGCGGCCGGTGTCCAGGACGGCCGTCACCGCACCGCCCCCTCGGCCGCCCGCCCGGCCCCTTCGGTCTCGGGTGCGGGGTCGGTGGTGTCGATGAAGGAGTAGGGCGGCCACGGCCCCGTCACTTCCACCTCGATGCCCGGCCACCGCTCCCCCGCCGCGCGCGCCGCCTGCGCGAACGCCTCGGCGTCGCCGTCCTCGAGCAGGTAGGCGGCGTTGAGGATCTGCACGCCGTCGCGGCCCGACAGCTTGGGGTCCTGCGGCGGGTGGTGGCGGGCGGCGACCGCGAGTTCGGCGAGGCCGTCGTGGATCGCCGCGGCCTGCTCGCTGACCTTGCGGCCCGCGTCGGCGCGTCGGCGCCGCTCGTCCTGGCGGCGCCGCAGATAGGCCGTCCCCGCCCCGCCCGCACCGGACCGCGGCTCGGACGCGGCGGGCTCGGAAACGGGCGCGGGCTCGGGAGCCTGCGCGGGTTCGAGGGCCTCGCGGTGCGCGTAGGCCTTGACGCCCCACTCGGCGCGGCCGGCGACCCGGTCCAGCGCCAGGGCGAACCGGTCGCCCTGCTCATCGAGGACCTGCGCCACCCGCGCGTCGTCACGGTAGATCGTGGCGATCCGCACCGGCGCGGTCGGCGCGGCGTGCGCCGCCCGGTCCACCACGTCGTGGTGGGCGCGGGCGGTCTCCTCCAGCCACGCCAGGTCCTCCAGGTTCTCGCGCAGCGCCGCCTCGCCGTACTGGTCCAGGCGGACGGTGCTGACCAGCGCGGTCAGCGTCCCCGCCGGGCCGGTGCGCACGACGGTGCGCACCGGCGCGCCGCCCACTCCGGCGGCGCCGTCCAGCGCCGCCGGGTCCAGGCCCCGCGCCACCCCGTACAGGTAGACGGCGAGGCCGTCACCGACGGTGTCGTGGTCGGTCACGATCCGGCCTCCTTCCCCTCGGCGCGGCGGGACCCGGAGCCTTCGGAACCGGACGCGGCGGAGGCGTCGCCGGCCTCCAGCGCGGCCAGCCGCTCGCGCAGCCGCCGGTTCTCCTCCAGCAGCTCCCGGTCCGCGCCGCCCTCCACGTGCCCGTCGCCGGACTTCGGCGCGCGGGCCTTCGACGACAGCGACGGGTCGTGCTCCCACCAGTCGATGCCCATCTCGCGGGCGCGGTCGACCGAGGCCACCAGCAGCCGCAGCTTGATCGTCAGCAGCTCGATGTCCAGCAGGTTCACCCGGACGTCACCGACGATCACGATGCCCTTGTCCAGGATCCGCTCCAGCAGGTCGGCCAGGTTCGCCGACTGCCGCTCCCCCGCCATCGACTTGGCGGGCCCCCGCGAGCCGGTCCAGGTGATCTCGCTCAACGGTCCTCAGTCCCTCTCCACTCGTCCGCGCGGGTACCGGCGGACGCGCCGGTAGGACACCAGTTCGCCGTCCGCGTCGACTTCGGTGTCGTAGATGGCGAGGATGTCGGCGGAGTCGGGGATGCGGTGGGTCTCCACCACCTCCACGGCCACGCGCCAGCCGTCCTCGCCGGAGCGCTCGAGTCCGACGACGCTCTCGGCGGCGCGGCCGGTCATCGCCGTCACGTGCTCGGCCGCCCGCTTGGCGGCCTCGGACGCCGACATCATCACTGGTCTCCCTCCACGCGCCGCGCCGCTACAGGCCGCGGGCGCGGCCCTCGTGCAGGCGGGCGATCAGTTCCTCCTCGCGGGCGGCGGCCTCGTCCTCGCCGATCTCGCCCGCGGCGACCTCGTCGGCGATCTGCTGCATCTCCGCAGCGATCCTGCCGGGGTCGTACAGTTCCTGCTCGGCCTGCTCGGTGAGCACCTCCGCCAGCCACATCACCCCGCGCACGGGCGCCAGCGGCAGCGTCACCAGGCCGGTGAACAGGCCCATTCACGCCTCCGGGACGAAGTCGTAGGGCGGCAGCGGCCCGATCAGCCGCAGCCGGATCCGTTCGGTGTGGGACGCGCCGAGCTTCTCCACGACCTTCTCGAACTCCTCGCGGCGGTCGGTGCGCACCAGGAACGAGGCGTCCAGGACGTCCTCCTCGCGGGGCGGCGTCTTGCGCACGAACGCCTCGGCCGCGGGCGCGACCGCCTCCAGCAGCACCTGCCCGTCGTGCTCGCGGCGCCGGTCCATCGCCTGCGCGATCAGCTCGCCGAGGCGGACCTGGTCGTAGTAGACGGCGTCGGCGACGTCCGCGGGGACCTCCCGCAGCCGCTGCGACAGCTCGGCGACCTCCGGCTCGGCCTGCATGATCTCGCGCAGGACGGTGTCCTGGACGTAGGTGGCCTTCAGCCGCAGCTCCACCCGGCCCTCGAGCTGGTCGATGACCTGCCCGAGCCGGTCGGAGTTGCCCTCCAGGAGTTCCTTCTGGACCGCGGTGCGGTCGGACAGGGCGGCGCCGAACCGGAACGGCAGCACCACCATGCCCGCGTCCAGCAGCGCGTTCAGCACCCGCTGGTGCGCGACCAGGTCGGCGCGCTCGCCCAGCGGGCGGCCCGCCGGCAGGTCGCTGACGACCGCGGCGCAGCGCCCGCCGTCCTCCACCAGGGTCACCGGCCGGTCGTCCAGTCCCGCCACGTCGGCGGGCAGGGACGCGCCGGCGCGCGTCACCCCGTACACGTACTGGGGGGTCTTGCCCTCACCGGATTCGTTCGGGGAGGTCATTCGTCGTCCTCCTTCTTGCGGGACGACCGCCGCCGCGCGGGCTGCTTGTCCTCGTCCTCGTCGTCATCGTCGGAGCCGCCGCCGAAGGTCTCCTTCAGCCGCTCGCCGGCGCCTTCCAGCGCGCCCCGGGTCTTCTTCTTCGCGCCCGACTCCTGCATGCCCTCCACGAACTGCGGCAGGCCCTGCGAGGTGCCGTCGTGGGCGATGTCGAGGCGGTTCACCGCCTTGGCGAACCGCAGGTAGGTGTCCACGCTCGCCACCACGATCCGCACGTCCACCGTGAGGATCTCGATGCCGACCAGCGACACTCGGGCGTAGATGTCGATGACCAGACCCTTCTCCAGGATCAGGTCGACGACGTCGGCGAGGCTGCTGCTGCCGCCACCGCCGCCGCGCTGGACGGTGCTGGTGCCCGAGGTCTGCTGGGCTATCGGCCCAGTCATGTCATCTCCTTGTCCGGGGGAAAACGTTCATGCACCCCTCTACCCGCCTCGACCTGTCTAAACGGACATTCCGGTTTCGGTCAGGCACCGGTCAAGTGGCATGCCGCGCCCCCGGGACCCTCCCGCACGGGAGGGTCCCGGGGGCGCGAAACGGGCGGGTCAGCGCTTGGTGCGGCGGCCGATCAGAATGCCGGCGCCCGCGGCGGCCACCACCGGCGCCGCGCGCAGCAGCCGCCGCAGCGTCACCAGCCGCGCCAGCCCCGCCACCCGGCCCGGCAGCGCCGCCACCTGGCCGCCGACCTGCCCGGCCACCTGCCCGGCCACCTGCCCGGCGCCCGCGCCGACGGCGCTGACGGCGTCCGTGCCGGCGCGGGCCGCCGACTTCGCGCCGGACGCCGTGCCCGACACGGCGCCCGACGCCTTCTCCGACACCGCGCCCGACGCCTTGGCAGCGCCCGACGCCTTGCCGGACGCCTTCTCCGAGGCCTTGGCGGACGCGGCGGTGCCGGCGCGCGAGGCGTTCTTGCTGATCTGTCCGGGGCCCTTGCCGGGCACCGAGGGGGTGTCCATCCTCATTCCTTCCATTCGGGGGGATCTCGCCGTGCGAGTAGGGGTCATCCGCGCAGGCGGGGCAGCACCTCGCGGGAGTAGAAATCGAAGAATCCGTCCTGCTCGGGCCCGATCTGCGTGACGAACACGTCCTCGTACCCGGCGTCGACATAGGCGCGCAGCGCCCGCACGTGCACCTCGGGGTCGGGACCGCACGGCACCTTCTCGGCGACCACGTCCTCGGTCACCAGCTGCGACAGCTGGCGGAACTGCCGCGGCTGCGGCAGCAGCTGGTTCGCCTCGCCCGGCAGGTGGTCACTGGCCCACAGCCGCAGCGCGGTCCGCCGCGCCCGCTCCTCGTCGGACGCCCAGCACGCCTTCAGCCCGCCCTGCACCCGCCGGCCCGCACCGCCGGCGTCGCGGAACGCCTTCACCAGGTCCGCGTCGGGCATCATGCAGATGAACCCGTCGGCGATCCGGCCCGCCAGCGTCGCCGCCTTGGTCCCGAACCCCGACATGTGGATCGGCGGCGGCTCGTCGGGAACGGTGTACAGGCGGGCGGTGTCGAGGCGGTAGTGCTCGCCGCGGTGGGTGACGAGCTCGCCGGTGAACAGCCGCCGCACCAGCGCGACGGCCTCCTCCAGCATCTCCATCCGCTCGGCCGCCGGCGGCCACCGCGAGTCGATGATGTGCTCGTTGAGGAACTCGCCGGTCCCGACGCCGAGGGTGAACCGGCCGCCGGTCAGCACCGCGCACGTCGCCGCCGCCTGCGCCACGATCGCCGGGTGCGTGCGCACCAGCGGGCACGTCACCGCGGTCCCGACGGGCAGCGACGTCGCCTGCGAGATCGCGCCGATCACCGACCAGGCGAACGACGCCTGGCCCTGCTCGTCCAGCCACGGGTGGAAGTGGTCGGAGATCCACAGCGCCTCGAACCCGGCCTGCTCGGCCAGCCGCGCCTGCCGCACCAGCTCGCCGGGGGCGTGCTCCTCGCTGGACAGGAAGTACCCGAACCTCGCCATCTCCGCCCCCTTCCCTCGCCTGCCCGCGCCGTCGACCCGGCGCTCGAGCCCGGTGCTCCCGGAGGCGCGGTGTCCCGCCGGCGCGGTGCGCCTCACGGTCGTAGCGCGGCCTACCCGGCGAGGCGCACGCAAACATTCCGGCGCCGCACCACGGACGGCACGAACCGGTGACCGGTAGGGGATGCGGGCGGCGGCCGCTTGCCGCCGGTCACGGTTGGAACCGTCCGCTCGGGTATGCGGAAACGCATGACGCCACCAGCCCCGGGCCCGCCCGGGCGACCGCCCGGACTGCCCCCGGCCGGCCCCCGCGCCGCGCGGACCACCCCGCTGCTGCGCCCCGGCCCCGCCCGCCGCGCCGCCGAACCCCTCGCCTGGTGGGCCGCGCTCCTCGCGCTCTACCTGTCGCTGATCTCCACGATCGACGTCACCGAGATCACCGTCGGCGCCGTCGCCGCCGCGTTCGGTGCCGCCGCCGCGACCGCCGGGCGCCGCGCCCTGTTCACCACCGGCACCGCCCACGACCCCGCCGGGCCCCGCCGCCCCGCCGCCGACCTCGCGCCCGGCGCGCGGCCCGTCCCGCCCGCCCGGCTGCTGCCCCCGCTGGCGCTGCTGCCCGCCCAGATCGTCGCCGACAGCGCCCGCGTCGCCGTCCTCGGCGCCTCCGGCGGCGCCTGGACCTCGCTGGCCGTCGCGCCCGGCGCCGCCAACCGCGGCACCGCCACCCTGCTGGTGTCGACCTCGCCCGCCACCTTCGTCGGCGGCGTCGACCCCGAGCGCGGCCTGCTGAACGTCCACCGCCTCGGCCGCGACCCGTCCGCCTTCGAGCGGCGGCTACGCGACACCGGCCTCGTCCAGGACCCGCGCCGCTCCCCCCACCGCCCCGACGAACCCGACACCCCCAGCGCACCGGACGGACCGCGCGAGCCGGACGGGCCGGGCGGGCCGGGCGGGCACGGACCTGGGGAGGCGCGATGAGCATCGCCGTCCCCGCCCTGGTGCTGCTGGCCGGCGCCGTGCTGCCCGCGCTGCTGACCACCCTGCGCGGACGCCCCGTCGACCGGCTCGCCGGCCTCATCGTCACCGGCCCCCTGGTCACCCTCGTGCTGACGCTGCTCACCTCCGCCTACGGGCGCCCCGCCTACCTCGACGTCGCCCTCGTCCTGGCCCTGCTGTCGTTCGCCGGGGCGCTGGTGTTCGCCCGCTTCTTCAGCCGGACCCTGTGACAGGACGGAACGACCGTGACCGGGACACCACCGCGATGACCCTCCTCGCCGACACCCTCACCTGGGCCGGCACCGCCGTCTGCGTCCTGGCCGGGCTGCGGCTGGCCCGCACGCCCGGCGCCGCCGGCCGCCTGCACGCCGTCGCGCCCGTCACCGCGCTCGGCGCTCCGCTGCTGCTGGCCGGCCTGGCCCTGCACCCCTGGTCGTCCTGGCACGACGTCGTCAAGATCGTCGTGATCGGGGTGCTGCTCGCCGCGACCGGCCCCGCGACCGTCGTCACCGCCGGGCAGGCCGTCGCCCGCGCCGACCGGCCCGACCACCGCCGCCCCGGCCCGCGGAACGCGGACGGGCGCAGCGGCGGCCCGGGAACGGAGGGATCGTGAGCGACCCGTTCTCCGGCGCCCTCGCCGACGCGCTCATCCTCACCGCGCTCGCCCTGACCGTCCTCATGGCGACCGCCGTCGTGCTGACCCGCAACCCCGCCCGCCAGGCCATCGTCCTGTCCGGATACGGGATGGTCCTCGGCGTGCTGTTCCTGATCCTGCAGGCCCCCGACGTCGCCATGTCCCAGATCGGCGTCGGCACCGTCGTCGTCCCCCTCATCGTCGTGCTCGCCCTGCACGCCACCCGCCGCCACCGCGAGGGCGGCGACACCGGCGAGGAGGACCGCCGCCCCGACCGCGACGGCGACGCCGACGGCGCCGGGACCGGCACGGCGTCCGACACGGCGTCCGGCACGGTGCGCGAGGACGCGCGATGAGGGCGCCCGCATGAGGACCCGCACCCGCACCCTGCTGTTCCTCGCCGGCGCCGCCGGCGTCGCCGCCCTGTTCACCGCCGGCGCCCTCGACCTGCCCCGCTTCGGCGGCGCCGTGCACCCCTACGGCGACCGCGCCGTCCGGCAGGCCCTGCGCGAGTCCACCACCAACACCATCTCCTCGGTCAACTTCGACCAGCGCGCCTTCGACACCGTCGGCGAGGAACTGATCCTCATGGCCTCGGCGATCGGCGCGGTGGTGCTGCTGCGCGTCGTCGGCAAGGAGGCCGAGGACGAGGGCGCCGCGCACCGGCTCGGCCCCGCCGAGGTGTCGGACGCGCTGCGCATCGTCGGCTACCTGCTGCTGCCCGTCACCCTGCTGATCGGCGTCTACATCATCGCCCACGGCGCCCAGTCCCCCGGCGGCGGATTCCAGGGCGGCGTCATCCTCGGCACCGCCGTCCACCTGCTGTACCTCGCCGGCGACTACCCCGCCCTGCAGCGGCTGCGGCCCATCCCGGTGTTCGAGTCGACCGAGGCGCTCGCCGCCGGCGTGTTCGTCGCGATGGCCCTGGCCGCCGCCGGCGCCGTCCCCGCCCTCAACGGCGCCGTCGGCGTCGAGGTCGGCTGCGCGCTGGTCCTGCTCATCGGCAAGTTCTTCGAACAGGCGCTGCTCGTGCGCGAACCACCCGGGGGGACCCCGTGAGCCACCTGCCCTACCTGGCCGCCGCCTGGATCGTCCTCGTCGGGATCTACGGCATCGTCACCAGCCGCGACCTCATCCACGCCGTGGTGTGCCTGTCGGTCACCCAGTCCGGCACCTACGTGCTGCTGCTGGCCATCGGCTACCGCTACGGCGCCACCGCCCCCGTCTTCTCCGACCGCCCGCCCCGCGGACGCCCCGTCACCGACCCCGTCGTGCAGGCCATGACCCTCACCGACATCGTCGTCGGCGCCACCGTCACCGCCCTGCTGCTCGCCCTGGCCGTCCAGGTCGCCAAGCGCCGCGGCACCATCGACCCCGGCGAGCTGAGGTCGCTGGAATCGTGATCCTGCAGGTCACCATCGCCGTCCCCATCCTGGCGGCCGCGCTGCTGGCCACCGCCGGGCGGTGGCTGCCGCGGCTGGTCGTCGACGTCGCCGCCGTGCTGGCCGTCGCCGCCGTCGCCGCGCTGTCCGCGCTCACCCTCACCCGCGCCCCCCACCACGCCCAGGTCAGCTGGCTCGGCGGCTGGGGACCGGCCACCGGCGTCGGGATCCCCCTGGTCGCCGACCCCTTCGCCGCCGGCCTCGCCCTCGTCACCGCCCTGCTCACCCTCGCCGCGCTGCTGTTCTCCTGGCGGTTCTTCACCGAGATCCAGGCGATCTTCCACACCCTCATGCTGCTGTTCCTGGCGGCCATGGTCGCCTACGTCTACACCGGCGACCTGTTCGACGCGTTCGTGTTCTTCGAGCTGATGAGCGTCGTGGCGTTCGCGCTCACCGGCTACCGCTCCGAGGAGCCCTCCACCGTCCACGGCGCCCTCAACTTCGGCATCATCCAGTCGATCGGCGCCTACCTCACCCTCGCCGGCATCGCCCTGGTCTACGCCCGCACCGGCCAGCTCGGCCTCGCCACCACCGGACGGCAGCTCGCCGGCAGCGGCGCCGGCGGGCACGGCGACGCCCTGGTCACCGCCGCGTTCGTGCTGATCTGCACCGGCTACCTGGTCAAGGCGTCCGCCGTCCCCTTCCACTTCTGGCTCGCCGACGCCCACGCCGTCGCCCCCACCCCCGTCTGCGTGCTGTTCTCCGGCATCATGGTGCCGCTCGGCGTCTACGGCATCGCCCGCACCTACTGGGCGACGTTCGCCGGGCTCGTCCCGCTGCGCGCCATCGCCGTCCTCGGCGCCGCCGCCGCGCTGCTCGGCGCCGTCATGTGCGTTCTGCAGCACCACATCAAACGGCTGCTGGCCTACTCCACCATCAGCCACGTCGGGCTGCTGCTGGTCGGCGTCGCCGCCCACGGACCCGACGCCCTCGCCGGCACCGCCTACTACCTCGCCGGGCACGCCGGCGTGAAAGGCGCCCTGTTCCTGGCGGCCGGCGCCCTGCTCAACCGGCACGAGACCGTCGACGAGCACGAACTGCGCGGCCGCGGCCGCGGCATGCCCGTCACCGGCGCCACCTTCCTGCTCGGCGCGCTCGGCCTGGCCGGGCTGCCCCCCTCCGGGCTGTTCGCCGGGCACGCCGTCACCGAGCACGCCGCCGAGGAACTCGGCTGGTGGTGGTTCACCCCGCTGGCCATCGTCGCGTCCGCGCTCACCGCCGGCGCCGTCCTGCGCGTCTGGCTCGGGGTGTTCCGCGGCACCCCCGCCGAGGAGGACCCCGCGCACCGCGGACGGCCCGGCGCCGGCGGCGGGCACGAGGACCCCGAGACCCGCCCCACCCTGCGGAACCTGCCCTGGACGATGCTCACCCCCGGCCTGGTCCTGCTCATCGGCGCGCTGCTGGTCGGGCTGATCCCCGGCGGGCCCGTCGGCACCGCCGCCGCCATGTTCACCGACCGCGACGGCTACGCCGCCCTGGTCCTGGACGGCCGCGTCCCCCACCCCCACGCCGTCCCTGCCGACCCCTGGACCGCCTCCGGCGTCGCCGGATTCCTGGCCACCCTGCTGCTGGCCGCGCTCGTCGCCGGGTACGCGCTACGGCGCCGCGCCTCCCACTCGGCCTCCGACCCCGCCTCCGACCGGCAGGGGCCCCTCGCGCGGACCGCCGCCGCCGCGGCCGCCCGCCTGCACGCCCTGCACTCCGGGCACATCGGCGACTACGCCGCCTGGCTCACCGCCGGCGTCGCCGTCCTGGCCCTGCTCACCGCCCGTTTCTGACCCGCCCCACCGCGCACCGCCCGCACCCCCGCGCACCCCGGCTTGCCGCCGCACGCACCCGCACGCGACCCTGGCACCCGGAAGCCGCCGCACCCCGGAGAGGGACCGTCGCATGAACCACCGCACGGCCCGCCCCGCACCCACGGCCCCGCCCGCACCACCCGGACGCGGCGCACTGGCCGCACCCGCCGCCCTCCTCGCCGGCGCGCTGCTCACCACCGCCGTGATCGTCGCCGTCCTCCTGCACGACCGCCCCCGGCACCCGCCCGGCGCCGCCCCGCCCGCCCGCGTCCTGTCCCGCTACGAGACCGCCGCGCCCGGCAACACCATCGACCGCGACTGCGGCTACAGCGCCCCCCTCACCGGCCACCGCGACCTGTGGCTGTTCTGCGACTCCACCTGGAAGGGCACCCGCCCCGGCCTGTGGCTCGGCGCGACCGCCGCCACCGGAACCGCCGCACCCGGACGCGTCCCCACCGACCTCACCGAACTCCCCACCCCCGGCACCCCCGGCACCCCTCGCACCGGAACCGCCACCGCGCCCGGCGACGGGCCGCCGCAAGCGCTCCTGCCCACCCCGCCCGGCCTCCAGCTCCCCGGCGGCGCCCCCTGCCACATCCCCGGCACCGCCTACAGCGCCTCCTGGATCTCCGGCGCCGCACCCCTGCCCGGCGACGGCACCGTCCTGCTCACCTACACCGATGTGTGCGTCCACGGCACCACCATCACCCCGCAGGGATACGGCATCGCCGCCTACCGGCCCGCCGACCGCACCCTGCACGGCCAGACCCGCGTGTTCACCGTCCCCGGCGGCCTGCCGTTCCAGCTCACCCTCGGCTCCCCCGTCCTGCGCGACGGCCACCTCTACCTCTACGGGTCGGCCTGCGACACCTGGACCATCGGCGCCTGCGCCGCCGGCCGCGTCACCCTCGCCCGCGTCCCCGCCGACCCCGCCGCCTGGCGCGACCCGTCCGCCTACCGGTACTGGTCCCCCGCCGGATGGACGCCCGACGCGTCCCGCGCCCAGACCGTCGCCCCCGGCGCCGCGCCCGCCGCCGTCCACATCGCCGACTACACCGCCGCCGGCCAGGGCCTGGTCCTCATCGAGCAGCGCGGACTGGACGGCCGGTACCGGCTGTGGCGCGCACCCGCCCCGCAAGGCCCCTGGCGGCCCGCCGGGCAAGGCGCCGTCCCCTGCTCGGGCGGCACCGGCAACGACCAATGCCGCGCGTTCATCGGCCACCCCGAGCTCAGCACCACCGCCGCGCTGCTGATGTCGTACTACAACCCCGCCGACCGGCACGTCACCGTCCGCGCCGTCCCCTGGTGACACCCCGCACGCCGGGTCGCGGCGACGGTCAGACGCTCCACAGGCGGCGCCTGCGGTAACGCGGCTCCCACCGCATCCGGTTCATCTCCCGCACCTCGCGCGGCAGCGCCGTCAGGAAACGGCTGCGCTCGAGCGGCGCGATCCCGTCCACCAGCCACGGCACCGTCCCCTCCCGGCAGCCCCCGCCACCCGAACCGCCACCCGAAACGCCACCCGAAACGCCTCCAGATCCGCCCTGCGAACCGCACGCCGACACCGCGTCGGCGGCGAACCCCGCCCAGTCCGCCGGACCGAGCACCCGCCGCGCCAGCGCCAGCACCCCCGCCTCCTCATGCCGCAGATGCACCTCCAGCGCCGCCCGCAGCGCCCGCACCGCCGACACCAGCTCCCCCGAACCCCGCTCGTCGTCCTCCAACGCGGCGTCCAGCGCCACCACCAGCGGCCCGATCCCCTCGTACTCCGCCCGCAGCTCCGCCACCACTCCCAGGTCAGGGCCGTGACCCGCCACCGCGCGCTCCACCCGCGGCCACAACGCGCCGGCCTGCAGATCGTGGTGACGGCGCAGCTGCAGCTTCAGGTTCTCCCAGCCCGCCCGCACCTGCGGCGCGTGCGCCCGGCCCGCCGCCGCGGCCGCCGCCAGCCGCTCCAGATCCCTGCGGAACGCCGCGTGCCCCGCGCGCGCGAAGACGTCCACGAACGCCGGTCCGGCCAGCCCGAGCACGCCCGCCGCCGCCCGGCCGCCGCCGGGCTTGGTCGCCGCGCCCACCGCCGCCTCATCGGGCAGCGCGATCGAGAAAGTGTCCATACCAGGATGAGGACTTCAGCCCCACGAATGTGACGGGACGCCGATGAGATCCTGCTCACGTCCCCCTGCGGGCGCGGCCCGTCACCTCTTCCGCGCTGCGGTGCGGGCGATCGCCGCCTCGATGCCGTCCAGCACGAGTTCCAGGCCGCCCTCGAACGCCTCCCGCGCCGCCCGCTCCAGATACGACACCCCGCCATCCGACCCGCCGTCCGACCCGTCACCCGCCTCACCGCCGGCTTCAGCGGCCTCCGGCACGTCGGGGGCGCCCTCGGCGTCCAGCCACGCCACGCGCGGGAACCGCTCCGCGAACCCCGGCGCGACCTCCGTCAGCGCTCCGGCCCGCCCGTGCCACCACTGCGCCTCCGTCAGGCCCGTCGCCCGCACCGCCTGCCGCGACTCCGCCACCGTCCCCGCCGCGCCCCGCACCACGCTCGACAGCGCCGCGACCGCCCGCCGCACCCCCCGCGCGTCCAGCCCCGTCACCGCGAGCACCCCCAGCAGCGCCTCCAGGACCCCGTACTCGTTGGGCCCCAGCACCGGACGCGCCTGCGACACCTGCAGCATCCACGGATGCCGCAGGTAGAACGCCCAGCCGTCCTCCGCCCACGCCACCAGCGCCGCACGCCACCCCGCCGACACCTCGTAGGCGGCCGGCAGCTCCGCCAGCGCCCGGTCGTACATCAGGTCCACCAGCTCGGCCTTGCCCGGCACGTAGGTGTACAGCGCCATCGCCGTCCGGCCGAGCCGCTCACCGACCGCGCGCATCGACAGCGCCGCCATCCCCTCGGCGTCGGCGACCGCGATCGCCGCGTCCACGATGACCTCCACGCTCAGCCCCGGCCGCGGCCCCGGACGCGCGTGCGGCGCCGCGGCCTCCGTCCGCCCCCACAGCAGGTCCATCGAGCGGCGGGGGTCGCCCTGCCCCGCGAACACGGTCACCGAACAACTCCGTATGCCGTAAACTGATTCATTCCACGATCTCTTTACGCCATAAGCTATCAAGCCGATGCGAGGACGACGCATGCCTCTCCCGCCCACCACCGGCACCGACACCGCGGCCGGCCCCGGACCCGCCGCCGACCGGCACGACGTCATCGAGGTCCGCGGCGCCCGCGAGAACAACCTCGCCGGCGTCGACCTGGACATCCCCAAGCGCCGCCTCACCGTCTTCACCGGCGTGTCCGGCTCCGGCAAGTCGTCGCTGGTCTTCGGCACCATCGCCGCCGAGTCCCGGCGGCTGATCAACGAGACCTACACCGCGTTCCTGCAGTCGTTCATGGGCAGCCCCGCACGCCCCGACGTCGACGCGCTGCGCAACCTGTCCGCGGCGATCATCGTCGACCAGGAGCCGATGGGCGCCAACTCCCGCTCCACCGTCGGCACCGCCACCGACGCCCACACCATGCTGCGGATCGTCTTCTCCCGGCTCGCCACGCCGAGCGCCGGGACGTCCTCGGCCTACAGCTTCAACAGCGCCGAGGGCATGTGCCCCGAATGCGAGGGCCTCGGCCGCACCACCGCCATCGACCTCGACCAGCTGCTCGACCGCGACCTGTCGCTCAACGAGGGCGCCGTCACCGTCCCCGGCTTCGCCGTCGGCTCCTGGTACTGGAAGGTGCTGGCCGAATCCGGGCTCGTCGACCCCGACACCAGACTCCGCGACTACACCCCCGCCCAGTGGGACGACCTCCTCAACAAACCCGCCACCAAGATCCACAACAGCGGCCTCAACACCACCTACGAGGGCCTGCTGGTGAAGGTGAAGCGGCTCTACCTCGGCAAGGACCGCGACTCCCTGCGGCCGCACGTCCGCGCGTTCGTCGACCGCGCCGTCACCTTCAGCACCTGCCCCGCCTGCGGCGGCGCCCGCCTCAACCCCGCCGCGCTCGCCGGCCGCATCGGCGGCCTGAACATCGCCGACTGCGCCGCCATGCAGATCAGCGACCTCGCCGACGTCGTCGCCAAGATCGACGACGAGTCCGTCGCGCCGCTCGTGGCCACCCTGCGCGAGACCCTCGACTCGCTCGTGGAGATCGGCCTCGGCTACCTCAGCCTCGACCGCGAGTCCCCCAGCCTGTCGGGCGGCGAGGCGCAGCGGGTGAAGATGGTCCGCCACCTCGGCTCACCCCTCACCGACGTCACCTACGTCTTCGACGAACCCACCGCCGGCCTGCACCCCCACGACATCCAGCGGATGAACGACCTGCTGCTGCGGCTGCGCGACAAGGGCAACACCGTCCTGGTCGTCGAGCACAAGCCCGAGACGATCGCGATCGCCGACCACGTCGTCGACCTCGGCCCCGGCGCCGGGACCGCCGGCGGGCACGTCTGCTTCGCCGGCGACGTCGCCGGCCTGCGCGCCTCCGGCACCCTCACCGGACGCCACCTGGACCACCGCGCCCGGCTGCGCGAGCGGCCCCGCACCCCGACCGGTCACCTGCCGATCCGCGGCGCGAACCTGCACAACCTCAAGGACGTCGACGTCGACGTCCCGCTCGGCGTGCTCACCGTCGTCACCGGCGTCGCCGGATCCGGCAAGAGCTCCCTCGTGCACGGCGTGCTGCCCGGACGCGACGGCGTCGTCGTGGTCGACCAGTCCGCTATCCGCGGCTCCCGCCGCAGCAACCCCGCCACCTACACCGGCCTGCTCGACCACGTCCGCGCCGCGTTCGCCAAGGCCAACGGCGTCAAGGCCGCCCTGTTCAGCGCCAACTCCGAAGGCGCCTGCCCCGCCTGCAAGGGCATCGGCCTCATCTACACCGACCTGGCGATGATGGCGGGCGTCGCCGCCGTCTGCGAGAAGTGCGAGGGACGCCGCTACACCGCCGAGGTCCTCACCCACACCCTGCGCGGCAAGGACATCAGCCAGGTCCTGGCGATGCCCGTCGAGCAGGCCCGAGAGTTCTTCCCCACCGGCCCGGCCAACGCCGTCCTGGACCGGCTCGCCGGCGTCGGCCTGGGCTACCTGACCCTCGGCCAGCCCCTCACCACCCTGTCCGGCGGGGAGCGCCAGCGCCTCAAGCTCGCCGTCCACATGGCCGGCGACGCCTCCGTCTACGTCCTGGACGAACCCACCACCGGCCTGCACCTGGCCGACGTCGACCAGCTGCTCGGCCTGCTGGACCGCCTCGTCGGCGCCGGCGGGTCGGTCATCGTCATCGAGCACCACCAGGCCGTCATGGCCCACGCCGACCACATCATCGACCTCGGCCCCGGCGCCGGAGCCGACGGCGGCCGCGTCGTGTTCACGGGCACCCCCGCTGACCTGGTCGCCTCCGCCGACACCCTCACCGCCCGCCACCTGCGCGCCTACCTCGGACACGACTGACCGGGGGAAAACGCCCGGCATCCCGGGGTGTTCCCGGCCGGCCCGCCCGACGCGCCGGCCGAGGCCGGCGGTGCCGGGCCGGCCCCTCGGCGCGCCTGCCCGACTCCCGGGTCACAGCGCGACCGCCCCCACCACGGCCGCCGCCGCCACGACCAGCACGCCCACGACGTTGACGGCCATGTCCCGCTTCCAGGACCGGCGTTCGGCCTCGACGTCCAGGACGAAGACGGCAGGGTCGGCGGGGGCGTAGTGAACCGTGACGTCCAGCCCCCGCGACCCGGCGGGGTCCGGGAGCCCCGACTCGCAGTAGGCCGTGACCTCCTTGCCGTCGAGGGTGGTGAAGGCGACGACCGGCATCAGGCTGGTCCAGGTGTTGCCGTCGGTGGCGTCGCGGGTGACGCTCCTGAGCACGGCGACGACACGTCCGGGCACGGCGGCCATGGCCGCGAGGTCGCCGAGACGGCGCTTCCTGTCGCGGATGTTCCCGGGCAGGTGGTAAACGCCGGAGAGGGCCCACGGCCCGCAGAAGCCGAGCAGCGCCCACGGCCAACCCCAGTCGATCGCGGCGGCGGCGACCAGACCGGCGTAGACCAGGAACAGCGCGAAAGTGGGCCAGCCGAGGCCGCGCCCGCCTTCGGAGAGGTGGCCGGCGAACCGGAAGGCGTGGGGCCTGCCGCGCGGGTAGTGGACGCCGATCTCCCGGCCCGTCCAGGCCACGCTGATCCTCTCGCCCCGCTCACCGTCGTTGGTGACGGTGAACTCCTCTCCGGTGGCCGGGTCCTGGAACGAGACGACCACGGCTATCCCGTCCTCCGGGGAGCTTCCGTGCCGCGGTTCCCCGACCCGCTCGATCCGTCCCTTCGTCCAGACCGTCCGCTGCGCCCGGGTCGCCCCGGCCAGCGACCGCCCGTATCCGACCAGCGCCCACGTGCCGAACACCCCGCACCACAAGGCCGGATACACATGCCAGTCCATGGGTCAGCCTCCTGCCGACACGCGCCGTACGACCTTGCCCTGTCCGTCCGCATCCAGATAGGCGGTGCCTTCGGAGCCGGTCACGGAGACCCGGAGGGCGACGCTGCCGGTGAGGCGGTCGGCGGTGATCTGCCAGGTGCGCGGGGAGCCGACGCCGAGGGCGGTCGTGGCCTCCTTCACCAGGGCGGGGAAACGGTCGTAGGGCAGCGCACGGGGGTCGAGGCCCGGGGGCTGCGGGCCGGTCGGCGAGAACACGACCGACAGCAGGCGCTCCTGCACCACGACGGTGAGCGCCTGACGCGTGTCCCTGCCCCTGGTGAGCAGGCCGACGGCCCGGTCCAGTTCGCCCTTGTCGAGAAACGACCGGCCCGGGCCCAGGGTGACCGTTCCGGACGCCGACGAGATCACCGTGGTCGACGACGTGGAGGAGACGGACGGCCGCACGGCCGAAAGCGGCTCCCCGGTGTCGTCCCGGTCGAACAGGACCGCGCGGAACGACAGGACCACGACGGCCGCGCCGAGCAGCAGGCCGAAGAACGCGGCGAAGCCGGAAGCGCGGCCCTTCGAGGGCGCGGCCACCCTGGCCGTCCTGGGCGCCGAATCGAAGAGGACCGAGGCCGCCCGCTCCTCCCACTCCGGTGTCGGCCGCTTGACGATGCGCACCCGCCACGGCCTGCCCGGCGGGTACTGGACCACCACGACGCCGTGCGGCCGGTAATCGGACAGGTCCACGAGGTTGATGCCCTGCGTGATCTCCACCCGGTACGCCGGCCCGTCGTCCGGCGCGACGGTGAGCTCGAACCGGACCGGTACGTCGCTCGACTCGCCCCCGACGGCCTCCAGATCCTCGATCATCGCGAGCACCGTGCGGGGCACGACCGCCGCCTCGCGGGCACGCCTCGGCATACCGGCGAGGAAGAACAGCAGTCCGTAACCCACGGGCAGAACCGCACCCGTGACGAACAGAGGCTCGTTCTCCACGATCGCGCCCACGACGAGCGCGGCGAGCGACGTACCGACCACGCCACCGGTCAGGAACCCCCGAGCGACCGCGACGGGTGAACGGCGCGCGGGCGGCGGCGCGCCCGTGGTGATCGTCATAGGGGCGATTGTGCTGGGTTCAGGTGACGTGCGATAGGTCTCGGCGAGGCTCGCGTGCGGCGGACGTGCTCCCGACCTCAGCGGTCGCCGCCGTCAGCATCCGCAGATAGTGGGGGTTGGTCATCACCCCGAGCACGTTGCCGAACGGGTCGACGACCGACGCCGTCGCGAACCCCGTGCCCTCCCCGCGCTCGGTGATCTCCTCGTGGACGCGGGCGCCCATCGACACCAGCCGCGCCACCGCGCCCTCCAGGTCGTCGACGTGCCAGTACGCCACCGCCCCGCCCGGCTCCCCCGCCGCCGCGCCCGACGCGCCCGGACGGAAGCGCGCGTCGATCAGCCCCAGCTCGTGCTGATGGTCGCCGACCCGGAACTCCAGGTAGACCGCCCGGCCGTCCGGACCCGGGACGCGGAAGTAGGGACGCGCCCCGAGCAGCCCGGCGTACCAGTCGCCGGCCGCCTCCACGTCGTCCGCGAAGAAGCTGATCGTCGCCAGTCCACGCAGCATGCCGTTCCTCCGTCCACCAGGGGACCGGACGTCTCCCGGCCCCGACGACGACGACACTAGGACCGCATTAGGTCAGTGAACGTCCTAATGAATCGGCAAGATGGACCCCATGCGCGATCCCTCCGCACGGCTGCTGCGGCTGCTGTCCCTGCTGCAGACGCCCCGCGACTGGACCGGCGCCGAACTCGCCGACCGCCTCGGCGTCACCGGCCGCACCGTCCGCCGCGACATCGACCGGCTGCGCACCCTCGGCTACCCCGTCCGCGCCGTGCACGGCAGCACCGGCGGCTACCGGCTCACCGCCGGCACCGCGATGCCGCCGCTGCTGCTGGACGACGACGAGGCGACCGCCATCGCGATCGGCCTGCGCACCGCCGGCGCCGTCACCGGCATCGAGGACGCCTCCCAGCGCGCCCTGGCCAAACTCGAGCAGGTCCTACCGAAACGGCTGCGGCACCGCGTGACCGCGCTCGCGCGGGCCGCCGTCCCCCTGCCGCCGCACACCGACGCGCCGCCCGCCGCCGACCCCGCCGTCCTGGCCCTGCTCGCCGCCGCCTGCGTCGCCGGCGAGAACGTCCGCTTCGCCTACACCGCCGCCGACGGCACCGAAAGCCGCCGGCACGCCCAGCCCCACCGCCTCGTCACCGCCGGACGCCGCTGGTACCTGGTCGCCCACGACGAGGACCGCGCGGACTGGCGCACCTACCGCGCCGACCGCATCACCGACCCGCACCGCACCGGCGTCCGCGCCCCGGCCCGCACCCCGCCCGGCGGCGCGGACCCCACCTCCTGGGCCATGGACAACCTCGCCGGCGGTTCCGGCGCCATCCGCGCCCGCCTGCTGCTGCACGTCCCGTTCGCCGAGGCCGCCCGGCACGTCACCGCCTGGCACGGCGTCCTGGAACCGGTCGACGACCGCACCTGCCGCCTGCACACCCGCTCGGACTCCCTGCGGTACCTGGCGCACCGCGTCGCCGTCCTGGACGTCGACTACACCCTGCTCGACCCGCCCGAGCTGGCCGACCACCTCACCGCCATCGCCGACCGCGCCGCCCGCGCGACCCGCCCGTTCACCGCGCGCTGACCCGCGCGCGGACCGAGGCTCAGGCCCGGGAGGTGTCGCCCAGCGACTCCAGCAGCACCCGCAGCCTGCCCGCCAGGTCCTCCCGCTCGGACGGGCCGAGCGCGGCCAGCAGCCGCGCCTCGTTCTCCACGTGCGCGCCGACCGCCTCGTCCACGACCGCCAGGCCGCGCGGGGTGAGCCGGATCAGCACCGACCGCCGGTCCCCGGCGTCGCGGACCCGCTCCACCAGCCCCTTGGCCTCCATCCGGTCGATGCGGTTGGTGATGGCGCCCGAGGTGACCATCGCCGCCTTCAGCAGCGCGCCCGCGGTCAGCTCGTAGGGCGCGCCCGACCGCCGCAGCGTCGCCAGCACGTCGAACTCCCAGCTCTCCAGGCCCCGCTCGGCGAAGAACCCGCGCAGCTCGCGGTGCAGCAGCATCTGCAGTCGGGAGATCCGGCCGATGATCCCCATCGGCCACACGTCCAGGTCGGGCCGCTCCCGCCGCCACTGCGCGAGGATGTCGTCCACCGCGTCCGCCATCGCCGCCTCCCTATCTCAACGTTGAGAATATCAATCGGCGGCGATTCGGGAGGCGGCGCTACGCCGGCGTCACCCCGCGGTGGCCGCGCCGCCGGTCAGGTGACGGCCCAGGAAGTCCAGCTCGGCCGCGACGACCTGCTCGTGCTGCTCCAGGAACGGGGCGTAGTGCCGGCCGGGAACGCGGAGGAGTTCCGCACGGGGCATGCGGCCCGCCGCGCGGATCGCGGCGGGCGGGTAGGCCGCCATGTCCTGCTCGCAGACCACCACCAGCACCGGGCACCGGACGCGCCGCGCCGCGCGTCCGGGCTGGTAGAGCGCGAACCGCAGCGCCGAACGCGCGGCGATCTCCTGCCGCCAGGCGCCGTACCGGCCGTCCGGGTCCAGCGCCCGCGCGCCCTCCAAGGCGTCGGGGGTGGACAGCACCCCCACCTGCCCCGGCGGCGCCGCGAGCGGCACCGTCCGGGGCGCCCGGCCCGCCACCGCACCGGCGGCGTCGGCGATGCCGGTGGCGGCCAGGCGCAGCAGCGCCCCTGGAGTCTGGTGGGACGTGGCGCTGCGCGAGGCCGCCCAGCCGCCGACCGCGGGGGTCTGCGCGACCACCGCGGCGAGCGCGGGATCGCCCGCCGCGACGCGCAGCAGATGCCCGCCCGACAGCGAGAACCCCCACGCCGCGACCGCGGCCGGGTCGACGTCCGGCAGCGACCGCGCGCGGCCGATCGCGGCCCGCCAGTCCGCCAGGTGCTCGCCCACCCGCGCGACCTGGCGCGGCAGCCCGCCGCTCTCCCCCAGATGCCGGTAGTCGAAGGCCAGCACACCGAACCCGGCCCGGGCGAACCGCTCCGCGAACCGGTCGGTGCCCGGCTCCTTGGTGACCCCGAACCCGCCGGCCATGACCACGCACGCGCCGTTCGAACTCGGATAGTGCCAGGCCGCGCACTGCGCGCCGCCGCTGTCGAACCGGACCTTCTCCCGCTGTACGGACGTCCGCATGCCTGCCTCCGGATGGACGGACTAGCTGTCCTTGAAGTGAACCACGTGGTTCACAAATCTGTCCATCGCGTCGCGCAGCGGGTCACTTCCCCGGCGCCTGCAGGATCCACAGCCGCCCGTCGGGGTCCCGGACGGTCATCTCGCGGCTCCCGTAGTGGGTGTCCTCGAACGGCGTCACCACCTCGACGCCCGCGCCGGGACGGAACTCCTCCGCGTCCGCCACCTTCAGCACCATCCGCGCGTGCGGCTCCCGGTCCTCGGGCACCTCGGCGATGAAGACGTAGGGGCCGTCGCCCTTGCGGAGCCGCCCGGAGTTGTGATCGGTCTCGAACTCCAGCTCGAACCCCAGCGACCGGAAGAACCCGGCCGCCTTCCCCCAGTTGTGCGTCTCCAGGTAGACGGCCTCGAAGCCTTCGGTGGTCATCTCACTTCCCCTTCTCGCTGGACCGCTCCTGCGGGCCGCCGTCGTCGAGGTAGGCGCGCAGCGCCTCCGCGACCAGCGCCGACAGCGACAGCTCCGCCTCGATGGCACGGTGCTTCACCTGCTTGATCAGCCCGATCGGCAGGTACACGTTGAACTGCTTGACGTCCTCGTCGCCCACGCGAGGATGCTAGCACACTAGCTCAGTAGCCCTTCGGTCAATGTCCGGCGCTGGCTGCGATGAGGACCACCGTCTACGCCCGGCAGTACCTCGCCTACCGCGCCACCCTCGCCTGCGCCAACCGCATCCGCGCCGTCCACATGAGAACACACCACAAAGCCCCGGCAGCACGTGAATGCTGCCGGGGCCGAGTGGTGATGCGTGCGGGCCGGTGTGCGGGTCGCCTCTCGGCGAATGGCGCGACGCGGCTCCAGCCGGACGGTATTCCGCGAAGGCGATAGATGAGGCCCGGGGACACCAGGCACACCGACCATCATGTATAACCACCCGACCCCGCATGCTGTTCCCGCCCCGCACAGAGGTAGCGGGAGGCCGGACGCTCGATTCCCTGGCCTCCCGCGCCGGTGCGGCAGTGGTCAGGTGCTGACCGCCTTCTTGTAGAGGCGGGTGGCCAGGGGGACGAACACGACCAGGAGGACGGCGATCCAGAGCAGCGACGCCAGGACGGCGTGCCGGATCGGCCAGACGTCCGAGGTCCTCAGCACCGCGCTGGTGTTGCCGAAGAGTTCGCGTGCCGCCTGGGTGAAGGTGGAGACGGGGTTCCATTCGGCGACGACGCGCAGCGGCGCGGGGAGCTTCGAGCTGTCCAGGAAGGCGTTGGAGACGAACACCAGCGGGAACGAGACCATGGTGGCGACGTTGTTGAAGCTCTCCGGCGTGCGCAGGGCCAGCGCGACGGTCGCGGTGACCCACGAGAACGCGTAGGCGAACAGCATCAGCAGCCCGAACCCCAGCACCGCCTCGGAGAGCGAGGTGTGCACCCGCCAGCCGACGATCAGCCCCATCACCGCCATGACGGCCAGGCCGGCGAGGTTCATCAGCAGGTCGCTGACGGTCTGCCCGATCAGCACCGCGGACGGGGCCATCGGCAGCGAGCGGAACCGGTCGAAGATGCCCTTCTGCAGGTCCAGGGTCAGCGTGTACCCGGTGATCTGCGCGCTCATGATCACCGCCTGGACGAAGATGCCGGGCAGCAGGAACTCCCGGTACGACATCCCCGGCACGTGGATGGCGCTGCCGAAGACGTAGGCGAACAGCAGCACCAGCACGACCGGCAGCATGATCACGCCGCCGAGCATGTCCGGCGACCGCCGGATCTTCAGGGCGTTGCGCTTGGCGATGGTCCACCCGTCGGCGACGGGCATGATGACGGCGTTCATCGGACGGCCTCCCGGGGCTGCTCGCCGGCGCCGGACGCCTGGTGCCCGGTCAGGGTGAGGTAGACGTCGTCGAGGGTCGGGCGCCGCAGCCCGGCGTCCCGGATCCGGACGCCGTCCTCGGCGAGGCGGCCGAGGACGCTGCGGAGCGCCTCGGGGCCGTCGGTCACCGGGACGGTGATCCGGAGCGACTCCGGCGCGGCCCGCATGGCGCCGACGGCGACCCAGGCGAGCGCCTGCCGGGCGGTCTCCAGCTCGCCGGCGTCGGCCACCGTCAGCTCGATGCGGCTGCCGCCGACCTGGTCCTTGAGCTCGTCGGCGGTGCCGCGGGCGATGGCGCGGCCGTGGTCGACCACCATGACCTGGTCGGCGAGGCGGTCGGCCTCCTCCATGTACTGGGTGGTCAGCAGCAGCGTGCTGCCGGCGCCGACGAGTTCGGAGATCGTGTCCCAAAGGGCGGCTCGGGCGCGTGGGTCCAGGCCGGTGCTGGGCTCGTCCAGGAACAGCACCGGCGGGTCGGCGACCAGCGCGGCGGCGAGGTCGATGCGTCGGCGCATGCCGCCGGAGTAGCCCTTCACCGGACGGTCCGCGGCGTCGGAGAGGTCGAAGCGTTCGAGCAGTTCGCGGGCGCGGGCCCTGCTGCGCTTGGCGCCCAGGTGGTAGAGGCGCCCGACCATCTCCAGGTTCTCGGCGCCGGTGAGGTGCTCGTCGACGGCGGCGTACTGGCCGGACAGCCCGATGTGGGCGCGCAGCCGCCGGGCGTCCTCGACGACGTCGTGTCCGGCGACGGTGGCGCGTCCGGCGTCGGGCCGCAGCAGCGTGGTCAGGACCCGCACGGCGGTGGTCTTGCCGGCGCCGTTCGGGCCGAGCAGGGCGAGCACCGTGCCCTGCGGGACGGAGAAGCTCAGCCCGTCCAGGGCCGTCACCTCGCCGTATCTCTTCACCAGCCCTTCGGCGGTGATCGCGTCGCTCATGAGGGGCTCCCTTGCTGGTCCTCGGGGGTCAGGACCGGTGGACGTCGATGTCGCCCCAGTTGGTGTGCGCGTGCACTTCCACGACCGCGTCGGACGGCTCGGGCCCGTCCGCGGCGGTCAGGGTGCTGCGCACGACGCCGTTCTTGGAGTGCAGGTCCAGCCAGGCGGCCGTGCCCTCGGCGATGCCGACGCCGACCTTGCCGTGGCCGGTCTCCAGCCGGACGGTGCCGCTCACCGCCTCGCCGATCCGGATCCGGCCGTGCGCGGTCTTGACGGTGAGACCGGCCAGCGTGCGGCCCACGGTGACGTCACCGGTGCCGGTCTTCAGTTGCAGGTCCCCGGTCACCTCGCCCAGCGTGATGGATCCGGTGGAGGCCTTCACGGTGCCGGTGCCGTCGATGGCGCCGATCCGGATCGACCCGGTGGAGGTGGCCGCCTCGGCCTGGCCGGTCACCCGGTCCACGGTGATGTCGCCGGTGGAGGTCTTGGCGTCCAGCGGACCGGTCTCCTCCAGCCGCACGTCCCCGATCGAGCTGTGCACGACGGCCTCGCCGAGCGCGCCGGTGGCGACGACCTCCGCCGCGACCTTGGCCTCCAGGCGGGACCCGGCGGGCAGGTCGATGGTCACCTCGATGGAGCCGCGCCAGGGCAGCACGTACTTCAGGCCCTTGGGCTTGGGTCCCTTGACCAGCAGCCGTCCGCCGGAGCACTCCACGACCGTCCGCTCGGCGGCCTGCACGCTCGCCTCCGCGGACGGGTCGCTCGGACGCACCTCCACCACGGTGTCGGTGCGGTCGCTCGCGTTGATCCGGACCTGGCCGCCGTAGACGTCGATGTCGGCGGTGATCGGCTCGGGGGTGTCGAAAGTAGGCATGGCGGAGCCCTCCTCATGGGTCCGGTCCAACATCCCGGCGCGGGGCCGGGCGATGAGTGAAGAAATGAAGCCGAGCGGATGCCGCTAGCGCACCCAGCCGGTGTAGCCGCGCCCGCTCTGGGGCCGCCGCGCCTGCTCGGCGGGACGGCCGCCCGCGCCGGGCTCGAACGCGGCGGAGACGGCACGGACCAGCCAGGCGTTGACCGAGATCCCCTGCCGGCCCGCCGCCTCCTCCACGCGCAGCTTGAGGTGCTCGGGCAACCGCAAGGTCATCCGCGCGGTGCCGCCCTCCTCCCCCGACGGCGGCACGGCCTCGGGCACCGGCACCGGCGACGGTGCGGCGACGGCAGCGTCTGGGGACGGCGCGGGCGGCGGCGTCACCACGAACGCCGGTTCGCCGCCCCGCAGCCGCACGTCGACCGAGCCCGGTGCGAGATCCCGGGTGATCTCGTCGGCCGCGGCCGACAGCGCCTCCAGCAGCGCGAGCCTGGCCGCCGAGTCGAGCGCCCCGGTGAGCCGCTCGGCCAGCGCCCGCGCATCCGGACCCCCCGCCTCGGCGGCGACGGCGAGTTCGCGGCGGAGGTTCTCGACATACGGCATCAAGTCCATGCCACCACCATGACGCCAAAGTGACGTCGTGTCAAGCCAACATGACGTCACTTGGCATCTGGCTGACGTCACACGCCGCGAGAAGGTGCGGCCGCGGCGGGCCGAGGGGCTCGCCGCGACCACCTCCCCGCTAGTCCCCGGGCATCACGGTGAAGGTGAACCCGGTGGTCGTCGGACGGCGCAGCGGGATCTCGCACTTGATCCGGCGCAGCACCTCGCTCCTGCTGACGCCGAGGCCCTGCGCGATGAGCCGGTCCGGACGCACCGGCACCGGATCCTCGAACACGACCTGCACCCGGACCGGCCATGCCTCGTCGAGCCATGCCGACGGGGCGTCCAGCCGCCAGGCGCCCGTCCAGTCCAGGGCGAAGCGGTTGCGCCGGGCGAGCAGCGGATCCAGCAGCGTGGACGCCACCAGGTCCGGATCGTTGACGCGGTAGCCGTGGAGTTCGGCCGGATCGAAGGACCTGACCGGCGCCCGCTCGTGGACGGTGAGCTTGCTCGTCCGGTCGCAGGACGTGCAGCGGACCAGCAGCCACACGTCCAGCAGCTTGCCGTTGGCGTTGACGCGGAACCTGCCCTCGCCGGTGGTGGCCGACTCCGACCGGCAGTCCGCGCACCGCAGTGACAGCAGAGGCAGCCGGGTCCGGCGAACGACCCAGGGCAGCACGGTATGAGGTTGTGAAGACATGATCTCTCTGGACCTGACACGAGGCCGATTGCGCGCGGCCTCGAACGCTGTACGGCCGGGCGCGCGAGGGCAGCCCGGCAGAGCCGACGGGGTCCGTCGGCTACAGGTGAGCGGAAGAAGGTGTCAGGTCTAAAGAGCAGGCGGGGTCACGCGGGTCCGTCCTCTGTCCTCACGGCGATGGGCCGCAGGCAACCTACGGGAGGGCGGACGAACCGTTCAAACGGTTTTCCGGCGCCGCGAACCTCCGCATCAGCCCCGGCCCGCAGAACACGCTGCCCTCCGGGTTTGCCAGGCACGAGGCCGGCGACGCGGCCAGTGCCTTGTGCGCCCGTTTCTATTCGCTGCCGACGAGGCCGCGGGCGCGCACACACCGTACAAGGGGCGTGACAAGTCCGAGCCGCAAAAGGACCCCGACCGCGCATACGCCGAACTCCGCGGACCCGGTGAACGACCGAACGCCCAGCTCAAGCCATGGAGAGTCCTACGAAAGCCGGGCTGCTGCCCCCACCGCGCCGGCCGCCTCACCAAAGCCATCCGCACCCCGCAATACCGGGGGCCGCAGCACACCGAAAAGGCTCAGTGCGTCAAGGGCGGCTATGGCTATGTTGATGTGTTGTTGGACTTGGCTTGGCTTCCTTTGGTGACCACCTCAATTGTCTCGATCTCAAGGCATCTCACTATGCAAGAACTTGGCCGCCTCTTATGGGCGACTGGCAGGTAGTCGCGTACTGTCACGGATCGCGCCTTTTACGCCTATCTCCGAAAGAGACCCAGGGTGGAGCGACTCGACTCAAGTGGATTGACCATTAAGGGGAGCCCTCTTTGACCAGTCATCAAGTGCAGCTGCTTCTCCTGGACGTAACGTTGATTCTGCTGGTGGCGCGCGGGCTCGGCGCGCTGGCCGGGCGTGTGGGGCAGCCAGCCGTAGTGGGCGAGATAATCGCCGGTATTCGCTCGGGCCCACGCTGATGGACGGCGCGATCTCGGACGCCCTGTTCCCCGCCGATGTGCGGTCCTCGCTTACGGGCGTCGCGAATCTCGGTCTGGCTCTGTTCATGTTCGGCGTCGGGCTCGAGGCAGACGCCGGTGCGCTGCGAGGCAGAGGACGGCTGGCCATCGGCGGACTTCTCGGAGCCAACCTCGTCCCTCTCGCACTGGGCATCGGTCTGGGGTTCTCCCTGCTGCGCGAGTATTCGGCGCGAGGCGCGTCGCCGACCGCGTTCGTGCTGTTCATCGGTCTGGCGATCTCGGTGACCGCCTTCCCGGTGCTCGCGAGGATCATCGACGGCCGGGGGTTGTTCGCCACCGAGTTGGGCGGACTGGCGCTGGCGATCGCCGCCCTGGTCGATGTAGTGGCCTGGGCGGAACTCGCCGGCGTCCAGGCCATGGTCGGTGGCGGAGCAACGTTGTGGCGTACAGCCTTGTTCGTCCTCTACGGGGCTGGTGTGCTCCTCGTCGTCCGGCCCGTGTTGCACAGGCTCATCCGCGCGGAGCGGAGCCGGAAAGCCCCTGCGGCGTGGACCTTCCCCGTGGTTCTGGCGGGTGCGCTGCTGTCCGGTGCGGCCACCGAGGCAATGGGCATGCACTTCATTCTCGGTTCCTTTCTGTTCGGCATGGCCATACCGCGCACCGGCGGCGGTGCATTGCATGCCGACGTTAGCGACGGCCTCACCCGACTCACCTCGGTGCTACTGCCGGTGTACTTCGTGGTCGCCGGGCTGCAGATCAACCTGACGTCCCTGAAGATCTCCAGCCTCTGGCAGTTCGGCGCCATTCTTTTCGTCGCGGTGGTGAGCAAGCTTGGCGGGACCTACCTGGGACTGCGGACCCAGGGCATGTCCGCGCGGCCCTCGATGGCCATCGCGGCCCTGATGAACACGCGGGGGCTGACGGGGCCGATCGTCGTAGGAATCGGCCTGCAGATGCACCTTTTCGGCGGCGAATTGTACGCACTGATGATCGTCATGATGCTCGTCACCACCCTCATGACGGATCCGTTGCTGTCGCTGACGTATCGCGGCACGGTGAAGATCCCCGGCTCCATCCGCGAGGGCGAAGAGTCCGCGAGATTGCAAGTGGCAACGCCGCCCTGACGTCGCGGGGCGCGGTCGGTGAAGTCCGTCAGACCCGGTTCGCGGGCTCGTCGCCGGCGAGGACGGCCGCGGTCATGGACAGGTGGAGGGTGAGGGCCTCGGCCGCGGCGTCGGCGTCGCGGGCCAGCGCCGTCTCCTCCAGCCGGCGGTGCTCGCCGACGGCGTCCCGCTCGGGCCCGCGGTGCGCAGACCAGCGGCGGGCCAGCTCGCTGGCGGTCCACAGCCGGTCGAACGTCTCCAGCAGGACGGGGTTGCCGCACCCCTCCAGCAGGGTGCGATGGAACACCCGATGGGCTTCGGCCCAGGCGGCGGTGTAGTACTCACCCTCGTCCGGCGCGTACGGCGGAGTGCGGGCCAGACGGTGGAAGGCGGCGCGCACCCGGGCCTCCCAGTCGATGTCGCCGCGCTCGATGGACATGCGCAGCATGACCGGTTCGACGGCCCGGCGGGCCTCGGCGATCTCCTGCCAGCGGCGGTCGGAGAAGGCCGGGACGGCGAAGCCGCGGTTCGGCAGCCGGTCCGCGAGGCCCTCGCCGACCAGCCGCACGAGCGCCTCGCGCACCACGGCCAGGCTCACCCCCTGCTGCTTGGCGAGGTTGTGCGGCTTGAGGGCGTCGCCGGGGACGTGCTCTCCCCGCATGATCGCGTCCCGGAGGCGTGCGTGGACCTGCTCGGAGAGCATCCGCTTTCCCGGCCCGGCCTCCAGGGACGGGGGGTGCGCTGTCTGAGGCATGGCGCCAGCATAGACGAAGATGCAGATAATCGATTTTCGATGCTATGGTCGATTCATGGCGAGGTGAGAGCGGACGGCCCCGCCCCCTGCACGACGCCGCGGGCCTCCATCGGCTCAGCCCACGCCACCGACGGCACAACCCGAAAGGAAACCGCGATGAGCGAGAACAACCCCTTCGCCCGCCTCCCCGAGGCGGCCTCCTTCTCCGTGACCAGCACCACCGTCGGCGACGGCGACGCCTGGCCGCCCGAGCAGCTCGCCTCCGGCGTCCCCGGCGGCCGGGACGTCTCCCCGCAGCTGTCGTGGAGCGGCGCGCCCGAAGGCACGAAGAGCTATGCCGTCACCATCTACGACCCCGACGCCCCGACCGGGTCCGGGTTCTGGCACTGGGCGGTCGCCGACATCCCCGCCACCGTCACCGAACTGCCCGAAGGCGCCGGTGACGACACCGGCTCGGGCCTGCCCGAGGGTGCGTTCCAACTGCCCAACGACGCCCGGGTCGCGCGCTACATCGGCGCTGCCCCGCCGGCCGGTCACGGGCGGCACCGCTACTTCGTCGTGGTGCACGCCCTCGACGTCGCCTCCATCGGCGTCCCGGCGGACGCGACTCCGGCGCTCCTCGGCTTCACCATGGCCGGCCACATCCTCGGCCGCGCGGTCCTGACCGCCACCGCCGAAACCGCCGCAGCCGCGGCCTGACCGCAAGGGACGGCCCCGACCGGCCCCCACACGGGCGCCGCCCACGCACCGGGGGCGGCGCCCTTCCGGCTCACGCGACGGTCCGTCCTTCGGCCCCGGCGAGCATGCCGATCAGGCTGTCCGGTGCGCCGTCGCCGAACATGAGTTCGTGCAGGTGGGCGGCGTCGGCGGCCTCAGCGGCGCTGCGCGGGAACAGCGCCCGCTCGTACTCGGTGAACGCGGCCTCGACGTCGCCGGGGTGCGCGGCGATCGCCTTGCCGAGGTCGGCGCCGTCGTACATGGCGAGGTTGGCGCCCTCGCCGGACGGGATCATGAGGTGAGCGGCGTCGCCGAGCAGCGTCACGCCCGGCACGCGGTCCCAGCGGTGCTCGTCGGGCAGAGCGTGCAGGGGGCGCAGGACCGGCGCGGTGTCACCGTCGGTGATCAACGCGGTGAGGGCGGATGCCCAGCCGTCGAACTCCCGCGCGACGCGCGCGGCGGCAGCGGCGGGATCGGTGAAGTCGATGCCGGCGAACCAGTCGCGGGGCCTGCGGAGCGCCACATAGGTGTGGAGGGTTCCGCCGCTCTCCCGGTGGGCCTGGATCCCCTTTCCCGGCCGGAGCGCGAACATCGTCCCGCCGCCGACCGCCTTCGCGCAGGCGGGGTGCCGGGTATCGGTGTCGAACAGGTACGTCTCGACGAACGACATGCCGGTGTACTCGGGGACGGCGCCGGAGAGCAGCGGCCGGGCCCGTGACCATGCGCCGTCCGCGCCGACCAGCACGTTCGTGACGACGGTGCCGCCGTCGGCGAAGGCCACTTTATGGCGGCCGCCGCCCAGGGCCCGGACGCCGGTGACCTTCCGGCCCCATTGGACGGTGCCGGCGGGGAGCGAGTCGAGCAGCATCCGCCGCAGCTCGCCGCGCTGCACCTCGGGGCGCCCGCCCGTGCCGTCGTCGGGTTCGTCGAGCAGGACGGTCCCGTCCGAGGCGAGGGCCCGTGTCGCCTCGCGGCCCTCCAGGACGAGACCGCGGAACTCCTCGATAAGGCCCGCCGCCCGGAGGGCCGGTTGGCCGTTGTGGTCGTGGATGTCGAGCATCCCGCCCTGCGCGCGCGCCGTCGGCGACGGCTCCGCCTCGTAGACAGTGGACGGGATTCCGTGGACGTGCAGGACGCGCGCGAGCGTGAGGCCGCCGAGCCCGGCGCCGATGATCGTGACGTGAGCGGTCATGGTGGCTCCCTTCGATGGTGCGAGGCCGGGTCCGGCCGGCCTCTGGTACGCCGTTCCATCACTCCAACGCCGCACTTTGGAACGATGTTCCAGACGTGGCAGGATGGCGGTATGGCAACGCGGGCACGCCGGTCGCACCGGCGCACGGAGGCGCTCTCCCGGGAGCGCATCGTCGAGGCGGCCGTCGAGCTGCTCGACGCGGCCGGCGAGGGCGGGCTGACGTTCCGGGCGCTCACCGACCGCCTCGCCACCGGTCCCGGAGCGATCTACTGGCATGTGGCGAACAAGGGCGAGCTCCTCGGCGCCGCCACGGACGCCGTCGTCGCCGCCGCTCTGGCCGTCGAGCCCGCCGCCCTTCCGGACTCGCCGCGGGACGAGATCCGCGCCGTCGCGCTCGGCCTGTTCGAAGCGACCGAAGAGCACCCCTGGCTCGGCGCTCAGCTCGCCGCGCAGCTGTCCCGCAACCCAGCCGGGACGGTCACGCCGCGGATCTTCGAAAGCCTCGGCCGGCGGGTCCGCGCGCTGGGCGTGCCGAGGGGCGACCGGTTCACGGCGACGTCGGCGCTGATGCACTACATCCTGGGCGCCGCGGGCCAGAACGCCGCGAACACCGCCGGAGCCGCCGCTCTCGGACCCGACGCCGACCGCGCCGAGTTCCTCGACGCCGTGTCCACGGCATGGGAGGAGCTCGACGCCGACGACTACCCGTTCACCCGTGCCGTCGCGGACGAACTGCGCGAGCACGACGACCGCGAGCAGTTCCTCGCCGGCATCGATCTGATCCTCGCGGGCATCACCGCACTCCACCCACCCGACGCGCAGGCACGCACATCACCCGCCACCTAACTGGCGGCGGGCCACCGCGCCGGGTGAGCACCGTCCCTGGCTTGAACCGCCCCTTTTCCGCTCGCGATGGAGAAAGCGGATCTAGCGGTTCTCGCTGTCCGGCGAGGGCTCGTACCGGCGGCGGTGCCGGGCGGCGCCGGCGCTGAGGATCCGGCTGAGGTCGTACGCGGGAGAGCGGTCGAGGCTTTCGCGGTCCTCGTCGTAACGGCGGGTGGTGGCGGGGTTGGCGTGGCCGAGGAAGTCCTGCACCACGTGGAGGGGGTGGCCGTCGAGCAGGACGGTCGCCACGCCGTGCCGGGCGCTGTGGGGCGAGAGCTGGCCGGCCCCGTGGACGCCCGCCGCCGCGGCGACCCGCCGCACCAGCCGGAAGACGTACGGCTGGTCGATGGGGCGGCCGGTGCGGGTGGCGAACAGCGGGGCCGCCGGGTCGAGCGGCCGGTCGGGACGCTCGCGGCGGTGTTCGAGGTAGGCGTCGATGGCGTCGGCCGCCAGCGGAGGCAGCACGAAGCGCTTGGTGGCACCGCCCTTGACCGGCAGGTCGATGGTCCGGTGCCCGGAGTCGTGGCCGAGGCTGTCCACGGTGGTGTCGGTGACGGAACCGACCCGGCAGCCGGTGGAGAACATCAGGGCCAGCACCGCGGTGGTGCGCGGCGTCTCGTGCACCTGCGCGTACGCCAGCATCCGCTCCATGTCGTCGGCGGAGATCCCGCGGGTCGTGGAGTACTGGCTGACCCGCGGCCGCTCCATCCCGGAGCCGAACGGATTGCGCGCGGCGAGGCCGGCGCGGTGCAGGTAGGCGTACCAGGAGCTGACGGCCGACAGCCGCCGGGCGCGAGTGGCGTTCTTCAGGCCCTGGGCGCGCAGGGCGGCCAGATAGAGATCGGCCTCGAGGTGGCTGATGTCGGTCGGGTCCAGGCCCCGGGTGATGACCCACGTCAGCCACCAGGCCACCTCGCGGATGTAGCCGGCCTGGGTGGCGGGCGAGGAGCGGCGCTCGCCTTGGAGCCAGGTCCCGGTCGCGTTCGCCAGCTCCCGCAGCGTGGCCGCCGGCAGGTCGGCCCCGGATCCGGCGCGCGCGAGGAGGTCGGCGAGTTGGTGCGGGGTCCGGGCCGGCGCCGGACCGCGTAGCGCCACGGTCGGCGCGGTGGCGACTTCGACGCGCTCCCCCGGGACGGCGAGATGCGCGGTGACTGCGTCCTCCCCGGCGGCGGTGTCCGTCGTCGGGCTTATGCGGCCACTGCTCTCGGTCACTCCGTCGCCCCTCGGTCGGCTCTCCACGGCGAGTACATCATAACGGCGATTGTCATGTAGCGATGGTTTCGCAAACGTGGAACCGCAAAACTGGTTTCACGTTTCACGCAGAGCCTCTATGATCAGCATGTGGGCGACGACGAAGCAGGGAAGACCGAGGCGACAGGCCAGGAGACGGGGCCGGACGGTGGGCCGGACGAGCGCGCGAACGCTCTGACCGTGCCCCAGACGCCCAACAGCGAGCCGCGGCCGTGCGAATGGTGCCAACAGCCGCTGCCCCCACCCCGCAACCCGCGCCGGGGCGGCCGGCCGCAGCGTTACCACCAGCCCGGCGAGGGCCCCGGCGGGCAGAACTGCAAGGCGCTCGCCGACGCGGCGCGCAAGACGGCCACCGCCGCCGCGGCCGCCGAACCGCTGGCCGCGCTGCGCGCCTTCGGGGAACGCGCCGCTACCGAGCGCGCCGCGTTCGCCGATCGGCTCGGCCGGCACGTCGCCGACCTCCAGCGGCTCGCGGAGCTGGAGAAGGAGGAGTCGGACCGTCTGGCCGCCACCGTCGACGCGGTCACCACCCGCAACAGCGAGCTGGAACGGCAGGCCGCCGAAGCCCTGGCCGCGGCCGACGAGGCGACCGCCGCGCGCGACTCCGCCGAACGGCTCCGCCAGGCCGCGGTCGACGCCCGCGCCGAGGCCGAACGCGAACGCGACCGGTCCCGGACCGCCGCCGCCGAGGCCGACACCCGCGCCCGGCTCGCCGAGGAACTCGCCCAGACCCATCAACTCGCCCGCAAGCAGGCCGAGCAGCAGGCCCGGCAGGGCGCCGACGACCGTGCCGAAGCGCGCAGCGAGCGCGATGCCGCACGGGAGCGACTCGCCGACGCCGAACGGCGGCTGCAGCAGATGCGCGACGACCTCGCCCAGACTCAAACCCGGCTCGCGGAGGAGCGCAGCCGGGTGCAAGCGCTCACGCAGGAGGCGGCCGACCACGCCGACCGGGCCCGCGAGGCGACCGCACGCGCGGACGCCGCCGAACGCGACACCGCGAGCGTCCGCGACCGGCTCGCCGAGGCCGTGGCCGCCGCCGAGACGGCCCGCACCGAACGGGCGGCCGCGCAGGCGGCGCGCGAGGCCGAGGTCGCGGCCCTCACCCGGGACCGGGACGCAGCGCGCGCCGACGCCGATCGGCAACGCGAACGCGCCGTCCTCGCCCAGCAGCGCGCCGAGACCGCCGAGGCCCTCGTGCCGTCCGCCGGACGGCTGCCCGCCGTGGACGCCACCGGCCCCGCGGCGCTCGTCCGGATCGGTGAATCCGCGGCCGTCCGCGCGGAGGGAGAAGAGGTCGTCCTCGACCGGTTGCCCACACCGCTGTCCACCGAGACGGCCCTGCAGGTGGCCTACGCGATCCTCGCCCTGAAGGCCCCGGTGTCCTAGCTCGGACACCAGCCGCGAAGTAGGCCACGGGTAGCCGCACGAGCCCCCGCTTCCCTGTCCTCGGCCTCATCGAGCGAACGAGGCAAAGGGGCCAGTGTGCGGCAAAAGCGATCGCCAGAAGAGCCGTTGGCGAACTGGACGGCTGGTAGACGGTGACCGAGACCTGGTGACAACAAGAGTCGATTCAGTGAGACCCGAGTGATACTCGTGCGCTCCTGAGTTCGCGCGTTGGTGTCAGGAACGAAGGGTGCGCAGGCCGGTGCGGATTTCGCCGACCAGGATCTCGGGCTGCTCCAAGGCCGCGAAGTGCCCGCCCTTGTCGGCCTCGGCGTAGTGGATCAGATTGCCGTAGGTGTCTTCGATCCAGCTTCGTGGCAGGCGTGGGATGTCCCTCGGGAAGACGGTCACCGCGACCGGAAGCGTCAGCTTCGGGCCGGCGAAGGTGAGCGATTTGTTCTCCCAGTAGATGCGGGCGGACGACGCTGCGCTGTTGGTGAACCAGTAGAGGGATATCGCGTCGAGCATGTCGTCCATGCCGAGGGCGTCCTCGGCGAGCCCGTGGTTGTCGGTCTTGGACTGGAACTTCTCGTAGATCCAGGCCGCCTGACCAGCGGGAGAGTCCGCCAGGGCGAATCCGACGGTCTCCGGCTTCGTGCCCTGAAGGTGGTTCGACCCACCGAGATCGCCGGTGTAGAGGGCGAGGGTCTCCACGGCGTAGCGCTGTTCGGGCGACAAGGTGTCGGGTATCTGTGCGGGAAAGGCGTACTGGGTGTTCAGATGAATTCCGAGAAGCCCCTCAGGTTGCATGGCTCCGAGGGCGGTGGTGACGACGGCACCCCAATCGCCGCCTTGCGCGGCCCATCTCGTGTAGCCGAGACGCTTCATCAGCTCCACCCACGCGCTTGCGATGCGCGATACCGTCCACCCGGTCTCCGTGGGCTTCTGGGAGAACCCGAACCCGGGAAGCGACGGGACGACGACGTCGAATGAATCGGCGGCGTCTCCTCCGTATGAAACCGGATCGGTCAGCGGGCCGATCAGCTTCAGGAACTCGACGATCGAGCCCGGCCATCCGTGCGTAAGTATCAGCGGCATCGCGTTGGGATTCTTGGACCTGACGTGGATGAAGTGGATGTCCAGCCCATCGATCTCGACGTCGCCCTCGACGTGCTGGGAGAGAACCCCGACGCCGGTATGGGCGACATCGCCTCCGCTGCCGGCGTCGTCCGCCGCACCGTCTACGGCCATTTCCCCTCGCGGCTCGACCTGGTTCGGACACTCACGGAACGGGCCGTCACCGAGATGACGGCCGTGCTCACCGAGGTCAACGCCTCCCACGCGGAAGCGGACGCGACATGGGTGGAATTCATCGGCCGCGTCTGGCCGGTGACGCACCGGTACCGAGTGCTGCTGGCGCTGCGCCGCGGCGAGTACGGCGAGGCGATCCACGGCCTGCTCGGGCCAGTCGATGATCTTCTCGCCGACCTCGTGAAACGGGGCCAGGACTGCGACGTGTTCGCACAGCACCTGCCGGCGGGCATTCTGAGCCAGGTCGCCTACGGCGTCGTGTTCGCCATCGCGGACAGCGACCTGTCGAACAAGCCCGTCGGCGCCCGAGCAGCGACGATCACGAGCCTGCTGATGCTGGGAGTTCCCGAGGCGCGCGCGATCGCTCTCGTGGACGACCAGCCCTGACCCGCAGCACTCGAGCGGAGCCGCAAGGGCACGAGTCCGCCCGCAAGCGCGGCAAGAGCATCAGCGTCACCGACGACGACATGCCGTCCATGGCCCTCCGCCTTGTGCGGGCTGGGACTCCGAGGCCCTGAATGACCGTCGTTCCGCTACTCCCCCGCCCTCCGGTCCGGCCGGGCGTGACCGAGGTAGGTGACGATCGGCTTGCCGTCCGGTTCGAGAACGAAACCCGTCATTCCCGGGATCGCCTCGTCGGCGATCCTCCCCTTCCGGCGCGCGACGGTCGCTCGGACCAGGTCGAGGACGTTCGCGGGCTTGAACGAGCAGACGTCCTCGTTCCGCAGCCCGTGAGCGGCGAGGGCGGCCGTGACCTCCTCCGGGGTCCGCAACCGCGCGGCGGTGTAGCGGCCGCGCGGCATGATCCGGGTCGACGGCAGCGCCTGGAAGGCCCCCAGGTAGATCAGCCGGGAGACCGGCGTCCGGTTGACGGTGTCGTAGAACAGGACGCCGTCGGGCCGCAGCAGCCGGGCGGCGTGCGCGACGACCCGGTCGAGGTCGTCGGTGATCTCGAAGGTGTCGGCGTAGAAGACGATGTCGAAGGACGTGTCGGGCAATCCGGGGGCCTCCGCGGAGGCGGTCGCGTACTCGACGGCCTCGGCGGCGCCCGCCTCCCGCGCCATCGCGGTCGCCTCGGGGGACGGGTCCAGCGCGACGACGGTGAGGCCGAGCCCGGCCAGCCCCCGGGCGAGCAGCCCGCGCCCGCTACCGACCACCAGGGCGGACCGCCCGGCCGGGTCGATCCCGAGCCGGCGCAGCACCGAGTCCACGTACTCCAGCCGCACGTCCTGGAACGTGAGGGCCCGGATGTGGCGCCCGTCGATGGCGCCGGCCGTACGCGAGTCCAGTTCGATGGTCGGTCCCATGTCGCCTCCCGTTGGTTCCCTAAGGAAACCTACATTAGTCCCCTAAGGGAACCCAGGTAGTCTGGACGGGTGACCAGGACCCCGCTCACCGACGTCGCGTGCTCGATCGCGCGCGCCACCGACCTGTTCGCGGACGCGTGGACGGCGCTCATCATGCGCGACGTCCTGGTGGGCGTGACCCGCTTCGACGACCTGGCCCGCGACCTGGGCATCTCGCGCAAGGTCCTGGCCGCCCGGCTCGCCCGGCTGGTGGAGGAGGGGGTACTGGTCCGCGAGCGCTACCAGGACCACCCGCCCCGCGAGCACTACCTGGCGACGGAGAAGGGCAAGGACCTGTATCCGGTCCTGCTCGCCCTGATGCGGTGGGGCGACCGCTGGTACGGGGAGTCCGGGCCGCCCGTGCGCATCCACCACCTGGAGTGCGGGCACGACACCGAGGCCGTCACCGCGTGCGCCCACTGCGGGCACGAACTGACCGCCGACAACACCACCCAGCTTCCCGGTCCCGGCGGCCGCATCGGCCCCGGCACCAGCGTCATCGGCCCCCTCATCGCCGCCCGCGGATCCGCCACCTGACCGATGTGCCGCGCCGACGTCATCGGTGGGACGCGGCCAGGTAGTGGCTCAGCTGGACGGACGCGTCGAGCATCGCCAGCCCCTGCGCGGTGAGCTTTCGCTGCCAGCCGTCCAGGGCGGCGGCCAGGGCGCCCATCCCGCCGGCCTGCCGGACCTGCTCGACCACCGTGCGGATGTGGCCCAGCGGGTAGCCCCCGCGCCTGAGCAGGTGGGTGAGCTCGGCGTCGCGGACGTCGTCGGCGCGGAAGAGGCGATAGCCGGTGGCCGGGTCCCGGGCGGGCGCGAGGATGCCCGCGCCTTCCCAGTTGCGCAGGGTCGCGGCCGTGACCTGGAGCCGGTGCGCGAGTTCGCCGATGGTGAGGGTCTCGGGGCGCCCGGGCGGGTCCGGGTGGGCGCCGGAGTCCGCGATCAGGTGGTCGACCGCCTGCCGCACCGCGTCGAGGGTGTCCCGGTCGCGGAGCAGCCTGCCGTGACCGAGGTCGATGATCCTCAGCGCGCCGTCGAGGTCGCCGTCGTGCACGGCGTTCATGATCCGGCCCGCGATGGCGTGCCCGTACGCGGGGACGAGGGCGAGGAAGGCGCGCAGCGCCGCCGCGTGCGCCTCGGTGTAGATCCGGTACCCGCTGCGCGTGCGCTCGGCGGGCGGGAGGAAGCCGTCCTGCTCGTAGTTGCGCACCGCCTGGGTCGAGATGCCGTGCTCGCGCGCGAGGTCAGCTGGTCGCAAGTGTCATCACCGTTTGAGACTTTAGCGCGCTCCAAGACGATGGATGCAGTCAAAGTCTCAAGCGAATTTTCAAAGATACGATTGCGACACATGACCCAGGACATTTGCGGGTTCGTACCCGCGTCATGCGACCTGCTGGGGCTCGGTGAGCCGACGCATCTCGAGCCCGCCTTCGGACGGGTCCGCAACGAACTGTTCGCCCAACTGGTCGACCGAGGCTTCCGGTCGATCGCCCTGGAGACCGATCGTGTGGCCGCGCTCGCCGTGGACGACTTCGTCCAACACGGCGCCGGAAGCCTCGACGCCGTGATGGGCGGAGGGTTCTCGCACGGCTTCGGAGACCTGGACGCCAACAGGCGGCTGGTCGACTGGATGCGCGAGTACAACCGGGACCGGCCCGCCTCGGAACGCGTGGCCTTCCACGGGTTCGACGCCCCGATGGAGACGACCAGCGCGCCCAGCCCCCGCACCTACCTCGAACACGGCCGCGACTACCTGGCCCTCGACCATGACATCGCGGCCCTGACGGGTGAGGACGGGCGGTGGAGCCGCATGGAGGCGGTCATGGACCCGGCCATGTCGGTCGGTGAGACGCCCGAGGCCGAGAGGCTGCGGTCGATCGCCGACGACATGCTCAACACGCTCTACGCGCGCGCACCGGAGCTGATCGCGGCGACGTCGCGCGCCGAGTGGTACCGGGCGAGGACGCACCTCACCGCCGGCCTCGGTCTGCTGCGGTATCACAAGCAGTCGGCCCGGCGCCTGGAGCAGGCCGCCCGCATCTCCCTGCTGGGAGGAACCCGGGACGCGCTGATGGCGCGGAATCTCCTCGACATCCGCGACATCGAGGCCCGGCGGGGACCGACGCTCGTCTTCGCGCACAATCTCCACCTGCAGCGGAACATCTGCGTCATGCCGATGGGGAATATGGAGCTCAGCTGGATCGGTGTGGGCGCCATTCTCGGGTCCCTGGTGGACGAGCGGTACGTTTTCGTCGCCGGAAGCCTGGGCCGCAGCGGGATCCTCGATATTCAGGAGCCGGCTCCGGACACCTACGAGGGTTCGCTTCAGAGCCGTTTCGGCACGTGGGGCCTGGTAGAGGCCGCCTCGATCGCCGCCACCGGTCCGCGAACGGACGCCGCCCAGCAGCAGACCTATTTCCCGCTCGGCAAGGAGATCATCGACGCGGCGGACGCCGTCCTGCACATCAGCGACGCCTCGACGGCCGCCCCGAATCCGTAGGGGCCGGGCGGTGTAGGCGGATCCGCCCCAGCGCCGCGGCTCGCGCAGCCGCCCCCGAAGGCGGGCGGCTGCGGGGCCGGGGAACGGCGATAGGTTTCGGGTGTGGACGACACCTCGGACGACGCCTTGGACGTCGACGCTTTCGACGTGGACGCCTTCACCGCCGCGATCGAGAGCTTCAACCGGTTCTACATCCGGATTCCGATGCTGGAGAAGCTGCCGTTCACGACGCTGTCGGTGCTGGACACGCTCGCGGCGGGCGGTCCCGTGCGGATGACCGAGCTGACCAGGACCGAGCAGGTGAGCCAGCCCGGCATCACCCAGCTGGTCACGCGGCTGGAGCGGGACGGGCTGGTGGAGCGCCGCCCCGACCCGGACGACGGGCGCGCCGTCCTGGTCCACATCACCGAGGCGGGCCGCCGGATCTGGCGGTCGCGCCGCGCCGACCGGGCGCGGCACCTGGCGCCGCTGGTGGAGCGGCTGACCGGGGAGCAGCGGCGGGCGCTCGCGGACGCGCTGCCCGCGCTGGCCCGCCTCGCCGAGCTCGGCCGCGACGAGGCGGGCCGCAGGTAGGTTCGGCTGCAAGCGGCCCGGGCGCGGATAGGCTGGGCGCCCCGTGAGCGGGCGCTAGCCGGGGCGCTTCGCCTTGGGGCGGGCGCGCAGGTGGGCGCGCTCGCCCTGGCTGCCGAACAGCACGAGGAACTCGACGGGGTCGGCGTCGACGGCGCCGAACCAGTGCGGCAGCCGGGTGTCGAACTCGGCGGCCTCGCCGGGTGACAGGACCAGGTCGTGCTCGCCGAGGAGGACGCGCAGCCGTCCGTTGAGGACGTAGAGCCATTCGTAGCCCTCGTGGGTCTGCGGTGTGGGCTCCCGGCGCTCGCTGCCGGCGGGGATGACGAGCTTGTAGGCCTGGATGCCGCCGGCGCGGCGGGTCAGCGGCAGCATGGTCATGCCGTTGCGGACGACGGGCCGCAGGTGGATGCGCGGGTCGCCGGTGGGCGGCGCGTCCACGAGCTCGTCGAGGGTGACGCCGTAGGCCTTGGCCAGCGGGAAGAGCAGTTCGAGGGTCGGGCGGCGGGCGCCGGACTCCAGCCGCGACAGCGTGCTCACCGAGACGCCGGTCGCGGCCGACAGGTCGGTCAGCGTGATCTCGCGCTCGTTGCGCAGCGCGCGCAGGCGCGGGCCGACCGCGTCGAGCGCCTGGTCGAGGTCGTCGTCCATGCCGCCATTTTGCCATATCGGCAAAGAGGTTTGCCGTCGCCGGGGTCCGGTTCACATAGTGGGGGTCCAGCCCAAGTAAGCCCAAAACCCACATTGGGATGATCTTGAAGCTGGGCGTTGATGCTGGATCTGTGTCGATGAGCAGTTCGCGGCGGTACGCGTCTCTACGCTGCCGGGCATGAGCGAACCCCATCCCGCTCTCGATGAGGTCGTCGAGGAGCTCGATGCCGAAGACGACACCGGGGAAGAGGAGCACGCCGGCGCGGGCTCGACGCGCCGCTGGGTGCGGTACGTGATGCCGGTGATGGTCGAGGTCGACTGCGACGCCGACGAGGTCACTCGGGTGGTGACGTTGCCCGAGGAGATCCGCGAGGACCGCGACGATCTGGGCCACTTCCTGGTCTATGACGGGCAGTTCATCCGCCGCTTCGACGACGAGCAGCCTCAGACGCATGCGTTCAGCGTCGCCCGCCCTGAGTGGCTGTATGACCACCTGCGCGCGGGGCCGCCGAGTAACTCTGGCCGCCGAGTACAGAGTGGGACGAGGGCTTCGACCTGACCGAGGCTGACGACGCCTACGCCGAGGTTCACCCTACGCCGATCCGAAGCACTGATCGTCGAGCCGGGCCCGTGCCCGGGCGTTGGTGTGTTCGTTCGGTATCGGTGAGTTATCGGATTCGTCGGCGCTGCCGGTAGTTGTCCCGCTACGTTGTGTTCGCTGGCGGGTGCGTTGGGTTGTCCTGACGCGCCTTCGGTGCGGGTGTGCGGGGCGGTGGGTTGGGTTGACCTCGGTTGAGCGGACGGCGTATCCGCAGTTCCCGAAGTTGATGATGGCTCGGGAGCTGCATGTTTTCTATTCGCCGAGCCCGGATGAGGCGGTGTGGGCGCGGGAGCGTACGGACACTGATGATCACCTGCTGGCGCTGGTGGTGGCGCTCAAGTGCTTCCAGAAGATGGGCAGGTTCCCCAAGGCGGGTGAGGTGCCGGACGCGGTCGTCGATCACGTCCGGCGGTGCCTGGAGCTGGGTGAGGACACCGCGGCGGTGTATTCCTCGCCGCGTACGGCCGAGTCGCATCGCGCGGTGGTGCGCACCCGGCTGGGCGTGGCGCGGAATCCGGGGAAGGCCCGCAAGATCGCCGATCGGGCGATCCGGAAGGCCGCGCGGGTGAAGAACAACCCGCCGGACCTGATCAACGTGGCGCTGGAGCACCTGGTGCAGGCCTGTCTCGAGCTGCCGGCGTTCTCGACGCTGGATGAGATGGCCACCCGCATCCGTGCGGAGACCAACGCCGGCATCTTCCAGATGATCCGGTCCCGCCTGAGGACGGCCGGGCGGGCGCGCCTGGAGGCCCTGCTGGTGGTCGGCCCGGACGGCAAGAGCGACCTGGCGCGGCTGAAACGCCCCGCGCGGCGGGCGTCATGGTCCCGGTTCAAGGAGCAGCGCCAGCACCTGGAATGGGCCGATGCCCTGGGACCGGCCGGCGCGTGGGTGGAGGGGGTGGCCGCCTCCAAGATCGCCGATTTCGCCGCCGAGGCCGACGCAGGCGACGCCGACGTGCTGAGCCGATATGAGCCGGTCAAGCGGGTGGCGCTGCTGGCATCCCTGGTGCACACCGCTCAGGCGCGGGCGCGTGATGATCTGGCGCAGATGCTGTGCAAGCGGATGTCCGGGAACCTGAAGAAGGCCCGGGCGAAACTGGAGGAGATCCGCGAGCAGCAGCGGGCGGCGAGCGAGCGGCTGATCGGCACCTACCGCACCGTTTTGGAGCACCTGGACCCTGAGCGGCAGGCGGCGGCCGGGCAGGCGCCGGATGAGGGGGCGGCGCGTGCAGTGGCCGCGGTGGAAAAGGCGGGCGGGTTCGCCGCTCAGCTCGCCGACATCGAGGAGGTCTCAGCCTTCCACGGCGACAACTACGAACTGCTGGTCGCCCGGTACTTCAAGGCCGACCGGGCCACCGCGCTGGCCCTGGCCGGGTCGCTGACGCTGCAGGCCACCTCCGCCGACCACAGCGTGGTGGACGCGCTGCTGCACGCGGTGACGTACTGGGGCAAGACCCGTGACTTCATCCCCGACCACCACCAGGGCGTGCCGCTGGATCTGTCGTTCGCCTCGGGCAACTGGCTCCGGGCGGTACGAGACCGCGCCCATCCCGGGATGCTGGTCAAACGGCATTTCGAGGCAATGGTGTTCACCTACCTGGCCGCCGAGCTGCGCACCGGCGACATCGCGGTGGCCGGGGCGAGTGAGTTCGCCGACTGGTCGGCGCACCTGCTGACCTATGAAGAGTGCCAGCCGCTGATCGGCGAGTTCTGTTCCGAGGTCGGCCTGCCCGCCAGCGCCGGCGGGTTCACCGCGGCGTTGAAGGAGCGGCACGCCCAGGCCGCGGCCGATCTGGACGCTGGCTACTCCGACAACGCCGACCTGGTCATCGACGAAGACGGGGTGCCGGTGCTCAAGCCGCTGCGTGGGATGGGCACCTCAAAGGAGGCCGCGTGGCTGGCCGAGGAGATCCGACGGCGGATGCCCGAACGCACGCTGATCCAGATCCTGGCCCGTACCGCGTACTGGCTGGGCTGGTGGCGGCACTTCGGCCCGGCCTCGGGCAACGACCCGAAGCTGAAGGACCCCCAGGGCCGGTACGTGCTGACCACGTTCGCGTGCGGGTCGAACATGGGCCCCTACGAGGCGGCCCGGCACATTCCCGGGATCACCGCGCACGAGATCTCCCTGGCCAAGAACCGGCACGCCAGCATCACCAAGCTGAACAAGGCGATCGCCGAGGTCGTCAACGCCTTCGCCCAGCTCGATGTGACCCGCGCCTGGGGGGACGGGTCGTCGGTGGCTACTGATGGCACCCAGGTCGACACCTACATCGACAACCTGCTGGCCGAGAACCACATCCGCTACGGCGGGTTCGGCGGGATCGCCTACCACTACGTCGCCGACCACTACATCGCGTTGTTCTCCCGGTTCGTGCCGTGCGGGCGTGGGAGGCGATCTACATCATCGACGGGCTGCTCGCCAACGCCTCCGACGTCAAGCCGGGCACGATCCACGCCGACACCCAGGGCCAGAGCTTCCCGGTCTTCACGCTCGCGCACCTGTTCGGGTTCGACCTGATGCCCCGGATCCGGAACTGGAAGGACCTGATCTTCTTCCGCCACTCCGCCCAAGCCGAGTATGCCCACATCGAGGCGCTGTTCGGTGAGGCAGGGCGGAACGTGATCGACTGGCGGCTGATCGAGAAGATGTGGCCGGACCTGATGCGGGTGGCGATCTCGATCCGCGAGGGCCGGCTGAACTCGGTCACCATGCTGCGCCGGCTGACCTCCAACTCCCGCCGCAACGAGATCTACAAGGCCTTCCGGGAGGTCGGCCGCAGCGTACGCACGGTCGCGTTGTTGCGTTACCTGGCGGATGCGGCGTTGCGGCGGCGGGTGACGGCGGCGACCAACAAGGTCGAGGCCTACAACGGGTTCGCCGACTGGCTGCGGTTCGGCAACGCCGGCGTGATCGCCGACAACGACCCCGTCGAGCAGGAGAAGCTCATCAAGTTCAACTCCCTGCTGGCCAACTGCGTGGTGTTCCACACCGCCCTGGACATGACCGAGGTCATCCGCGAGCTGATCGCCGAAGGCTGGGAGGTCACCGCCGAGCTGCTGGCGCAGCTGTCGCCCTACCTCACCGAGCACATCAACCGGTTCGGGATCTATCCCACCGACGACCTGGCCATCAAACCCGCCGCCTTCGATGCCGCCCTGGCCGAGATCGATTTCGACACCCTGGATGAGGCGGCGTGAGCCCCACCAGGGCCCCGACCGGCGCAAACCGGGGCCATGGCGGGGGTGTGTCCAGTTAATGGCTCTGTCGCTTTTTCGGCAGAGGAAGATCATCGCATGACCAGCAACGAGGCCCCCGTCGCCCGGACTCGACTGTCCGGACAGACGGGGGGCCTTGCGCTGACTTCAGAAGGTGAGCAGGAATTTACCGACGTTGCCGCCGGCTTCGAAGCGTTCATGTGCGGCGCGGACCTGGTGAAACGGGTACCGGTGCGCGACGCGCAGGCGAAGATCACCTCGTTCTATCAGGGAGGCGAGGTGGGCGAGCTGTTCCTGGTCCTCCTGGACGTAGCTTTTGACCGCACCGGGAACATCCGGTAGCGGATGGTCGGCGATGGAGACGTACCGGCCGCCGGGCGCGAGGGCGCGGCTGGCATCAAGGCCGGCGGTGTCGAGTACGGCGTCGTAGGCGACGGCGGGCAGGTCAGCAAGGGTATGCCAGACGTGATCGGCGCCAAGGGCTCGTGCCTCCTCGCGGTGGCCGGGCCGAGATACCAGTGCATCGACGACGGCCCCTGCCCGGCGGGCGAGCTGCACCGCGATGCCGCCCACGGCACCGGCCGCGCCGATGACGAGCAGGCGCGTGCCGCTGCTGACAGCCGCCTTGTCCAGCGCCTGCACAGCTGTCACGCCGGCCAGCGGCAGTGCCGCGGCGTCGGCCAAGGGCACGGTCGTGGGGGCTTTTGCCAGCAGCGCGGCGGGAAGGGCGACGCGCTCGGCCCATGTGCCGCGCCTGGTGGCGATCTGCGCGGACATCGCAATGACGTGGTCTCCGGGGCGAAACGCGGTGCCGCCGCCGGCGATGACGACTCCGGCCAGGTCCCAGCCGAGGGTGGCGGGGAGTTCGGGGCCGATGTCCCACGCCCGGGTCTTCCAGTCGACCGGGTTCAGGCTGCTGGCCGTCGAACGGATGAGGACCTCGCCGGCCTCGGGAACGGGTTCGGGAACCTCTCGAACGGTGAGGACCTCCGGACCGCCGTGGCGGTCGATCTGGACGGCACGCATGGATTGCCTCCTTCGCGGGGAGTGGACGGTGGCGAGTCAGATGGCGGCTGGGACGTCGTCGTCGGCCGGCTGCGTGACCGAGGGCGTGCGGGGCAGGGCGAGGTAGGTCAGGGCCAGCCCCGCCAGGCTCAGCACCGCACCGGCCAGACCGGTCCAGCGCAGGGCGCCTGCCGAGACGATGACACCGCCGATGGCCGAGCCGGCGGCCGCGCCGAGATTGAAGGCCCCGACGTTGGCGGAGACGGCCAGCGTGGGGGCATCGCCCGCGTGGTGCAGGATCAGCCCCTGCAAAGGGGCGATGGTGGCGGTGGCGAGCAGGCCGAGTACCAAGACCGCCGCCACCGCCGAGGGCCGCCAGACGGCGGCGAACGGAATGAGGACGAGCACACCGGTCAGCCCGCCGAAGACGCCGCGCACGGTGGCGCTCATGGACTTGTCGGTGAGTCGGCCGGCGAGGAGGTTGCCGAGAAAGCTGCCTGCCCCGTATGCGAGCAGGAGCCCCGAGACCGCCGTGGAGGAGAAGCCCGATACGCGGGTCAGCAGTGGGGCGATGTAGGTGAACACCGTGGCGACGCCGGAGAATCCGACCGCGGTGGTGGCGATGGCCAGCAGGACCGGGCGGCGGGTCACCACCCGGACCTCGTCTCGCAGCCGCGTGGCCGGGGCCGGCTGCTTGGGCAGGACGACTGCGAGCAGTACGACACCTGCCAGTGCCAGTGCGGTCAGGATGGCGAACGGGGCGCGCCATCCGGCGCTCTCCCCCAGCAGCGCACCCAAAGGTACCCCGAGCAGGGTTGCCACGGTGAAGCCGGAGGCGACCGTGGAGATCGCCGTGCCGGTCTTGTCCGGCGGCACCACGCTGGTCGCCATCACCAGCGCCAGGGCGAGGAAAGCGGCGTGGCTGAACGACGAGACCAGGCGGCCTACCAGCAGAAGTTCGTAGGAGGGGGCCAGAGCGCAGATCGCGCTGCCCGCCGCGAACAGCAGCATCAGACCCAACGCGAGCCCCTTGCGGGGCATCCGGGCGGTCAGCCCGGCAACGAGGGGCCCACCGGCCACGACTCCGAGCGCGTAGACGGTGACCGCCTGCCCAGCCGTGCCCACAGAAACCTTCAGATCCGCTCCGACCTGCGGCAGCAGCCCGGAGATCAAGTATTCCGACGTCCCGACGACGAAGACGCTCACACACAAGGCCGCGAGCGTCGCGAAACTCCTTCTCATAGCGAGGACGCTAAAGTCTCACATAGATGTGAGAGTCAAGTCGCGTCGGCGACTTCCTCGCGGCAGACCAGGGAGAGGCCATGCGCATCGGCGAACTGTCGGGGGTTGACGAGCATCGGAACGAAAATCCGCGCTAGGCGGTGGCTTGGTCTGACGGTGGCGTGACTTTTCGTCCCGATGCGGTTCGGGATGGTGAGGCCATGTCTTCATCGAGCAGCGCGGACTGGACGGCCGGTACCGGCTGTGGCGCGCGCCCGCTCCGCAAGGCCCCTGGCAGCCCGCCGGGGAAGGCGCCCTCCCCTGCTCTGGCGGCACCGGCAACAACCAGTGCCGCGCCTTCATCGGCCACCCTGAGCTCAGCACCCCGCAAGCGCTGCTGATGTCGTACTACAGCCCCGCCGACCGGCACGTCACCGTCCGCGCCGTCCCCTGGCGACGCCCCCGCCCGGGCCGGGCGGTCAGACGCTCCACAGGCGGCGCCTGCGATAGCGCGGCTCCCACCGCATCCGGTTCAGCTCCCGCACCTCCCGCGGCAGCGCCGTCAGGAACCAGGACCGTTCCAGCGGCGCGATCCCGTCCACCATCCACGGCACCGTCCCCTCCCCGCACCCGCCGCCACCCGACGTGCACGCCGACACCGCAGGGGCCTGATCGAGCTGCTGGAGGTGCTGGAGTGTCGTTCCAACAACAGCTTGCGCCGTCCGGTGATCGAGGCGCTGGACCTGGTGAAGCGGTACGCCAAGGCGGGCAACACCACCTACTACCCGCTCGGTGAGCGCGCCCCGGCGCATCGGGGCACCGACGGGTAGTGGGCGGACTTGGTGTACCGGGATGACACCTGCGGCCGCCGACGGGTGGTGCGGATGGTCTACGAGGTCGCCACCTTCCAGGCGCTGCGCGAGCAGTTGCGCTGCAAGGAGGTGTGGGTGGTGGGCGCCGACCGGTGGCGCAACCCCGACGCCGATCTGCCCACCGACTTGGAGTCGCGCCGCGTCGAGCACTACGGCGAGTTGCGCAAACCGCTGGATGCAGGCGTGTTCATCGACGAGCTGCGCGCGGAGATGACCGGTGAGCTGGCCGCCCTGGACGAGGTCGTGGGCGAGCTGGAGTGGGTGGAGATCGCCGAGCGCAATGCCGGGGCGATCAAGTTCACCGTGCCGGTGGGTTCGGCCCATGCATGGAGGGAGCCGGTGGCGAACTCGGCGTGGAGAGGTCGGCGGTCGGAGTGCGGTGTGTCAGCCGGGGCGGGGCGCGCCTTTCCATGAGTTGGCTTCGGCGATGATGGCGCCGGCCAGGCGGCCGGTCTGGACGGCCATGTCCTGCGAGGACAGGGGGCGGCCGTTGTCGAGCCACCAGGTGATGGCCTGGACGAACATGGCGGCCACGAGGGACGGCGCCAAGCCGCCGGTCGGCCCGGATGAGGGAATGTGTTCGGCGACCATGGCGGACAACGAGGTGCGCATCCTGACCGCGAACCACTGACTGCCTCGGTGGCTCAGCAGGGCGCCGTACAGCCGGTGGTAGTGGGCGACGTGGTCGAAGAAGGAAGCCCACAGTTCCAGGGCGGGTTTCGCGTCAGGGTCGGCGACCGAACCGCGCAGGACGTCCATCGCCTCGTCGAAGATCTCTTCCACGAGGTGGTACTTGTCGCGGTAGTTGCGGTAGAAGGCGGCACGGCTCACCATCGCCCGCTCGGTGATCTGGCCGACGGTGACGCGGTCGAAGCCGCGCTCCTCGATGAGTTCCACCAGGGCCTGGCGTAGCAGCGTACGGGTACGAAGGACCCGCACGCTCTCCCGTGGTCGGGGCAATCTGACCTCCACGATCGAGACAATCCGCGCCTGGTGTCTCGACTGGGGCGCTACGGCCGATCTGCGCCTTGTCGCCCGTGCGGACCGGTCACGACACTGACAGTCGAACACATTGCGCCGGATGAGACATGTTGTCTCGATCGATTCGAGCTGTCAATCGCAGGCCCGGTCGAGAGGCGACCTTCACCAAGGGAGAAAACGAATGCGAGCCGTGTACGTCGAGCAGTTCGGGCCGCCGGAAGTGCTGCGGGTCCAGGACGCCGATCCACCGTCCCCGGCGCCGGGGCAGGTGGTGGTGGCCGTCGAGGTGGCCGGGGTCGTGTTCGGGGACGTGCTTGTGCGGTCGGGGCGGTACCCGTTCCCGCTGCCGTACGTTCCCGGGTTGGAGGTCGGTGGACGGGTCGTGCGGGCCGGCCGCGGCACCGACCCGTCGTTGCGAGGCAAGCGGGTGGTGGCCACCACCAGCGGCATGCGCGGCGGATACGCCGAGTTCGCGGTCGCTGACGCGGGCGGGGTGTTCGAGGTGCCGGACGGGCTGCCGCTGAAGGAGGCCGTACCGGTGTTCCAGGCCGGCGCGGTCGCCGCCGGCATGATGACGGCGATCCGGGTCGGCCCTGAGGACACCGTCCTGGTCACCGCCGCGGCCGGGCGGATCGGATCCCTCTTGGTCCAGATGTGCCGGCAGGCGGGGGCGCGCCAGGTTATCGCGGCGGCGGGAAGCCCGGAGAAACTGGCCGCCGCCTCACTGGACGGTGCCGACGCACTGATCGACTACACCGACCCGGACTGGGCCGGCAAGGTCACCGCGGCGACCGGTGGACGGGGCGCCGACGTGGTCTTCGACGCCGTCGGCGGCGCCGTCCGCGAGCAGGCGCTGCTCGCCGCCCGTCCGAACGCGGGCCGTATCGCCGTGTACGGGGCCACCAGCGGTGACGCTGCCATCGACAGCCTCACCGTGGGGCGGCTCGGCCTCAGCGTGGTCGGGGCGCTGGGCATCGCGTTCAGCCGTCCCGAGGCCGAGCAGCGCGGGCACGCCCGGCATGCACTGCAGCTCGCCGCCGCGGGGGAGTTGAGGCCGCGCATCCACGCGACCTATCCGTTGGAGCGTGCCGCCGACGCCCACACCGTTCTCGAGCAGCGCGCCACGATCGGTGCCGTCCTGCTCGCCCCCTGACGGTCACCAAGCCGACCGTCCCCGTTCCAATCTCGCACGGAGAGTAGTACATCCCTCATGGCTTCGTTGTTGTACGCGTTGGGCAGGTTCGCCTTCCGCCGCCGTCGGCTCGTCGCGCTGGCATGGGTGGCCTTGCTGGTCGCGGTCGGATTCGCCGCTGCCGCAGCATCCGGCCCCACCAACAGTCCGCTCACCGTTCCCGGAACCGAGTCGCAGCGCGCGTTCGACCTCATCGAGCAACGCTTCCCGGGATCGGCTGCAGACGGCGCCACCGCGCGTGTCGTGTTCCAGGCTCCGGCAGGGCAGCGGCTCACCACCTCTGCCAATACCGCCGCCGTGCAGCGAGTCGTGGGTGAACTGCGGTCCGGGTCGCCGCAGGTCGCGTCCGTGGCCGGGCCTTTCGACGGCTCCACTAGCGGTACGGGCGGCGGATCTGTCCGCCTGCTTGCCAAGGACGGTGCCATCGCCTATGCGGTGGTCTCCTATAAGACGACGGCGACCGAACTGACCGACGCGACGGTGAACGCGCTCAAGCGGGCGGCCCGGGACGGCCGCGACACGGGACTCCGGGTCGAGATCGGCGGGGACGCGCTGACACCGGTCCCCACCGCCGGGCCGGGCGAGGTGGTCGGGCTGGCGATCACCGCGCTGGTGCTGATGTTGACGTTCGGCTCGCTGGTGGCCGCTGGGCTGCCGCTGGTGACCGCGCTGCTCGGCGTCGCCATCGGGATCGCCGGCATCTCGGCCCTCGGCGGAGTTCTGCACCTGTCCAGCAGCACGGCCCTTCTGGCGCTCATGATCGGTCTGGCGGTCGGTATCGACTACGCGCTGTTCATCGTGTCCCGGTACCGCAGCGAGCTCGCCGACGGGCACCAGCCGGAGGACGCCGCCGGACGGGCACTGGGTACCGCGGGCTCGGCGGTGGTGTTCGCCGGCCTCACCGTGGTCGTCGCCCTGGCCGGACTGGCGGTGGTGAACATCCCCAACCTGACCAAGATGGGGCTGGCCGCCGCGGCGACCGTCGTCGTGGCCGTTCTGGTGGCGCTGACGCTGATCCCGGCCCTGCTCGGGTTCGCCGGCCGCCGCGTCCTGCCCCGCAAGGTCCGCAAGGCGACCCGGCGGCCCGCCGCGGCCTCAGCCCGGCCGCGGCGCGGCCGCCGCCAGGACGGGCTCGGCGCGCGCTGGGCGGCCTTCGTCCTGGCCAGGCCGGTGAGCGTGCTCGTCGCCGGCGTGATCGGGCTCGCCGTGCTGGCCGTCCCCGCGGCGAGCCTGCGGATGGCACTGCCCGACGACGGGCATCTCCCCCCGGACACCACGCAGCGCAAAGCGTACGACCTTCTGGCGGACGGGTTCGGCCCGGGCTTCAACGGGCCGCTGACCCTCACCGTGGACACGGCGGGCCGCGGGAACGCCGGCACCGCCGCGGCACGAGCGATCTCGGTCGTCTCCGCCCTTCCCGGGGTGGCCACCGTCACCCCGGCTCGGCTCAGCCCTTCGGGCGACACCGCGATGATCAGCGTGGTGCCCGCATCGGGACCGAACGACACCGCGACCAAGGACCTGGTCACCGCGATCCGCAAGCGCCGCGGCGACCTGCGCTCCGCCACCGGGGCGCAGGTCCTGGTGACCGGCAGGACGGCGCTCAACATCGACATCGCCCAGCGGCTCGGCGGCGCGGTGCCGCCCTATCTCGCGCTGGTGTCGGCGCTGGCGTTCCTGATCCTGCTCGTGGTCTTCCGGTCGCTGGTCGTCCCGCTCAAGGCGGCCGCTGGGTTCCTGCTGTCGGTCCTGGCCTCGCTAGGCGTGATCGTCGCGGTCTTCCAGTGGGGATGGCTCGGCGGCGTCCTCGGTGTCGAGCAGACCGGCCCGATCAACAGCACGATGCCGATCTTCCTGATCGGGGTCGTGTTCGGCCTCGCGATGGACTACGAGGTCTTCCTCGTCAGCCGGATGCGCGAGGCGCACACCGAGGGAGCCGAACCCCGCGCGGCGATCACCGCCGGGTTCGCGCACAACGCCCGCGTCGTGACCGCAGGCGCGCTCATCATGATCAGTGTCTTCGCCGGCTTCGTCGGATCGAGCGAGGCGATGATCAAGATGCTCGGTTTCGGGCTCGGTGTCGCCGTCCTCCTCGACGCCTTCGTCGTCCGCATGGCCGTCGTCCCCGCCGCGCTCGCCCTCCTCGGACGGGCCGCCTGGTGGCTGCCGCGCTGGCTCGCGGCGATCCTGCCCGACCGCCCCGGCGAGGACGCCGCCGCCCATGATTCGAGCCTGGCTCGCATGTGATCTCCCACCTCATCAATGAACGGGATTCCAGAAAGGGAACGACATGGCCCAGCCGATAGAGTCCACGATGCGCGCAGTGCGTTACGAGCGCTACGGCCCACCGGACGTCCTGCAGGTGCACAAGGTTCCGGTGCCGCAGCCGGGCAAGGGCGAGGTGTTGATCCGGGTGCACGCCACCAGTGTCAACCCCGCCGAGGCGCAGGTCCGCGCCGGCAAAATGCGGGTGATGAGCGGGTTCCGCTTCCCCAAGGGCACCGGCGAGGACTTCACCGGGCAGATCGTCGCGGCCGGTCCCGGTGTCGACTCCAGCGTCGTGGGACGGCGCGTCTGGGGGAGCAAGGTCGGTCTCAACAGCGCGACCGCCGCCGAGTACATCTGCCTCGACGAGTCACTCACGGCGCCCGCCCCGGTCGGCCACGACCTGGTCACCGCCGCCGCTCTGCCCACCGTCGGACTGACCGCGCTGCTGGCACTGCGCACCGTCGGCCTCCACCCCGAGCACAGCCTCCTGGTGGTGGGCGCAAGCGGCGGCGTCGGCAGCGCCACGGTGCAACTCGCCGCGGCCAAAGGCGCACGCGTCACCACCATCTCGTCCGGCGCCAACACCGACCTGTGCCTGGGACTGGGCGCCGAGCAGGCCTACGCCCACGAACTGCCCGAGCAACTGCCCGCGGGACAGGAATTCGACGCGGTCATCGACCTGAACGGAACCTCCATGGGCACCTACCGCCGCAGGCTGCGCCAGGGCGGCCGAATGGCCTCCCTGTCGGCGAAGGGCATGGGATATGCGATGCTGTCGGCCCTCCTCCCCGGACCGCGTGCGCGCATGGCCCGAATGAAGCCGACCCGAGCGCACCTGAACGAACTGGCCGACCATGTGGAACGCGGTGACCTGCGTCCCGTCCTTCACAAGGTCTACGCGATGGAGGAGATCGCAGAAGCGCACAGATCGATGGAGACCGGCCACAGCCGCGGCAAGCGCGTCGTCCGGATCGCAGACGACCCGGAATTCTGAACGGACACGGCCGCCGCCACTACCTGCGGCCGTCCACCCGACCGGACGGTGGCCGCGAGCAGCGGCCTGCTCGCGGCCACCGCCCCGCCGCCAAGCGGTCGGTACATCAAGGTGCGGTGCCACTCGGTCCCCGAGTGACCTGCGTCAGGCCGTCGAGCACGTGGTAGCCCTGCGACCTCACGCGGCAACGAACGGCGTCTCCGCGACCTTCTGGAAGAACTCCGAGGCGCGGAAGGCGTCACAGGCAGCCTCGTCCTTGCAGATGTACACGGCCCCGAAACGGGAGTTCTCCGGGGCGGCGAGCCAGATCTTGGAGAGCAGGCCCGGGATGGCGGCGTACTCGGGCGCCACCTCGTCGCAGTGGCGCAGGTAGTCGGTGACGGTGATGCCGTCGAGGCGGAAGGCCGCGTGCACCACGTACATGAGCGCTCCTATCGGTGAACCGGGGACTCACTCGCCGAACGCGAGCGGGGGCGGGCCGACGGGGGATCTTGTCGAGAACGGCGCGGAGCTCGGCCACGTCCCACCGGCCTTCCTAGACGAAGCGTTCGCCGGCGTGCCAGCCCGAGTTCTGCGTGATCTTGCCGCCATCGGAGCCGAACACTTCGCGAGGAGTGTGCCGGAAAGAACGAGGAAGCCGGGAGCCCTCCAGAGAGCAGGGCCGAAGGTGTTTCATAGGCGAGGACCTATGAAACACCCAGCCCAGCGTGAGCCGTCCAGGGCGAACCTCGTTTCATGGGTTGTTGCAAAAGGCTCGACGGATGAAACGCACCCATGAAACGATCCGCAAGTGAGTGATGACGACTTCCTGCGCGTGGAAGCCTCCGACTGCCCGATGTCCTCCTGCGCCGCCCCCGCCGGGTCGCCGTGCCGGACCGGCAAAGGGAAGGTGGCCGCCCAGTACCACACCGCCCGGTTCCGGCTCGTGCCCTCCTTGGCCAAGGCCCTCAACGTCCCCATTCCAGCGATCCGAAAGCCCGGCTCGGTGTGGGTCGAACTGCCCCGGCCCGCGGCGGCGGGGACGGAGCCAGCCGGGCACGTACGGATCGGATACGCCCGCGCCTCCACGCTCCGCCAGTCCCTGGACACCCAGCTCGACTCACTCAAGGCCGCCGGCGTCACCCGGGTCTTCTCCGAGAAGATCTCCACCCGCGCCACCAGCCGCCCCGAACTCGAGCGGGCCGTCGGCCTGGCCCGCGAACTGCGGTCCTCCGGCGTCGCGGTCACCCTCGTGGTGCATGAGCACAAGCGGCTCGGCCGCGGCATCGAACTGGCGGCACTGGCCGAACAGCTCAAAGCCTCCGGCATCGGCCTGGAGTTCCTCACCGGCGAACTCCAAGGCTCCCACGACCCCTCCGGGATCGTGTTCACCGTGCTCGCAGCGCTGTCCGGGATGGAACGCGAGTACATCCGCGACCGCACCCTCGAAGGCCACGAATCCGCCCGCACCCGCGGCAAGACCATCGGCGGCGCCACCGTCACCGACGACGCCATGCTCAGCATGGCCCTCCACCTACGCGACCAACAGCTGAGCCTGCGCGACATCGCCGCCCGGCTCGTCATCACCAAGGGCAAGAAGAAAGGCCAGCACCCCTCACCCGCCACCGTCCTGCGCATGCTCCGCGAACACGACGAGAAAAACGCCGCCGCCCCGGCGAACGGCTGACCGGCCCCCTCAGACCGACCAGGCCACACGGACGGTCCGCTACTTCACCATTCCAAGATCATCCCAATGTGGGTTTTGGGCTTACTTGGGCTGGACCCCTAGTGGCCGCGGAGGTGGTCGAGATGACCGAACGGCTGAAGGACGCCTATGACGTGGTGGTGGTCGGCGGGGGCGCCGCGGGCCTGAACGGGGCGCTGATGCTCGCGCGGTCGCGGCGGTCGGTCGTGGTGGTCGACGCCGGTTCCCCGCGCAACGCGCCCGCCGAGGGCGTGCACGGGCTGCTGGCCAGGGACGGGATGCCGCCGGCCGAGCTGCTGGAGCGAGGCCGGGCGGAGGTCCGGCGCTACGGCGGGCACGTGGTGGCCGGGACGGTCACCGAGGCGGTGCGCGACGACGGCGGTTTCACCGTCGGCCTGGCCGGCGGTCGGACCGTCCGGGCGCGCCGGCTGCTGGTGACGACCGGCCTGGTGGACGAGCTGCCGGACGTGCCGGGGCTGGCGGAGCGGTGGGGCCGGGACGTGGTGCACTGCCCGTACTGCCACGGCTGGGAGGTCCGCGACCAGGCCATCGGCGTGCTGTCGAGCGGTCCGATGTCGGTGCACCAGGCGCTGCTGTTCCGGCAGCTCAGCGACGATGTCGTGTTCTTCGCCCACACCGCGCCGCGGCCCGGCGGCGAGCAGGCCGAGCAGCTGGCCGCCCGCGGCGTCCGTGTGGTGGAGGGCGAGGTCGCGGGCCTGGAGGTCGCCGATGACCGGCTCGTCGGCGTCCGGCTGGCCGGCGGCGCGGTGGTCGCGCGCGACGCGCTGGCGGTGGCGTCCCGGATGACCGCCCGCGGCGGCTTCCTCGCGGGGCTCGGGCTGCGGCCGGTGGAGCATCCGACGGGCGCGGGCGAGCACATTCCGGCCGACACGGTGGGCCGCACCGACGTGCCCGGGGTGTGGGTCGCGGGCAACGTGACCGACCTGTCCGCCCAGGTCGGTGCCGCCGCGGCGGCGGGTGCGATGGCGGGGGCGCAGATCAACGCCGACCTGGTCGCCGAGGAGGCGCGGGACGCGGTGGCCGCGCGGCGGGAGCCGTTCTCCGCCGAGTCCGAAGCGCGCGTCTGCGAGGCGGTGCTGGGCGACCGCCGCCACGGCCTGTAGCCCTGCGGAGTGTGCGGGGCGGTTGCGCGGCAGGGTCCCTCCATGCCATCTTGGAACGGTCGTTCCGAGTTATGTGGAGGCGGGAGCGGATGCCCGACGTCAAGCACTTCGACCCGGACGTGGTACTGGAGCAGGTCGTGCGGCTGTTCTGGCGGCGCGGCGCCGCGTCCACCGGCATCGCCGAGGTGGTGGCGGAGACGGGGATCAGCCGGTCCAGCCTGTACGCGACGTTCGGCGGCAAGCGGGATCTGTACCTGGCGGCGCTCCGCGGCTACGTGGAGCGCCACTCGCGCCCGGTGTTCGACCGCCTCGCGGCCGACGGCCGGGGGCTGCCCGCGATCGCCGGCTTCTTCGCCGGGCTCATCGCCGCCCGCTGCTCGGGCGAGCACGCGCGCTGGGGATGCATGGTGTCCAACGCGCACGCGAGCCCGGACGGCGCCGAGGACGACGACGTCAGGCGGATCCTGGACGTCCACCACGACGGGCTGTGCGCGGCGATGCGCGCGGCCCTGCGGTCCGCCGACCGGCAGGGGCAGCTGCGTCCGGGCCTGGACGTCGACGGCACCGCGCAGACCCTGGCGCTGCTGGCCTACGGCGTGAACCTCCGGTCGCGCGCGGGCGCCCCCGCGGCCGCGCTGACCGCGTCCGTGGACGCCGCCCTCGCCTCCCTGACCCCCGATGAGGAGAACCGATGACCGAGTTCACCGTGTACGACGAGACCGACGCCCCCGAGGCCGCGCGCCCGCACCTGGAGGCGGCCAGGAAGCGGATGGGGTTCGTCACCACCCTGAACGGGGTGATGGCCGAGTCGCCGGAGCTGCTGGCCGGGTACAACGCGCTGTCGGAGCTGTTCGGCAGGTCGTCGCTGCCGAGGAACGCCAAGCACGTCGTGTGGATCACCGCGAGCGTGCTGAACGGCTGCGCGTACTGCGTGGCGGCCCACTCCACGCTCGCGCTGCGGTCGCGCGTCCCGGCCGAGGTCGTCGAGGCGCTGCGCGGCGGCCGCGCGCTGGACGACCCGGCGCTGGAGGCGGTCCGCGTGTTCACCGGCGCGATGGTCGAGCAGCGCGGCTGGGTGGACGACGCGCAGGTCGAGGCGTTCCTGGCCGCCGGGTACACCCGACGCCACGTCCTGGACATCGTCCTCGGGATCGGCATGAAGACGCTGTCGAACTACACCAACCACATCGCGCACACCCCGCTCGACCCCGCCTGGGAGGACCAGGAGTGGACGGCGCCCGCGCCCGCGTGACGCGGGTCCGGCCCGCGGCTCACGGCACCGAGACGCTCCGGTGGGTGGCGGCCAGCAGGCGCAGCGCCGCGTGCGACGGGGAGCCCTGCTCGACGGTGTGCGCGACCAGCGCCTGGTCGGGGTCGTCGGGCAGCCGGAGGGTCTCGAAGCCGAGGTCGAGGGTGCCGACGACGGGGTGCCGGTAGACGTAGCGGCCGTGCGTCTTCTCCTTGAGGCCGTGCTCGGCCCAGATCTCGCGGAACACGGGGCTGGCGGCCGACAGCTCCTCGACCAGCACGGCGGCCGCCGGGTCGCCGGGATGCCGCCCGACGTCCAGCCGCAGGTAGCCGACGATGTCGGCGGCCTTCCCGCGCCAGTCGGCGTACAGGCCGCGCATGCCCTCGTCCAGGAACACCATGCGCGCGAAGTTGCGCTCGGTGGGCGCCAGCGCCCCGAAGTCGGTGATGAGCGCGGCGGCCAGGTCGTTCCAGGCGAGCACCTCGGTGTAGCGGCCGACGATGTAGACGGGCACTTCGGTGGTGGCGTCCAGCAGCCGCCGCAGCCCGGACCGGACCTGCTGGGGCCGCCGCTCGGGCGCCCCGGCGGGCTCGGTGTAGGGGCGGGCCAGGCGGTACAGGTGGCCGCGTTCGACGTCGTCGAGCCGCAGGGCGCGGGCGACCGCGTCCAGGACGGCCTCGGAGAAGTGCAGGGTGCGGCCCTGCTCCAGCCGGACGTAGTGGTCGACGCTGACGCCGGCGAGCCGGGCCAGTTCCTCGCGGCGCAGGCCGGGGACGCGGCGCCGGCCGCCGTAGTCGGGCAGCCCGAGTTCCTCGGGCTTCAGCCGGGCCCTGCGTGAGCGCAGGAACTCGCCGAGTTCGGCTCGCCTGTCGAGTGCCATGGACCGATTATCCCGTGCCGTCCCGGGACGCCGGGACCGCGGAGCCTGGTCATGCGGTGCCTAGGCTGCGGCCGCCACTGGGTACCGCGGCGCCCGCCGACGACAGTGATCATCACGAACTCCCGCGAACCTGAGGAGCAGGGGAAATGATCACAACGCGTCCGCTCGGCGGCACCGGCATGGACATCACCGCGGTCGGTTTCGGGTCCTGGGCCGTGTCGGGCCCGGGCTGGCGGTTCGGCTGGGGCGCCACCGACGACGCCGAGTCCGTCGCGGCGATCCGGCACGCGATCGGTTCCGGCGTCAACTGGATCGACACCGCCGCGGTGTACGGCCTCGGGCACTCCGAGGAACTGGTCGGCAAGGCGATCGCGGGGCTGCGCGAGGACGAGCGGCCGTTCGTCTTCACCAAGGCCGGCCTCGTCTGGGACCCCGCCGACCCGCAGGCCGCGCCGCGGCGGATCATGAAGCCGGCGAGCGTGCGCCGCGAGGTGGAGGACTCGCTGCGGCGGCTCGGCGTCGAGCGCATCGACCTCTACCAGGTGCACTGGCCCGACACCGGCGAGTCGCTGGACTACGCCGGCGACGGCAGCGGCCCGGTGTCGCCGAACGCCACGCCGCTGGAGGAGTACTGGCAGGTCATGGCCGACCTGAAGGCCGAGGGGAAGGTCCGCGCGATCGGGCTGTCCAACCACTCCCCCGACCTGCTGGACCGGGCCGAGAAGATCGCGCATGTGGACGCGGTCCAGCCGCCGTTCTCGGCCATCAACCGGTCCGCGGCCGGCGAGATCGCCTGGGCCCGCGAGCACGGCACCGGCGTGATCGTGTACTCGCCGCTGCAGTCGGGGCTGCTGACCGGCGCGTTCTCGGCCGAGCGGGCCGCGTCGCTGCCCGCCGACGACTGGCGCACGGCCCACCACGACTTCACCACCGGGCTGGCGGCGAACCTGCGGCTCGCGGACGCGCTGCGTCCCGTCGCCGAACGCCGCGGCGCGAGCGTCGCGGAGGTCGCGATCGCCTGGACGCTGGCCTGGCCCGGCGTCACCGGCGCGATCGTCGGCGCCCGCCGGGCCGACCAGGTGGACGGCTGGATCGGCGCCGGCTCGGTCGAGCTGACCCCGGCCGACCTGGACGAGATCGCCGCGGCGATCACCGCGTCCGGCGCGGGCACCGGCCCCGCCCGCCCCTGACCCGCACCGTCACCGACCCCGCACCGCTTCCCTCACGCGACCTAGAAGGAGACCGCCATGTCATTGACCGTCGTTGCCGAATGCCTCGCCTCGCCCGGCCAGGAGGACCGGCTCCGCACCGCCCTGGAGGCGATGATCGAGCCGTCCCTGGATGAGCCGGGATGCCTGGCCTACCGCCCCTACGCCGACCCGAACCGTCCCGCCCGGATGGTGGTCGTGGAGGAGTGGACGGGTCCCGACGCGCTGGAGGAGCACTTCGCCACGCCGCACTTCCGGCACGTCGAGCAGGTGCTGGGGCGGATCCTCGCCGAGCCGATGACGATCCGGCGGCTCGTCCCGGCGCCCTGACCTCGCCCGCGCCGGTCAGCTCGTCAGGAGGCCGGCGCGTGCGGCGGCGCGATCGTAACGCAACTTCAGTTGCGTTAGTCTCGCCGTCGCTCGGAAAGAAGTGGGACGAGGGGGGACTATTCATGCCGCAGGGTTCGCATGCCACGATCAGGGAGTTCACCGTCACCGACCCCGAAGCGGGTCCTTATGGAATAGCCACGGGACCGGACGGGTCGTTGTGGTTCACGCTGGTGCATGAAGGACGGATCGGGCGGATGGCGCCGGGCGGCGAGGCGGACCTCCATCCGGCCGACCCCCTCCCGGACGGGCCGATGAACATCACCGCGGGCCCGGACGGAGCCCTGTGGTTCACCTGCCTGCGCGGCGACCGCGTCGGCCGGATCGACACCGGCGGCCGGGTGACGATGTTCGAGGTCCCCCCGGGCGGCCCCTGCGGCATCGCCGCCGGGCCGGACGGCGCGCTCTGGTTCACCCTCATGCGGACCGACCGCATCGGCCGGATCACCCCCGCCGGGGAGGTCGCCGAGTTCCCGCTGCCGGTGTCGGGCGCCATGCCGTCCATGATCACGGCGGGGCCGGACGGGGCGCTGTGGTTCACCCTCAACCAGGGCAACGCGGTCGGGCGGATCGCGCCCGGCGGCGACGTCGCCGTGCACGCCCTGCCGACCGAGGGCGCCGCGCCGGTCGGGATCACCGCGGGCCCGGACGGCGCGCTGTGGTTCGCCGCGATCGGCGCCGGGCACATCGGCCGGATCACCACGGACGGGAAGGTGACCGAGTTCCCGCTGCCCGACCCGGGGGCGCGCCCGCACGCGATCGTCACCGGCCCGGACGGGGCGCTGTGGTTCACCGAGTGGGGCAACGCGCACGTCGGCCGCATCACCTGCGAGGGCCGCATCGACGAGCATCCGCTGCCGAGGCCCGGCTGCGAGCCGCACGGCATCGCGCTCGGTCCCGACGGCGCCCTGTGGGTCGCCTTGGAGACCGGCGCGCTCGCCCAGGTCGTCCCCGGCTGACGCCGGCCACCCGCCGCGCGGTCGCGGAAGGTTCCAGCGCGGGCGAAACGTTCGCGGGTCATCGTGGACGGATGAGATCGCCGACCGACACCGGTGCCCAGACCGCCACCGAGAACACCGGGTCCGCGCCCGTCCCGCGCCGCGGCGCGATGCTCGCCATCCTGTGCGCCGGCATGTTCCTGGTGCTGCTGGACGTCACGATCGTCAACGTCGCCCTCCCCGGCATCGGCCGCGCGCTCGGCACCGGGCTCCCCGGCCTGCAGGGCGTCGTCGACGGGTACGCCGTCGCGATCGCCGGGCTGCTGCTCGGCGGCGGCGCGCTCGGCGACCGGATCGGGCACCGCCGGATGCTGCTGGCCGGGCTCGGGCTGTTCGGGGTCGCGTCGCTGGCCTGCGGCTGCGCGCCCGGCCCGGGACCGCTGATCGCGGCGCGGGTCGTCCAGGGCGCGGGCGCGGCGCTGCTGCTGCCCGGCAGCCTCGCGGTCATCACCGCGGCGTACCCGGGCCGCGCGGAGCAGGCCCGCGCGCTCGGGGTGTGGGCGGGCATCTCCTCCACGGCGCTGCCCGCCGGGCCGCTGCTGGGCGGCGCGCTGGTCGACTCCGCCGGCTGGCGGTGGATCTTCCTGCTGAACGTGCCGATCGTCGCCGCCGCGATCGCCGGGGTCCTCGCCGTCGTCCGCGAGCCGCGCCGGGAGCGTCCGGACGGCCCGCGGCCACCACTGGACCGGGCGGGGATGGCGCTGGCGCCGCTCACCCTCGGCGGGCTGGTGTGGACGGTCATCGCCGCCGGCCACGGCCACCGCGGGGAAGCGGCCGTCACGGCGGCCGTCACGGTCGCGGCGGCGGCCGCGTTCGTGTGGGCCGAGCGCCGCGCCGCGGCGCCGATGGTGCCGGGCGGGCTGCTGCGCGCCCCCGCGTTCCTCGGCGCCAACGGCATCGCCCTGGCGATGAACCTGGTCACCAACGGCGTGCTGTTCGTCGCGACGCTCAAGCTCCAGCAGGCCGAGCACCACTCGGCGTTCACCGCCGGGGTGCTGCTGATGCCGATGGCGGTGCCGCTGGCGCTGCTGGCACCGGTCAGCGGACGGCTCACCGCCCGGTTCGGCACCCGCCTCCCGCTCGGCGCCGGGACCGCGCTGGCCGCCGCCGGATGCCTCAGCCTGCTGCGGGTCGGCATCGGCGGCTCCTACCCGGTGCTGCTGCCGACGCTGCTGGCCATCGGGATCGGCGACGGCCTGATCGTGACGGCCGTGGTCGCCGCGGCGATGCGCGCCGCCCCGCCCGCGCACGCCGGACTGGCGGGCGGGTTCAACAACACCGCCCGGCAGGTCGGCACGGCCCTCGGCGTCGCGGTGTACGGGGCGGTCGCCGGCCCGGCGCTCGACGCGGCGCACTTCACGGCGGGCCTGCACGCGCTGGCGTGGGTGAGCGTCGGGCTGTGGCTCGCCGCGTTCGCGCTCACCCGGATCGTCCCGAACCGCTGAAATTCGGTTGGCACGGCCGGACGGGTTCGTTAGAACGGTCGGCATGCTCCGCAAATACCCCCGCACCCGGCACATCGAGGGCTCCCGGCTCCAGCCGGGAGACCACGACCTGGCCGCGCGGCCGTTCTCGGCGATCGCCGGACGGTACCTGGTGGTGGAGGAGAAGCTCGACGGCGCCAACTGCGGCATCAGCTTCTCCCCCGACGGGGAGCTGCGGTTGCAGAGCCGCGGCCACTACCTGACCGGCGGGCCCCGCGAGCGGCAGTTCGGGCCGCTGAAGGCGTGGGCCGCGTCCGTCCAGCACGTCCTGCGGGAACGCCTCGGCGACCGGTACGTGATGTACGGGGAATGGCTGTACGCCAAGCACACCGTCTTCTACGACGCGCTCCCCCACTACTTCTGCGAGTTCGACGTCCTCGACCAGCGCGACGGGACGTTCCTGTCGACCGCCCGCCGCCGCGAGCTGCTGGCCGGCACGCCGGTGGTGTCGGTGCCCGTCCTGCACGAGGGGACGCTCCCGGACCTGGGCGCCCTGACCGCGTTCGTCGGCCCCTCGACCTGCCGCACCCCCGCCTGGCGGGACGCGCTGCGCGCGGCGGCGCGGGCGGGCGGCGCCGACCCGGACCGGGTCGCCGCCGAGACCGACAAGTCCGACGAGATGGAGGGCCTCTACATCAAGGTGGAGGAGGACGGGGAGACGGTCGACCGCTACAAGTGGGTCCGGCCGAGCTTCCTGACCGCGATCCTCGACTCGGGGACGCACTGGCAGGAGCGTCCGATCGTCGCCAACGGCCTGGCCGACCCGGAGGTGCTGTATGCGGGTGTTCGCTGACCTGTGCCCGGCGCCGCCGCACTGGGACGTCCGGTGGGACGACATCCGCGAGGCGTTCGGGTGGGTGCGCGAGATGGCGGGCGTCCCGCAGGACGCGGTGTTCCACGGCGAGGGCGACGTCGAGGTCCACACCCGGATGGCGTGCGAGGCGCTCGCTGCGCTGCCGCAGTGGCGGGCGCGTCCGGAGGACGAGCGGGTGCGGCTGTTCGCGACGGTGCTGATGCACGACATCGCCAAGCCGCACTGCACCCGCACCGAGGACGACGGCAGGATCACCGCGCGCGGCCATTCGCGCCGCGGTGACCTGATGGTGCGGCGCATCCTGTGGGAGATGGGAGCGCCGGTCGCGTGGCGCGAGCACGTCGCCGCGCTGATCCGCCACCACCAGGTGCCGTTCTGGGCGCTGGAGCGCCCCGACCTGCAGAAGATCGCGTTCCGGGTGAGCCTGCTGGCCCGCAACGACGACCTGGTGCTGCTGGCGTCGGCCGACATCCTCGGCCGGATCTGCCCCGACACCGACGAGCTGCTGGACAACGTCGCCCTGTACGGGGAGTACTGCGCCGAGCAGCGGTGCCTGGACGCGCCGCGCGCGTTCCCGTCCGACCACGCGCGGTTCTGGTACTTCCGCAAGGACGACCGCGACCCCGACTACGCTGCCTACGACGACACCCGCTGCACGGTGACGGTGCTGTCGGGCCTGCCGGGGGTCGGCAAGGACCACTGGATCGCCGCGAACCGGCCGGACGTGCCGGTGGTGAGCCTGGACCGGCTGCGCACCGAGATGGGCGTGTCGCCCGCCGGCGACCAGCACGCGGTCGCCGCGGCCGCGCACGAGCTGGCCCGCGGGCATCTGCGCGCCGGGCGGTCGTTCGTGTGGAACGCCACGAACGTGTCGCGGACCCAGCGCGAGCAGTGCACCGGTCTCATCGCCGGCTACCAGGGCCGGGTGGAGCTGGTGGCGCTGGAGGCGCCGCCGGCGGTGCTGCGCGACCGCAACCGCGGCCGGGCCGCGCCGGTTCCGGACGCGGTCATCGACCGGCTCGTCCGCCGCTGGGAGACGCCCGACCCGACCGAGGGGCACCGCGTCGACTGGGTGAGCACGGCCTGACGATTAGAGTCGTCGGGTGCGCTTGTATCTGTCGTCGTTCCGGATGGGCGGGCACCCCGACCGGCTGCTCGGCCTGCTGCCGGCGCCGGGGGCCGAGACCGCGGTGATCGCCAACGCCCTGGACGCGGAGTCCGAGGAGGGCCGGCGGGCCGGGGTGCGAAGCGAGATCGCCGCCTTGACCGCGCTCGGGCTGCGTCCGACCGAGATCGACCTGCGGCGGTACTTCGGCCGGCCCGCCTCCGCCATCGCCGCGGAGCTGGCGCGCTTCCCCCTGGTATGGGCGCGGGGCGGCAACGCGTTCGTGCTGCGCCACGCGCTGGCCCGCAGCGGCGCCGACGCCGCGCTCACCGGCCTGCTCGGCCGCGACGCGCTCGTCTACGCCGGGTACAGCGCGGGCGGCTGCGTGCTGGCGCCGAGCCTGCGCGGCCTTGAGGCGTGCGACGACCCGGACGCCGTGACCCGCGTCCACGGGGACCCGCCGGTCTGGGACGGCCTGGGCGTCCTCGATCACGCGCTCGTGCCCCACGTCGACTCCCCCGGGCATCCGGAGTCGGAGGTCCTGACGGCGGTCGCCGCCCGCTACCGCGGCGAAGGCGTCCCGCACCGGTCGCTGCGCGACGGCCAGGTCCTGCTGGTCGACGGCGCGGAGACCGCGATCCTCTGACGATCGCGGCAGGGCCGCCGGGCGTCGCCGGCGGCCCCTTCGCTCAGTGCGGTGTGCGTCCCGTGTGCTGCTCAGTGCCGGGCGCGGTGGGCGTTCAGATGGTGAGCGGTGGTGGCGCGGAGGGCGGGGCTCGCCGTCGCCGGAGCGGCCGCCGCCGGGGCGGCGCCGAAGATCCCGGTGAACAGGTCGGTGCCGTTGACGGAGGGTCCGGTGTCGTTGGTCTCGATCACGGCGGGCTGGAACCCGTGCCCGGCCGCCGCGACGCTCTCGTAGTCGCCGAGGAAGTGGCCCCATCCGGCGTAGGGCGCCTTCAGCCAGTCGAAGACGCGGGAGATGCGGCGCTCGGACGGGCGGTTCTCGCCGCCGCGCGGGAACGTGAGGTACCACATGGCGGCAGGCAGCGTGGTGGTGTCGCCGGGGCGCAGGTAGCGCAGGTCGACGTAGGTGATGGCGACCGTGCCGCGGTCGTTCACCGCGATGGACGGGGTGAAGGCGGGCGCCGCCGGAGCCTGGTTGACGCGCACCGGAGCCGACCAGGTGCGGCCGCCGTCGGTGGAGTGGACGAGCTGGATCTGGTCGTAGGAGCCGGTGGGGTCGGCGCCCTCGAACGTCGCGTAGAGCTCGCCGGTCTGCGGGTCGACGGCGGCGCTGATGAGGTTGGCGCCGCCGCGCAGCGCCTTGGACGGGTCGTCGGGGGCGTTGGGGTCGACCTCCGGCACGGAGGTGTCGGGCGCGACCGTGACGGGCTTGCTCCAGGTCCGGCCCTGGTCCTTGGAGGTGACGACGGCGAAGTGCAGGTCGACCGGCTCGGTGGCGTCGACGCCGCTGTAGGTCTGCCATTCGAAGAAGTCGTACAGGACGTCGCGGCGGGCGTCGGCGACGATGACGTTGCCGATGGTCTGGGAGTTGGGGACCGCGCCGGTGTCCACGAACGGGTGCGCCGGCGTCCAGGTGCGGCCGTGGTCGCGGGTGATGGCGATGTAGGAGGGGCCGGTGTAGTGGGCGCCGGGTCCGGTGGTGACCTGGTCGATGCGGTCCCACACCTGGTAGGCGGTGCCGGGGTGGCGCGGGTCGGCGGTGACGGAGTTCTTGTCGTCGACGATGGACGGGTCGGTGTCGTCGATGAGCTGGGTGGTGCGGGTCCAGGTGTGTCCGCCGTCGTAGGAGGTGGCGGCGCCGACGCCGTTGCGGGCCGTGGACACGTCGAAGTCCAGGCCGCTGGCGTAGGCGACGCCGTCGGGGCCGAAGTCCACCCAGGCGTCGGAGGCGCGTTCGTAGTTCAGGCCGCCGGGGGCGCACTTGCTGAACGGCAGCGTGGTCTTGGTGAAGTGGCGTCCGTCGCGGCTGTAGGAGGCGGCGACGCCTTTGGCGCCGCCGTCGGACCAGCGGTCCTGCTGGTAGACGGCGATGACGCGGCCGGGCCGGTGCCGGTCGGCGGCGATCCACGGTTCCACTTCGGCGCCCGGGTAGACCGTGCCGTCCGGGCTGGCGCCGGCGGTGCAGGCGGCGTAGGGGTCGCCGGGCGAGATCGGGTGGACGGGCTGCGCGGCCGGGCCGGGCGCCGCGTGCGCGGCGGGCGCGGTGGGCGCGGTGGGCGCGGTGGCGAGCGCGGCGCCGAGCAGCAGCGCGGCGGCGGTGATCGTTGTGCGGGTCGTCATCGGGGGGAGCTCCTCGGGGGTCGGTGGAGCCGGACGGCGGCGGTGAGGATCTGCTCGTCGTCGCCTGGGGCGGGCGCTGGGAGCAACGCCCGCGCGGAAGGTAGATCCGCCTCAGCGGGCCCACAAGACCCGGTGACCGACTCTGGACACGCACGCCGGGTCCGGTACCGGCCAGACGGGCACGGCCCGGGCGCGGGCCGGACGCGGCGCCGGCGGTGACCGCGATGTGGCGGTTCGCCGGAGTGCATCCGTATCGTGAACGCTGATCTTGACATGTGAGACGTCGGCGAGGGAGGCTCGATCCGTGTCCGATCATGAAACCGGCCCCGGCCGGAAGCCCGGCGGGGAACCGGTCGCGCTCGTCACCGGGGCGGGCTCGGGCATCGGCGCCGCCGTCGCCGTCGCCCTGCTGGACCGCGGCTGGCGGGTGGCATTGGCGGGGCGCCGCGCCGCACCGCTCGCGGACACGGCCGCGCGCGCCCGCGACGCCGGGGACCGGGCACTGCCCGTCCCCGCCGACGTCACCGACCCCGCGTCGGTCGAGGCGCTGTTCGGCGCCGTCGCCGAGCGCTGGGGACGGCTGGACCTGCTGGTCAACAACGCCGGGGTGTTCGGCGCGCCGCAGCCGGTCGAGGAGTTCTCGCACCGCGAGTGGCGGACCGTCCTCGACACCAACCTCACCGGCGCGTTCCTGTGCGCCCAGCAGGCGTTCCGCATGATGAAGGAGCAGGACCCGCGGGGCGGCCGGATCATCAACAACGGGTCGCTGTCGGCGCACACCCCGCGCCCGATGTCGGCCGCCTACACCGCCAGCAAGCACGCGATCACCGGCCTCACCAAGACGCTGTCGCTGGAGGGGCGCCCGCACCGGATCGCGTGCGGGCAGATCGACGTCGGCAACGCCGCGACGGAGATGACCGGCCGGTTCGGGTCCGGCACCCTGCAGGCCGACGGGTCGGTGAGGCCCGAACCGGTGATGGACGTCCGGCACGTCGCCGACGCCGTGCTGTACATGGCGGGCCTGCCGCTGGACGCCAATGTGCAGTTCATGACGGTGATGGCCACCGCGATGCCCTCGTTCGTCGGCCGCGGCTAGGGGCCCGGCGCGCCGCGTCCCACGTTTAGGTCCCCACCAGGGGGAACGGGTCTGCCGCAGGCTTCGAAACGACGGCACGCGGAGGGGGCCTGAGGCCATGAGCACCCTGCGGACACACGACGGCCGGAGCGCCGCCGACATCACCGGGGCGTCCCGGCAGGACGCCGGACGCGCGCCCGCGGTCCACGACGGGCACAGGAGCGAGGCCGGGACGGGCGAGCTCGTCCGGCAGGCGACGCAGCAGGTCTCGGAGCTGATGCGCGCGGAACTGCGGCTCGCCGTTGCGGAACTGAAGGACAAGGGCCGGCACGCCGGCACCGGCGCCGGCATGTTCGGCGGCGCGGCGCTGGTCGCCCTGTTCGGGGCGGCGGCGCTGCTCACGGCCGTGATCGCCGCGATCGCGCTGGTGCTGCCGGTGTGGGCGTCGGCCCTCATCGTCGGCGGCGCGCTGGTGGCGGCCGCGGGCGTGCTGGCGCTGCTCGGCATGGCGCAGACCAAGCGGGCGACGCCCGCCAAACCCGAACGGGCGATGGACGAGGCGCGCATGACCGTCCACGACCTGAAGGAGAGGGCGACGCACCGATGACCACCCAGGGCAGGCACGGCGCCGACGCCGGCACCGAGGAGCTGCGCCAGGAGGTCGACCGGGCCCGCCAGGAGCTCGGGGAGACCGTCGAGGCGCTGGCGGCCAAGGCCGACGTGAAAGCGATGGCCCGCGACCGGGCCGACCAGGCCAAGGAGATGGCCCGCGAGCGCATGCTGCGCGCCCGGCAGGTCGTCGCGTCGCGGCAGGCGCGGACCAGGGCCGCGCAGGGCGGCGCCGCCGGATCCGCAACGCGCCGGTGCAGGTCCGGGTGCGGCGGGCGCAGCGCGCCCCGATCCGCGTGCGCCGGACCGGCCGCGGACCGCTGGCACGCTGAGAGAGGACCCCCGGAGATGCGCAGGCCCTCCGCGCCCACCGATCTGCCCGTCACCTCGTGGGGGCGCGCCGCCAAGCGCGCCATCGGCGAGTTCCAGCGCGACAACCTGTCGGACTGGGCCGCCGCCCTCACCTACTACGCCATCCTGTCGATCTTCCCGGCGATGCTGGTGGTGGTGTCGCTGGTCGGGCTCGGCGGCAAGTCGGTCACCAGCGACCTCATCGACAACCTCAACGGGATCGCGCCGGGCGCCGTGAAGAACGTCCTGGTCAGCGCGCTCACGCAGCTGCAGAACAACCGCGCCGGGGCGGGCGTCGCCGCGATCGTCGGCATCCTGGCCGCGATCTGGTCGGCGTCGGGGTACGTGGGGGCGTTCATGCGGGCGTCCAACGCCATCTACGACATCCCCGAGGGGCGGCCGATCTGGAAGACGCTGCCGCTGCGGGTGGGCGTCACGATCGTCACGCTGGTGCTGCTGTCGGTGTCGGTCATCGCGGTGATCGTGTCCGGTCCGCTCGCCCGCAAGGCCGGCGACCTGCTCGGGCTCGGCTCGACCGCGGTGACGGTCTGGGACATCGTCAAGTGGCCGGTGATGCTGATCGTCGTCAGCTTCCTGTTCGCGCTGCTGTACTGGGCGGCGCCGAACGCCAAGCGCGGTTTCCGCTGGGTCACCCCGGGCGGCGTGCTGGCCATCCTGCTGTGGCTGGTGGCGTCCGGGGTGTTCGCGGCCTACGTGACGAACTTCTCCAATTACAACAAGACCTACGGCAGCCTCGCCGGCATCATCATCTTCCTGGTTTGGCTGTGGGTCACGAATCTGGCGATCCTGCTGGGCGCGGAGATGAACGCCGAACTGGAGCGCGGCCGCGCCATCGCCGCCGGGCGGCCGGCGGGAGCGGAACCGTATGTCGAATTCCGCGACACCCGCGGGTTCAGCGAGGAGGAGAAACGCGAGACCGGCGTCGCGGGCGGCCGGGACGCCGATGAGAATGCGGGCGGCCGGGACGGCCGGCACGGCGCCACCCGCTCCTGACCCGGGGTGACGGCCGGACGGCGGGCGGCCGACCGGGTGGTTACCGGGGAACCACGGGTCGCCGAACGGCGAGCCGGGTGAATAGGATCGGCGCGTGCTTCGTCCCACCTTTCCCATCGAGACCGAGCGCCTGGCGCTGCGTCCGTTCCGAGAGGACGACCTGGAGAGCCTCTACGCCTACCAATCCCTTCCCGAAGTGGCGCGTTTCCTCTATTGGGAGCCGCGTGACCGGGAGGAATCGCGGTCGTTCCTGCGCGAGAAAATGGCCGCCGCGACCCTGGAGAAGGAGGGCGACTGGCTCGTGCTGGCGGTCGAGTGGCGCGAGACCGGCGATCTGGTCGGCGAGGTCAATCTGCAGTGGCGCAGCCGCGAGCACCGGCAGGGCGAGATCGGCTACATCCTGAACCCGTCCTTCCACGGCAAGGGGTTCGCGACGGAGGCGGCCGAGGTGGTGCTGCGGCTGGGGTTCGAGGGCCTGGGGCTGCACCGGATCGTGGGCCGGCTGGACGGCCGCAACGCCGCGTCCGCGCGGGTGCTGGAGCGGCTCGGGATGCGGCGCGAGGCGCACCTGGTGCAGAACGAGCTCGTCAAGGGCGAGTGGACCGACGAGGTCGTCTACGCGATGCTGCGCGACGAGTGGGAGGCGCGCGGCTCCGGCGGCGCGGGCGGCTCGGAGGAACCCGCCGGCTCCGGCCCGGACGGTTCCGGCGGCGAGCCCGAGCAGGATTGACGGCGGTGCCCGGGGGCGGGCTGATGGCGTGCCGGGCGCGGCCGATCAGCGGCCCGCCTGCTCGTCCAGGTGGCGGGCGAGGTCGCGGACGTGCCCGCGCAGTTCGGCGGGCCGCCGGATCATGAACGGCCAGCCGAGGCCGGCGAGCATCCGCGCCATGCCGTCCAGGTGCTCGGCGCGGGTCGTCATCACCACTCCCCCGGCGGTCTCGGTGAGGGTGGCGACGGTCGCGGGGACGCGCCGGCGGGCCTGTTCGAGCGTGGTCTCCAGCAGCACCTCGACCTCGTGCGCGTACGGGACGCCGGCCAGCGACCGCGTCACGTGCTGGACGGGGTCGGCGCCGGCGGGGATCTCGTAGGCGGCGCCGGTCGCGGTGCCGCCGGTGTCGGCGGAGGCGATCCGGTCGACGCGGAAGGTGCGGACCTCGCCGCTGCGGTGGTCGTGGCCGGTGGCGTACCACCGTCCGGAGTGGAACACCAGGCCGTAGGGGTCCAGGTCGCGTTCGGAGTCGGCGCCCTGCCAGGACCGGTACCGCAGCCGGACGCGGCGGCGCTCGCGGACGGCGGCGGCCAGGGTGAGCAGGACACCGGTGGAGGGCGCGGCGGCGTCGCGGGCGGCGAGGGTGAACCCGAGGGTCTCGCGCAGCGCCTGGACGCGGTCGCGCAGCGCGGCGGGCAGCACCCGCTGCACCTTGGCCAGCGCGCTCTCGGTGGCCTGTCCCGGCAGGCCGAGGCGGCGGCCGGCCACCAGGCCGAGCACGACCGCGACCGCCTCGTCGTCGGTGAGCATCAGCGGCGGCAGCTTGTAGCCGGGCATCAGGCGGTAGCCGCCGTGCCTGCCGCGTTCGGCGACGACGGGCACGCCGAGGTCGTCGAGGCGCGCGGCGTAACGGCGGACGGTGCGCTCGTCGACACCGAGCCGGCGCGCCAGGTCGGGCCCCGTCATGTGGTGGTGGGCCTGCAGCAGTTCGAGCATCGCCAGCACGCGGGTCGTCGGGTGGGACCGGCCGGAGTCCGGCGCCGGGTGTGACACGGGACACTCCACTAATCCGGGCGGTTTCTGTCCGGTATCGAGCCTAGCGTTGACCTCACCAACGAGGGAAAGGGCGCTGACATGGCGACGTTCGTATTGGTTCCGGGGTTCTGGCTGGGCGCGTGGGCGTGGGAGGAGGTGGCCTCGGGGCTGCGGGAGGAGGGCCACGAGGCGGTCCCGGTGACGCTGACGGGGCTCGCCGAGCGGGCGGGCGAGCTGACGCCGGAGGTGGGCCTGGAGACCCACATCGCCGACGTCGTCGACGCGGTGGAGAGCGCCGGTCCGGGGCCGGTGGTCCTCGTCGCGCACAGCGGCGCGAACATGGCGGTCACCGGCGCCGCCGACCGGATCCCCGAGCGCGTCTCGCGCGTGGTCTACGTCGACAGCGGGCCGATGCCGTCCGGGATGGCGGGCATCGACTTCCGCGCCCCCGACGACCGCGCCGAGTTGGAGAAGACCGTCGCCGAGGAGGGTGACGGCTGGACGATCCCGGTGCCGGCGTTCGACGCGGACATCGACCCGGTCAACCTCGCGGGGCTGAGCGCCGAGCGGCTCGCCGAGATGCGGCGGCGCGGCACTCCGCAGCCGTTCGCGACCGTGACGCAGCCGCTCCGGCGGCCCGAGCCGCTGCCGGGCACGCCGCGCACGCTCGTCCTGTGCACGATCCCGCTGGCGGCGGTGCGGCAGATGGCCGACAGCGGCAATCCGGTGTTCGCGATGATGGCCGGGCCGGGCTGGACGTACCGGGAGCTGCCGACCGGGCACTGGCCGATGCTGTCCGAGCCGCGCGAACTCGCCTCGCTGCTCGCCGAGTCCGCCGGTCCGGAGTGAGGCCCAGGCGGCAAGGCTGAGGCGGGGTCAGAGTCGGGTCAGAGTCGGGTCGGCGGCGGGTCGGGGCGGAGTCAAGATCGGGGCGGTGGCGAGGTCAGGCGTCCTTGGGGGCGGCGGTGACCGGCGCGGCGCGGCGGCGGCCTTCGCGGGCGGGTTCGCCGGGCACGACCAGGACGCGCGCGGCGCAGGCCAGCAGCGTGCCGATCCCCCATCCGGCGAGCGCGTCGGTCGGCCAGTGGTAGCCGAGCGCGACGACGGCGACGGCGACCAGCCCGGCCAGGGTGTGCGCGGCGATCGTCCAGCCGCGCGAGGCGCCGGCCATAGCGGCGATGAACAGCAGGCAGGCGGCGGCGTTGGCGGAGTGCCCGGACGGGAACGACAGGTGCCCGGCGGCGAACAGCTCGTCCTCGCCGTACAGGGGTGCGGTCCGCGCGAACAGCACCTGCGCGGACCGCACGACGAGTTCGGTGCAGGCCAGCCACAGGCCCGCGCGGATCAGCAGCGGGAGGCTGCGGCGCCGCCACGCGGCGGCCGCGGCGGTGACGCCCGCGATGCTGCCGACGATCCAGTACTGGCCGCCGTTGACGATCGTCCGCCACGTCCAGTGCCAGGCGCCGGTGCGGGGCGGCAGGCCGGCGGAGAACACCCACTGGTCCAGGTGGCGCAGGGGGCCGTCGGCCACCACGTCCAGGACGGCCGCGGCCGTGGCGAGGGCCGCGGCCGCCGTCAGTGCCCGGGGCCGCCGCCGGTCGGCGCGACCGCCCCCCGGCCGATGCGCCCGCATTCCTCGATCCTGCCCGATGCGCGGGACCCCTCACGCCGAGACCTGGCTCACATGCCGGTCCCCCGGGCGTCGCGCGCGGTCCCTCATCGCCATATTTGACCCGAGTGTCACCGGGCGCTCACGGCGCCCCCTGAATGACTCACTTATCTACAGTGAGGCGGAGTTTTCTTTGTTACTCCGGTTTGTAGATCATTTGGCGGGTCGGCGGCACACTCTGCGGAAGTCGCGCGGCCACGGGGGTCGGGCCTGTTCCGCAAGGTGAGCATATGACACCCTCTGTCCGCCGTCCGGCACCCACGGTCGTCCACTGGCGGCGTTCGGTGACGGCGGCCGCCGCCACGGTACTGGTGGCCGGGATCGGCGCGGCGGGGGCCGGGGCTGCGCAGGCGGACACGGCGCCGGTGAAGGCGGACGACGGCGCCCGGATCACCCAGGAGACCAAGGTCGCCGACCACGAGGTGGACGTCACCATCTCGTCCCCGGCGCTCGGCAAGTCGGTGAAGACCCGGATCCTGCTGCCCGGCGACTGGGCGCGCGGCTCGGCGCGGACGTGGCCGGTGCTGTACGCCTTCCACGGCGGCCAGGACAACTACACCTCCTGGACCAAGAACACCGACATCGAGGACTGGGCCGCCAAGTACAACGTCCTGGTCGTGATGCCGGAGGGCGAGAACGGCTCGTACACCGACTGGTACAACTACGGCAAGGGCGGGACCCCCAAGTGGGAGACCTTCCACACCGCCGAGGTGCGCCAGCTGATGGAGCGCAACTACGGCGCGGGCGCGGTCCGCGCGGCGATCGGCAACTCCTCGGGCGGGCAGGGCGCGTACAGCTACGCCGCCCGCCACCCGGGGCTGTTCAAGTACGTCGCCTCGCTGAGCGGCACGCTGTCGCTGCGGTCGGCGGGGATGCCGGCGATGCTGATGTTCACCAACGCCGGCAACGGGCAGGACCCGTTCGCGATCTGGGGCATCCCGTGGGCCGACGACGCCAACTGGGCGGCCCACGACCCGTACGCGCTGGCCGACAAGCTGCGCGGCACGCAGCTGTTCTTCTCCTCCGGGACGACCGGCAAGCCCGGTCCGGGCGACCCGAACGTGGCGCCGTGGGACATCGGCCTGCTGAGCGAGATCGCGGTCGGCGCGGACAACCAGGAGTTCAAGAAGCGCCTGGACGAGCTGAAGGTGCCCTACACCGCCGACATCTACGGCGACGGCCGCCACAACTGGCCCGCGTGGATCCGCGAGGCCACCAAGATCTGGCCGACGATGATGAAGGCGATCGGCGCCAACCAGGTGACCGTCACCGCGCGGCACCGCTGACCTCGGGGTCTCCGCCGCAGGGGCCTTCCTGGGCCCTGACGCTGTGGCGGGGCCGCGTGAGGAGCAGAGGCTGAACCCGGCCCGGTTCCGGGGACGACTGCGGCTGTCGTCCCCGGAACCGGGCCGTCGCCGTTGGGCCCGGGCGCCCCGAGCCGGGGCCGCGTCCGAGGGTCAGTGCTGGTAGGTGAGGCCGTGGCCGAAGGGGTACAGGGCGGTGCCGGGGTCGTCGCGGGTGGGGATGGCGACGGGCAGCCTGCCCTGCGGGTCGTTCTCGCCGAACAGGGTCTTGACGGCCGAGCGCAGCGCTTCGGCGGTGTAGGAGTAGGTGGCCAGGTAGGTGGCGGCCTCGGGGAAGTAGGCGATGTCGTAGGGGTCGCGGACGGCGATGACGACGACGGGCTTGCCGGTGGCGACCAGAGCCTTGACGAGGTTCGTCTGCCCGGGGCCCTGGTGGCCGGGTTCGGTGCTGACGTCCCAGGCGCGGTTGGTGACGGCGACGACGAGGTCCTGGTCCTTGGCGGCGGCCACGGTGTCGTCGATCTGCGCGGGGGTGGGGCTGAGGCCGGTGCTGCGGACGGTGGTGGCGGCGCCGTGCCCGGCGATGCCGGTGGCGAGGCCGGCGGTGGTGGAGGCGGTGCCCCATCCGGCGATGAGGACCTTGCGGGGGCCGGTCGTCAGCGGGAGCAGTCCGGCGTCGTTCTTGATCAGGGTGGTGGTGCGGTCGGCGGCGCGCTGCGCGGCGGCCAGGTGCGCGGGGGTGCCGACGGTCCGGCCGACCCTGGAGGTGTCGGCGTAGGGGCTGCGGAACAGGCCGCGCTTCTTCTTGAGGGCCAGCACCCGGTACACCGACGCGTCGAGGCGCTGTTCGCTGATCTCGCCGGTCTTGACGGCGTCGACGACGGCGGCGAGCTGGCGGGCGAACACGCCGTTCCCGGAGGCGTCGGCGGGTGGTTTGAGGAGCACGTCGGCGCCGGCCTTGAGGGCGAGGACGGGGATGCGCTCGTCGCCGTACTTGTCGCGGACCCCCTGCATGTCGAGGGCGTCGGTGACGATGACGCCGCGGTAGTGCAGCTGGTCGCGCAGGATGCCGGTGAGGATCGGCTTGGACAGGGTGGCGGGGTCCTCTGAGGGGTCGAGGGCCGGCACGATGATGTGCGCGGTCATGATGGCCTCGGCGCCGGCGGCGATCGCGGCGCGGAAGGGCGGCAGGTCGAGCGTCTCCCACTGGGCGCGGGTGTGGCCGATGCGGGGGACGCCGGTGTGGCTGTCGGTGGTGGTGTCGCCGTGCCCGGGGAAGTGCTTGGCGGTGGCGGTCACTCCCCCGTCCCGGTAGCCGCGCAGCTGCGCGGTGACCATGGACGACACCAGTGCCGGGTCGGAGCCGAAGGAGCGGACGCCGATGACGGGGTTGGCGGGGTTGACGTTGACGTCGGCGTCGGGCGCGTAGTCCTGGTTCACGCCGATGGCGCGCAGTTCCCGTCCGGTGATGCGGGCGAGCGCTCCGGCGTCGCCGGTGCTGCGTCCGGCGGCCAGCGCCATGCTGCCGGGCGACTGGGTGGCGGGCGGCTGGACGCGCGCGACGATGCCGCCCTCCTGGTCGGTGGCGATGGTCTCGGGGACGCGGTGCGGCTGGGCCATCGCGGCGCGCTGGATGCCGTTGGAGAACCCGGCGAGCTGCGCGGGGTCGGCGACGTTGTTGGCGTAGTAGATGAATCCGCCGGGGTGGTAGCGGGCGACGATCTGCGCGGCGTTGTCGACGCCGTACAGCTTCCGGTTGGCGGCGACGTCGGCGGGGTCGGCGGTGTCGGCGCTCTTTCCGTAGACCTGCAGGACGAACAGCTGGGCGGCCTTGTCCTGCAGGCTCATCGAGCGCAGCAGCCGCACGAGGGCGGGGTCCTTGCCGGCGTCGCGTCCGGTGGTCTGGGCGTGGGCGGCGGGCGCGGTGAGCGCGGTGGCGGCGAGCGCTCCGGCGGCCAGTCCCGCGACGGCGCGGCGGGCGCGGCCCATGCCGGGCGCGCGGATGCTGAGCGCGCGGATGCGGGGCGCGCTCTCGGGGGGCCGGGGAGGACGGTGCGTACGGGGCAGGTGCATGACGGCTCCCTCCGCCCCCGAGCTGCTAATTGATCAAGGTTCTGCTGGCACGCTAACCCGGTGGGGCGGGCTCGTCCACGGCAATGGTCGACGATGTGGTCCGGGTCCGTCCTGCTGCGGGTAAAGGGGGGCGCGTCCGCCGCGCCGGGCGGGTGACGGGGCTCGGCGGGTCAGGGGCGGGTGATGAAGGCGAGGGCGGCGTCGGTGACGGCGGCGGGGTCGCGTCCGGCGTCGATGAGGCGGGCGGCGCCGTCGAGGGTGCCGAGGATGAGGGCGGCGGTGGCGTCGGGGTCGGGGTCGCCGCGGTCGGCGAGCGCCTCGCGCAGCGGCGCGGTGAGGGCGCGCTGCCGGTCGGCGAGCCAGTCCAGGCAGGCGGGGGGCAGCCCGGCGGCGGCGATGGCGTCGGTGACGCGGCGGTCGTCGCTGCGGGCGAACTCCAGGTGGCCGCGGACGTAGGCGGCGATGCGCGCGGCGGGGCCGTCCGGTTCGGCGGCGGCGGTGGCGGTGCGCAGCCGGTCCGTCCAGTCGGCGAAGACGTCGGCGGCGAGCTGGGCGAGGATGTCGCCGGTGGAGCCGTAGTACTTGTAGACGCTGGAGCGGGCGAGGCCGGCGCGGGCGCCGACCGACGCCGGGGTCACCGCCTGCGCGCCGTCGGCGAGCAGGATGTCGCGGGCGGCGGCCTGCAGGGCGGTGTGCCTGCGGGCGCGGTGCTCGGCGACGGTCGGGGCGGTGATCCTCGGCATGCGGTCTCCTTCCGCGGCGGGGAGGTGCGGGCGCGGCTAGTTCATTCTGCCGTCCCGGATGCGCACGACGCGGTCGGCGGTGCCGAGCAGGCCCTCGTCGTGGGTGACCAGGACGGTGGCGGTGCCGCGCCGGTGGGCCTGCTCGGCCAGCAGCGCGACGATGTCGCGGGCGCGGTGCTGGTCGAGGGCGGCGGTGGGCTCGTCGGCCAGCAGCAGCGCGGGCCGGTTCATCAGGGCGCGGGCGATGCCGACGCGCTGGCGTTCGCCGCCCGACAGCTCGTGGGGGCGGCGGTGCGCCTTGGCGGTCATCCCGACGGCGTCCAGCAGTTCGGCGGCGCGGTCGCGGTGCTCGCGGGTGACGCGCCCGCCCAGGTGCGCGACGAGCAGCAGCTGGTCGCGGGCGGTGAGGGAGGGCAGCAGGTTGGCGGACTGGAACACGTAGCCGATGCCGGTGCGGCGCAGTGCGGTGCGGCGCGCGGGGGCGGCGGCGGTGACGTCGGTGCCGCCGACGGCGACGGTGCCCTCGGTGGGGGTGATCAGCGCGCCGGCGACGGCGAGGAGGCTGGACTTGCCCGAGCCGGAGGGGCCGGCGACGGCGACGACCTCGCCTGCCCCGACGGTGAGGTCGACGCCGTCGAGGGCGGTGACGAGGGTGTCGCCGGCGCCGTAGCGCAGGGTGACGCCGGACAGGGTGAGCCCGGTGCGGGTCGCGGTGGCGGTCATCGGTGGCCTCCCAGGGCGGTGAGCGGGTCGACGGAGGTGACGCGGCGCAGGGCGGCGACGGTGCCGAGCACGCCGAGGACGATCAGCAGCCCGGCGGCGGTCGCCAGCGGCGCGGCCTCCAGGGCGATGGGGACGGTGCGGGACGCGGCGTGCAGCCCGGCGGTGATGCCGACGCCGGCCGCGGTGCCGACGGCGGTGGCCGACACCAGCACGACCAGCACCTGCGCGACGGCGTCGCGCGCCAGGTACCAGGCGGATCCGCCGAGCGCCCGGACCAGGGCGATCTCCCCTCGGCGCTGGACGGTCCACACGACGAAGAACGCGGCGACGACCAGCATCGAGATCAGGTACAGGAACACCTTGATCAGCGTCATGGTGGCGGTCTCGGCGGCGAATCCGGGCGAGGCGGAGTAGGACTTCTCCTTGGTGAGGACCTGCGCGTCCCCGCCGCCGGCGACCGAGGGCGCGGCGTCCAGGGCGATCGCGGTGGCCTGCTGGTAGGCCTGCGCGGGCGGCGTGCCGGGCAGGCCGTAGTGGACGCGCTGCCAGGTGCGCAGCGGCGCGTAGACGACGGCGACGTGGGTGAAGGACCGGTCGCCGACGGTGCCGATGACGGGCAGCGCGGCGCCGCTGCGCTCGACGCGGAGGGTGTCGCCGATCCGGACGCCGTCGTCGGCGAGGCGGGCGGAGATCAACACGCCGTCGGGGACGGAGCCGAGCGCGCGGCCGGCGGCGGGGCGGGGCGCGATGAAGGAGCCGGGTTCCATGCCGAACACGGCGATGTCGAGGTCCCGGCCGGTGCGGGCGTTCTTGGCGTGGGCGAGCTGGTTGCCGTAGGCGGCGGCTCTGCGGACGCCGGGCCGCGCCGCCCAGGCGGCGGCGTCGCCGGCGGGGACGGTGCTGCGCGAGTACAGGTCCCCCTCGACGCCGCGCTGGAAGGCGAAGTGGGTGACGGGCATGGCGCGCAGCGCGGACACGCCGTCGCCGACGAGCCCGGACGACAGGCCGGTGAGGACGGCGGCGAGCACCGAGATCAGCGCGATCACGGTGCCCATCAGCAGGAAGCGGCCGCGGGCGAACCGCAGGTCGCGGAGGGCGAGGAACACGGAGGGGCTCCGGAGGGATAGTTGGCGACAGTGTGTCGCCAACCTTATGATGGCGACACGATGTCGCCAAAAGCGGGGTCACTTCCGGCGCCGGAGCCGCCCGAGCCACCGCCGTGCCCACCGCGGTGCGCGCCGCGAGGCGCGCCGCTCGCGCCGGGGCGGCATCGTCCGGGTCAGCGGGTGCTCCTCCACCTCGTAGCGGCGGACGTAGGCGCCGGCGAACGCCTGCACGCTCGCGCCGAACGGCAGCGCCACCAGCGCCCCGACCGGTCCGGCGACCGCGACCCCGGCCAGCACCAGGCCGAACGCGACGGCGGGGTGCATGTCCAGCGTCCGGGCGGTGATGCGGGGCTGCAGCAGGTAGTTCTCGATCTGCTGGTAGGCGATGATGAACAGCAGGATCCACAGCGCCGTCGACGGCGAGCGGGTCAGCGCGATCAGCACCGGCACCGCGCCCGCCAGGTAGGTGCCGACCGCCGGGATGAACTGCGACACCACCCCCACCCACAGCGCCAGCGTCACCGCGTACGGCACTCCGAGGCCGGCGAGCGCGATGTAGTGCGCGACGGCGGAGATCAGCGCCAGCAGCGCGCGCGAGTAGATGTAGCCGCCGGTCTTGTCGATCGCGATCTCCCAGGCCCGCAGCACCGCGCGCTGCCGGTGCGGCGGCAGCAGCGAGCACACCGTCCGGCGCAGCTGCGGGCCCTGCACCGACAGGTAGAAGGTGAACAGCAGCACCCCGAGCGCCTTGAAGATCACTCCGAAGGCGGTGGTGCCGATCCCCCACACGTTCTGCGCGAGGCCCGACACGTGCCGCGACAGCGTGCCCGTCACCGTCGGGAGCCGCTGGAACAGGGTGTCGCGCGACAGGCGGGTGCCGAAGGTGGCGTTGACCCAGTCGATAACGTGCCGGACGTAGCCGGGGAACCCGTTGATCAGGTGGCTGGTCTGGGTGGCCAGCAGGGATCCGATGCCGCCGACGAAGGCGGCGAGCAGCACGGCGATCACCACGAACATCAGCCCGGTGGCGGCGCCGCGCCGCCATCCGCGGGCCGCCAGCCGGTTCACCGCGGGTTCGATCGCGAACGCCAGGAACAGCGAGACCAGCACGAGCAGCAGCAGGCCGCGCAGCCGTGCCAGCAGCCACAGCAGCGCCAGGAACGCCAGCGTGATCACGCCCCCGAGCGCGAACGCCCGGGGCAGCCACGGCGGCATCCGCCGCGAGCCGGCCCCGCCGGTCCCGGCCGGAGCCGCGCCGGGAGGCGCGGGCGGTGGGGACGCCGCGTCGGGCGGGACGTCGGCGGGCTCGTACGCGGGCCTGTCGCCGGGCGTCTGCGGCATGGCCGCACGCTAGCCGCGCGCATGGCCCGTTCCCCGCCGCACGCGCCCGCCTTTGCCGAGACTTCAGCCGCCGCGCCTGGCGGGCGCGGTGCTCGCGGGGCGGGCGTGCAAAGAAAGGTCGACCCTGCCTTGCCCCGCGATCCGGGTAGCGGCGCGCGTGCCCGGGAACGCCCCGCGGAACGCACCGATACTTCTGGGGGTTCACGGGATGGGGTTCGTCACGACGCGCGACGGCAACGAGATCTACTACAAGGACTGGGGCTCGGGCGCCCCGGTGGTGTTCATCCACGGCTGGCCGCTGAACGCCGACGCGTGGGAGGACCAGATGAAGGCGGTGGCCGACGCCGGGTACCGCGGCATCGCCCACGACCGGCGCGGGCACGGCCGCTCGTCGCAGCCGTGGGACGGCTACGACTTCGACACCTTCGCCGACGACCTCGCCGACCTGCTCGGCGCCCTCGACCTGCGGGACGTCACGCTGGTGGCGCACTCGATGGGCGGCGGGGAGCTGGCCCGCTACATCGGCCGGCACGGCACGGGCCGGGTCTCCAAGGCGGTGCTGCTGTCGGCGATCCCGCCGCTGATGCTGAAGACCGACGCCAATCCCGAGGGCGTCCCGGCGCAGGTGTTCGAGGACATCAAGGCCGGGATCCTGAAGGAGCGGTCGCAGTTCTGGAAGGACAGCTCGGAGGCGTTCTTCGGCGCGAACCGCCCGGGCAACAAGGTGACGCAGGGCAACCGGGACGCGTTCTGGTTCATGGCGATGCACGAGAGCATCAAGGCGGGCGTGGACTGCACGACGGCGTTCGCGGAGACCGACTTCACCGACGACCTGAAGAAGTTCGACGTGCCGACGCTGGTCGTGCACGGCGACGACGACCAGATCGTCCCGATCGACGCGACCGGCCGCAAGTCCGCGCAGATCATCCCGGACGCGACGCTGAAGGTCTACGAGGGCGGCTCGCACGGCATCGCGATGGTGCCGGGCGACAAGGAGCGCTTCAACCGGGACCTGCTGGAGTTCCTGGCCTCCTGAGCCTGCTGAGCTTCTCGGCCTGGGCTTCTCGGCATCGCGGCCGCGGCGCCCGCGCCCGCGCTTGCCCGGCGCGGGCGTCCACGCAGGGCCTGGGCACGGGCAGGCCCGTCGGCGGCGGGGCTCGTCAGCGGCCGGGGGGCACGAACTCGGGCTGGTCGAGGACGCGGAGCCAGCTGCCGTCGGGCTGGCGGCGGGCGACCTGCGCGCGGGCGCCGGCGCCGTCCTTGGGCGGGGTGGAGGTGAGCGCGAGGTCGCCGCTGACGAGGGTGGGCAGCGGCTCCTCGGGCTCGAAGTGCGGGCGCCCGGCGAGCACCTTCTCCCACAGCGCGCGGATCGCGTCGCGGCCGACGGTCTGCGCGCCGGGCGGGTAGGCCAGCACGGCGTCCTCCTCGTAGAGCGCGGCGACCCCGGCGGCGTCGCCGGCGTTGGAGCGCTCGACGAACAGGCGGGTGATGTCCTCGGGGCGCATGGCCTTCTCGTCCATGGTGTCCTCCCTGGTGGGCTGGTGTGTCACCTCCCATGCTGGTCACTCGCAGTGCAGAAGTCCAACAGATGATTCTTCTGCTATCCAGAAGCTCTGGTTATGGCTGCCGAGGATCGGGACGCCGGTTCCCGGTGAGGCGCCACCGCCCGCCGGTGCCGCGCGGTGCGGCAGGATGTGGCGGTATGGGGCAGATCTTCAGTCATCAGCTGCGGGTGCGGTACAGCGAGTGCGACCAGCAGGGCGTGGTGTTCAACGGCCACTACCTGTTCTTCTACGACGTGGCGCTCACGGAGTTCTGGCGGGCGGCGGTGTGCGGGCCGGACGAGATGGTGGGCGCGGGCTACGACCTGGTGGTGGCGGAGGCGCGGATCCGGTACCGGGAGGGCGCGCGGTTCGACGACCTGGTGGACGTGGAGATGCCGGTCGCGCACCTGGGGACGACGAGCATGGTGGTGCGTCCGCGGTTCGTGGTGGGCGGGCGGCTGATGGCCGACGGCGAGGTCCGGCACGTGTTCGTCGACCCGCGCTCCAAGTCCAAGCGGGAGATGCCGGGGGACGTGCGGGCGGCGCTCGCGCCCTACCTGGAGGAGACGGGACAGGCGGCCGGCACCGGGTCAGGCTCGTGATCGCTTTGCGACGTGTCGAGCGTCGTGCGAGATCCGAATTTGGAATCCGGGTTATCGCCTGATGGGTCCGGCTCAGTTCCCGTGGGTCCGATTCAACTGGGTGGGGGCCGCCCGGGGCAACCCCTTTTGCGGGGCCGTTCCGGGCGGGCCCGTGCGGGTGCCGCCCGCGGGCCGGGTCCGCGGGGGCGGAGCGGTCGGTCAGCGGGCGAACAGGGAGGCGTAGACGGCGCGGCCGCCGTCGGTGACGACCTGCCCGGCCAGGTGCGGGCCGGTCACGGTGGACAGCCGCAGGTCCAGGTAGCGTTCCTCCTCCCGTATCTGGACGGGGTCGCGGAGTTCGGCGGGGCCCGCGGCGGTGAGCCGGCGGGCGATGTCGGTGAGGCGGGCGGCGCGGTCGCGGTCCAGGGCGCCGCGCAGTTCGGCGAGGGAGCCGGCGTCGTAGGGGACGGCGGGGGCGGGCGCGGGTTCGGCGCGCCAGGCGGCGACGCCGTAGGCGAAGCAGGCCAGGGCGGGCCACATCTCGGCGAAGTAGCGCGGGTCGGGGCAGATCTCCAGGCCGGCGAAGCGCCCGGCGACCAGGAACAGTGCGCCGACCTGTCCGGGCTGGGGTTCCAGGCGGCTCTGGAACTGGGTGAGGACGGGCCGCTTGCGGGACAGGATCTGCTCGAGGTGGCCGCGGCGGGGCAGCCCGCAGCGGTGGTTGAGCTCGGCGATGTCGTCCCACAGCTTGGCGTAGCCGCGGACGTCGCGCAGTTCGAGGGCGCGGGCGCGCAGTTCGCCGGGGAGCACGAAGAACCACTGGTCGCGTCCGGTGAGGTAGCCGCCCTGGGTCTGCTGGACGCAGCAGGCGTCCTCGAACAGCAGGCTCTGGCCGGGGGCCAGGAACGCCGACCGGCACAGCGCGTGGTTCTGGGCGGCGTCCTGGACGTAGCCGATGTGCAGGGGGACGATCGCGACGCCGTCGGCGGCGCCGTTGCGCAGTTCGAGGCGTCCGTAGCCGGTGACGCGCGACAGCTTCAGCCCGGTGCGGGGCGGGACGAAGCCGGGGCGTGCGGGGCCGGAGACCGGCACCATGGTGAGCGCGCCGGCCTGCTGCGGGGTGCCGAGGCGGTGCCCGGCGAGGCTGAGCGGGCCGGGCAGCAGGGTGTCGAGCGCCGTCATCTCGGTCATGCGGTGCTCCTTTCGTTCGTGCCGGCCGAGGGCCGCTCCCCCGAAATCGCGCGCGGGCGGCGTACAAGGCGCGCGCAGCGCGCTCAAGGGCGTGCGCGGCCTCCGGGCCGGGGGTGGTTCGGGTGGTTCGGGGGGCGGTTCAGGCGGCGAGGGCGGTGGTGAGGTCGGCGGCCTGCCGGTCCAGGGCGTCCAGGCGGTCGTGCAGGGCGGCGCGCAGCCAGGGGCGGCCCGCGGGGCAGTGCGCGAACATCCAGGGCAGCAGGGTGGTGAAGTCGTCCTGGTGCCAGAACCCGCGCTGCGGCAGGGACGGTGCGGGTCGGCGCAGGGTCAGGTCGTCGGCGGCGGTGAACAGGGCGTGGCAGAACACCACGGGGGTGGTGACGCCGGCGCGCGGGAGGGTCGCGGCGACGCGGGCGAGGTCGCCGGGGAACCGGTTCTCGTAGCCGTCGGAGACGACGGCGACCAGGTCGGGTCCGGCGGCGAGGGCGTCCAGGACGCCGGTGGCGAGGTCGGTGGCGCCGCGGGGGGCGCGTTCGTCGCCGCCGACCTCGACGACCTCGAGCCGGTCGCAGACGCGCGACAGCAGCATCCGCAGCGCGGCGGCCTGCGACAGCACGGCCCATTCGCGTTCGCCGTAGCCGCGCATGGACGCCGAGGCGTCCAGGACGAGCGCGACGGTCCCGGCGAAGCGGGGGTAGGCGCGGGCGGCGTCGTCGACGTAGCGGCCGAGCGCGGCGTACAGGTCCTCGGCGGGGCCGCCCCGGTACAGGTGGACCAGGGTGGCGGCGATGTGGCCGCGGTTGGTGGCGGTGACGGTCGCGGGCTGTTCGCGGGCGGGGTCGAGGGTGAGGGCGGGCTCGTCGGGCAGTGCCCGCACCGGGCCGGTCGCCGTGCCGGTCGCCGTGCCGGGCGTGGTTCCGGTGCCCGCCGCGGTTCCGGTTCCGGTGAGGCCGCCGGTGGTGGCGGTGGGCGGTGCGGCGTAGAGGGCCTGGACGCGGGCGGGCGCGGCGGCGGGGACGGCGAGGAAGCGCAGCAGGCGGCGGCGCAGGTAGTCCGAGGCGGTGTCGCCGTCGTCGATGCGGCGGGCGCAGCCGCGGGCGGCGGTCTTGCCGAGCGCGTGCTCGAAGCAGTCGAGCAGGGCGGGGCGGCGGGCCGCGATGAGCGCGTCGGCGTCGGGGTGCTCCAGCACGAACCGCAGCACGGTGCGGGTGGTGTGCTTGTGGTTGGCGCGCAGCCGGCGCAGCGCGAGCAGGACGGTGATGACGTGCGCGGGCGGCAGCGCCAGCGTCAGGACGCGGGCGAGGCGCGCGAGGGTGTCGCGGGTGGCGTCGTCGAGACCGGCCTGGGAGGCGGCGAGGGTCTGCAGCAGGACGCGGGCGCGCTGCCAGGGCAGCGCGCCGGGGGCGAGGGCCAGCAGCGCGTAGTGCTCGGGGCCGGCGGCGTGGGCGGCGCGGTGCAGGTCCGCGTCGTCCCAGCGCAGGGTGCCGCCCCGGGGCAGGGTGAGCGGGGTGTCGTGGGTCTGCAGGTGGGCAAGGAGCGTGGGGGTGTCCATGATTGATCGCCTCCGCAATCATGGATTTTAGGAACGCCGCGGAGTGCCTCGACACTCATTTTTCCGGCGGCGGCGGCCCGATCCCTGCGTTGGTGCCGCGCTATGCGTCCTCGCCGGGCCGTGTAACGGTGTCGGCGGATGCGGGTTTGGGGGCGTAGTCGCCGATGCCGTGCTCCAGCATGCCGAAGACGCGGGCGGCGGAGGCGTAGACGTCGTCGCGCATCTCCTTGAGGGTCTCGCCGGCGCGTTTGCGGGCGGCGATCTCCTCGATGAGGACGCCCTGGGCGGCGTAGATCATCGCGGCGGCGGCGCGGGGGGTGATGTCGTCGGGGCCGGCGCCGGTCTCCTCGGCGAGGACGCCGGCGAGGGCGTCCTTCAGCTGCTCGCCGAGTTCGCGCATGCGGGCGGTGAGGGCGGGGCTGTCGTGGACGGTCTTCAGCCAGACCTCGGAGCCCTCGTGGAAGGCGGTCCGGTAGTCGCCCTCGTCCAGGCCCTCGAAGAAGCGGCGGCGGAACGCCGCGACGACGCCCTCGCCGGGGCGGCGGTCGCGGAACGCCTGCCCGGCGGCCTCGATCATCTCGCCCTGGCGGTCGAAGAACAGGTCCTCCTTGGTCCTGAAGTAGTTGAAGACCGTGTTGACCGACACGTCGGCGGTGCGGGCGACGTCGGCGACGGTGACGTTGTCGAAGCCGCGGGTGATGAACAGCCCGGTGGCGATGTCGGCGATGCGGCGGCGGGTCTCGCGCTTCTTGCGCTCGCGCGGCCCCGGCTCGGGTCCGGGCCGCCGGTCGATCTCCTTGCCCATGCCCGGAATCCTACCTTCGCTGGTGCGACTGAAAACTTGGTGTCACTGAAACTTTGTGGTTACTCTACTGGGCGAGTCGTTCCCCCATCGGAGGTCATCGTGATCGAGGCACGCGGGCTCGCCCGCACCTTCACCGGCAGGCACGGGACGGTCGAGGCCGTGCGCGGCGTGGACCTGTCCGTGGCGCCCGGCGAGATCGTCGGGTTCCTCGGCCCCAACGGCGCCGGGAAGACCACCACGCTGCGGATGCTGACGACGCTGCTGGCGCCGACCGCGGGCACCGCGACCGTCGCGGGGCGCGACCTGCGCGCCGATCCGGGCGGGGTGCGGCGCCGCATCGGCTACGTCGCGCAGGGCGGCGGCACCGACCCGTCGGTCCCGGTCGGCGAGGAGCTGGACCTGCAGGCCCGCCTGTACGGGGTGCGGGACCGCGCCGCGCGGATCGGCGAGCTGTGCGCGCGGCTGGAGCTGGAGGGTCTGCGGGGGCGGCCGTGCGGGGCGCTGTCGGGCGGTCAGCGGCGGCGCCTGGACATCGCGCTGGGGCTGGTGCACCGGCCGCCGCTGCTGTTCCTGGACGAGCCGACGACGGGCCTGGACCCGCAGAGCCGCGGGAACCTGTGGGAGCACGTCCGCTCGTTGCGCGCCGGGGACGGCACGACGGTGTTCCTGACAACGCACTACCTGGACGAGGCGGACGCGCTGTGCGACAGGCTGCTGATCATCGACCGGGGACGGATCGTCGCCGCGGGCACGCCCGCGGAGCTGAAGCGCCGCGTCGCGGGCGACGTGGTCACCCTGGAGTTCGCCGACCCGTCGGGCGGCGCGCCGGCGCGCGAGGCGCTGTCGCGGCATCCGTCGGTGCGGGAGGCGGTGGTCGCCGGCCGCGGCGTGCGGCTGACCGTCGAGGACGGCGAGCGGCAGCTGATGAGCCTGGTGCGGGCGCTGGACGCCGCGGGGGTGGAGCTGGCGTCGCTGAACCTGTCCCGTCCCAGCCTCGACGACGTGTTCCTCACCGTCACCGGCCGTTCCCTGCGCGACGCCGCCTGACCGGCGGCGGATCCATCCCCCGAGAAGCGAAGGAGGACTTCGATGTCCTTGGCACGGACGGCCGCCGACACCCGCCTGGTGTTCGGCCGGTATCTGCGGCAGACGCTGCGCAGCAAGGTCGCGGTGGTGTTCGGCGCGGTGCAGCCGCTGCTGTACCTGGTGCTGTTCGGGCCGCTGCTGTCGCGGCTGGTGGACGTGCGCGGTTTCGGCGCCGGCAACGCCTGGCAGGTGTTCGTGCCGGGCGTGCTGATCCAGCTGGCGCTGTTCGGCGCCGGGTTCGTCGGGTTCGGGCTGATCGGTGAGCTGCGGTCGGGGGTGGTGGAGCGGCTGCGGGTGACGCCGGTGAGCCGGACCGCGCTGCTGCTGGGGCGGGTGCTGCGCGACACCGTCATCGTGGCGGCGCAGGCGGTGCTGCTGGTGGCGGTCGGGCTGGCGCTGGGGCTGCGGGCGCCGGCGGGCGGCATCGCGGTCGGGCTGCTGTTCGTGGTGTCGCTGGCGGTCGCGATCGCCTCGCTGTCGTACGTGCTGGCGATGCGGACGCGCAGCGAGGACGCGTTCGCGCCGCTGCTGTCGGCGGTGACGCTGCCGCTGATGCTGCTGTCGGGGATCCTGCTGCCGATGAGCCTGGCGCCGGGATGGCTGGACGCGGTGTCGCGGTTCACCCCGTTCCGGTACGTGGTGGACGCGGCGCGGGCGGCGTTCCTCGGCGACTACGCGACGGCGGCGGTCGCCGAGGGCGCGCTGGTCGCGGTGGTGCTGCTGGTGGTGTCGGTGTGGCTGGGGGCCCGCCGGTTCCGCGCGGAGAACGCCTGACCCGTCCGGCGGGCCCGGGCCGCAGGCGCCCTTAGGTCAGTTCGGGGCGTCGGCGGGCCGGGCCGCGGGCACCGCGCCGCCACCGGCCGCGCTTCCGGTGTTGGTCCCGATGGCGGCGGCCGGGCGGTCGGGTGGGACGGCGGCGCGCTGGGCGATGTAGGCGCCGGTCAGGACGATCGCGCCGCCGGCCGTCTGCGCGGCGGTGAGGCGTTCGCCGAGCGCCGCCCAGGCGATGAGGGTGGCGGCGACCGCCTCGGTGTAGCAGATGGCGCCGCCGACCTGCGCGGACAGCCGGTGCAGGCCGGCGATCCCGGTCAGGTAGGCCAGCACGGTGCTGACCAGCGCGATCCAGGCGACCAGCGCCCAGCCGGGCGCGGTGCGCCCGGCGACGGGGACGGCGTCGCCGAGCACCCGCCACGGCAGCGCCCACGGCGCGGCGAGGGCGGCGAGCGCGGCCGCGGCGACGACGCTGCCGGCGGTGGTGATGACCAGCGGGTCGACGCGTCCGGCGAGGCGGTCGACCAGCAGGAAGTAGGAGGCCTGGCAGGCGGCGGCGCCGAGCCCGGCGGCCAGCCCGAGCGGGTCCAGGCTCAGGCCCGTCCACACCTGGACGACCAGGGCGAGGCCCGCCATGGCGACCGCGACGCCGGCGGCGGCGGTGCGGTGCACGGGCGCGCGGCGCACCAGCCGCAGCCACGCCAGCACCATGACCGGCCCGGTGAACTCCAGCAGGATCGCCACGCCGACGGGCAGCCGGGACGCGGCGAGGTAGTAGCAGGCCTGGCATCCGGCGACGCCGGTCAGCCCGTAGGCCGCCAGCCGCCCGAGGTGGGGCCGCAGTTGCGCGCGCAGGGAGCGCGCGCCGCGCCGGGCCCGCACGGCGCACACGATCGGGACCAGCGCGAGCGCCGACACGGTGATGCGCAGCCACACGGCCTGCAGCGGGTCCAGGCCGCCTTCGATGAGCGCCTTGCCGAACGGGCCGGACGCGCCGAAGCACACCGAGGAGAACACCGCCAGCGCGACTCCCTGGGCGCGGGTGCGCGCCGCCGCGTCGACGCCCATCGCCGCCCCTCCCCTCGACCGTTCAGGAGCATCGTGCCATAACGCTCATTACAAGGGGAGGGTGGAACGCGACCGACAGAACACGACATGCCGGACACTCCGCCGGGGAGGACTACTATTCGCCGGGTGAGCTGGCAGGGGGCCGGGGCGGGACCCGGCGGGACGGGAGGCGGCCCGAGCGCGGACCTGTTCGCGGCGGTCGAGGGCAACGTGCGTGAACTGGTCGCCTCCCCGTGGTGGCGGACCGCCCAGCCGCAGGAGCGGGCCGGGCAGATCGCCGCGCGGATGCTGTGGGGCGCCGGGGAATGGTGGCTGTTCGGCGCGTGGGGGCGCTGGTACCGGTGCGGCCTGGACGGCGCCTGGTTCCCCTGCCCTCCCCCGCCCGACCACGCCGACCGGCGCGTCGCCGTCCCGGCGCCGCGCGGCGCCGGCACCCCGCCGGTCCCGCCGCAGCTGTACCCGACCGGCCCCGACCTGTCGGCCGGGCGGGTCGCGCCGCTGGGGTTCCTCGGGCCCGTCCCCGACACCGCCGTCGTCGCGCGGATCTCCCAGGCCATCACCACCGCGCTCGCGGTCGACCCGCAGCAGTTCGCCCAGCGCGACCCGATGTTCCAGCCCGGCACGCCCAGCACCATCGCCGCCGCGTGGGGCGCGCTGCTGTGGTGCGCGGGCTCCCCGGTGGTGCTGACCGAGCACCCGCTGATCGAGTCGTTCATCCCGTTCCTGACCACCTCCGCCGACCGGCTGCACTGGATGATGCCGCCCGACTTCGGCACCCTGGCCGGCTACTACATCCACCGGCTCGGCGCCGGCGACGGCGGCGGCGCCGCGCACATCGCGCGGGTGATGTACGAGGTCGCGGCGGGCCTGCAGACCGACCCGCGGTTCCGGCCCGGCGCCGACGCGCTCGCCGCGGTCACCGCGGCGTCGCTGCGGATGGTCAACCAGGACATGGCGACCGTCCGGTACGGGCCGGAGGCGATCGTGCAGGAGTGGCGGCGCCGCTGCCCCGCCGAGTTCGCCACGCCGATGGTCCGCGACACCGCGCCCGGCGAGTACCTGCGCCTGGCCCTGTACGACCTGGAGCAGATCGTGCACGGGCTGACCGGGCCGCGTCCGGTGCCCGGCGGCCGCAGCCACGACGAGGTCCGCCGCGCGGGGATCGCGGTGCTGGCCGCCGACCTGCAGGCCGCGCCGGGCGCGCTGCCGGCGCTGCAGCGCTGGCTGGACCCCGACAGCGCCCGCACGCTGCAGGCGGTGCTCGGCGACCCCGCCAACCCGCTGCGGGCGCTGTGGCCGCGCGACGGGCGGCTGCCGGACGCGCTGCGCCGCGACGACCCCGACGCGCTCGCCGCGCTGCTGGCCACCACCTACACGATCGGGCTGACGTGGTGCCGGCTGGCGCAGGTGCCGCCGCCGGCGTCGGGGTTCGCCGTGCCGCAGGCGGTCGCGGCGGAGCTGACGTCGCCCGCGATGCACTCCCCGCCGTCCACCGACGAGCTGTCGGCGTGGGACATCATCAAGGCGGCCCGCGCGCACATGGCCGCCGAGCGGGCGTCCTCGGGCGAGGACCGGGCCGTCGCGCCGGTGCCGGAGCCCGCGCAGGAGGCGCCGGGGCCGCCGCCGGCCGTGGCCCCGGTGGAGCCGCCGTCGGCCCCGCCGATGCCGCCGCCCATGTCGCCCCCGGTATCGCCGTCTGCGGCGCATGGGGCCGGGTCGGTTCCGCCGCCGTCTCCCGCGCCGTCTCCGGCGGTGCACGGGGAGCGGCAGGCGCCGGTGAACCCGCTGTCCTCCGACGTCCCGCCCCCGCGGATCGCGCCGCCTCCTCCTCCCCCGCCGCCCGCCGCGCCGGAGCCCGAGGCGCGCGCCGCGTCCCAGCAGGAACCGGCACCGCCCCCTGCGCCGCACTCCGCGCCGGAGCCGCCGCCCGCTCCCGCTCCCGCTCCGGCGGAGGAGCCGCGGTGGCCTTCGGAGCCTCCGCGGGACGGGGCGGGCGAGCCGCTGTGGCCCTCGGAGCCCGAGCCGCCGGCCGTGCACGCCCCGGCGACGCAGCTAGACACCGACGCGTTCCGCACCAAGCTCGACCAGGGCCCGGCGTGGCCGGGCGCGCCGATGCCGCCGGCCCCGCCCGCCCAGCAGCCCGTCCAGCGGCCCGCCGACGCTGCGCGCCCGCTCGATCATGCCGAGGATCCCGAACCCCTCCGGCTCGGCGCCGGAGGGGCCCCGGCCGTCGTCGGCGACGCGCACGACGAGCCCCCGCTCCTCGCGCGCG
>NZ_JABMCA010000139.1:0-11421 GCF_014706005.1 Actinomadura sp. RB99 | reverse complement strand
GATCAGGGACTCGATGCGCCCTTCGTGATCTGGTCGGGCGCCCCGGACGGGCTTCCCCGTCGGTCACACATCCACAACAGGTTCAAGGGCCCCCATATTTCGTCAAGCACGCCCCAAGCACGCGGCCGACCTGCAAAGACAACCCAAAACGCCCCCAACGCAAGGGCTCGGGCCCACTTCCCCCGCCCCAAAAAAAGTTCGAAACGATCCCCTGCACCCCGGGATCCGAACCCGCTGATCACCCCAGGCAGTGACCCAGACCACCCACACGACACGGGATCCGCCGCCCTTCCAGGCCCCCAGCCCCGCCCTGCCGGGACACGACCCCAACCCCTGCCAAGGGCGCCTGACCGATGCTTTAAGGGACCTGAACGCGAAGCACGACGCGCCCCAGGGGGCAAGGATGGGGCGGCCAACGCTGAGCGAAGCGTGCACGTCACGCCATTGGCGGCACACCGCGACGCTCCCCACCCGCTCCTAGCGAACGTGAGCAGGACTGCAGGGACCGCTCGCCGGACCGACCCCGCCGCCAGGCCGCCCTTCGCGAGGGCTGGGCCTCCTCGGCGGGGATCGGGGGCGAGATCGGCCTTTGCGGTGCGCTGACGGCCTGCGGATCCCCTGAGGCCTCCTGGACGCCGCCCACGTGCCCGCGGGCCGCAACTCCTAGGCCCGATGCTTCAGATAGCCCCCGGGCCGGGCGCCGCCGGCAGTCAGACGTCAGACTTGCGGAACCTGCGGCGCAATCACTTCGATGCCGCCGTCCGGATGCGCGTGGTCAGCGAGGATCTGGACAACTGGTATGTGTTCCGAGAGCTGGCGCTATGAGTGCGCGGCGGCGCGCACGATCATGGCCGGGGACCAGTTAGACCCTCGGCAGGCCTGACCAGAGCCCGCTGTCCGACCCGACAACCTCGCCCCAGCCTCCTTGCTGCTGGGCGGCCTACACCGAACCGCTCCTGACGGCCTGAAGAAACGCTGCTGGTCGTCCTGCAACGACCGGCGAGGCCCAGCGCGCCAGTGCCTACGCCTCTACGAGGAGGGCAGCCTCCCCACCAAGGGGGCACGACGCCTAACGCCGTCCGAGCTAAAGACCCGACCGGCGGGCACGCCGGGACCCGTCAGCCGACACGGCGATCGGCGGCGCCGCAATGGCCCCCACTCGCGGCTGGACGACGCCCGCCAGCAACTGGCTGCGGCCGAGCACGCCTGCGAAGCCGTATTGAAAACGATGCAGCGGTGGACACCGAAGTCGAGCGGCAGCGGGTGCGCGAGGATCTCGCCACCAAGCTTCGGATCGAAGGCGGCCGCCGCGAGGCCGCCGAGACGGAACTGAGGTGCGCGCTCGATGAAGCGCGCCGACGCGGGCACCATGCGTGCGCATCTCGGCGGCGCCCTCGAACGCGCGGCCACAGCCGAGCGGGCGCCCGCTGGGGCAGGAAGACGCAGGCACCGAACGGGGCCCTCACCGGTCTCGGGTGTCCAGCGGGGGCTCTGCCACCCGCCTTGACCTGGGGTCCGCGTGCTGTTTGACATGTCGTCTGCGTGAGTCCCGGACTGGCGCTGCTGCATCAGGCGCGGGCTCGCGGCAGGGGACGCGTGATGGGCGATCCCACAGGTCACCGATGAGTTCGACCGACCCACCGAGTCGTACACAGCGGACCTAGAACACCTCCAGAGGGAGTGCGTATCCGATGGCGCAAGTGATCTGCGACATGTCCATCTCGCTCGACGGGTACGTCACCGGCCCCAACGACAGCCGCGAGAACCCGTTCGGCGACGGTGCCGGGATGCTGCACAAGTGGATGTCCGACCAGGCGACCGATGAAGATCGGGCGATCTTGGAGCAGGTGGTCGAAGACTGGGGCGCGGTGGTGATGGGCCGCAAGTCGTTCGAAAAGAACGAGGGGGAGGGCGGCTGGGGCGGGGGCGGCCCGATGGGCGATGTCCCGTGTTTCGTGGTCACTCACCAGGCACCGACCAGGTCGTACCCGCCCGTGTTCACCTTCGTCACCGACGGGGTGGCCAGCGCGATCGAGCAGGCCAGTAAGGCGGCGGGCGACAAGGTCGTCGGGCTGCACGGCGCGACCGTCATGCAGCAGGCGCTACCGCTCGGCCTGGTGGACGAGATCCGCGTGCACGTGATCCCGGTCCTGGTCGGCGGCGGTACGCCGTTGTTCGGCGCGCTCGACTCCTCGATCACTCTCGAACGCACCCGCGTGATCGCGACCCCTGCGGCGACCCACCTCTCCTACCGCGTCGTCCGCTGACCGCCAGGGGACGATGGTGGTCGCCGAGGGAGACCACGAGGTCGTTCCGGATTCCGCTCCGAGTTCCGGCTCCATAGACCGGGGTCCACAGATAGCCGTTAGCGCTGAGAATGATCACGGCGTTCCGTTGGGGGATCCGTCATGGCTTGAGCTGGGCGTTCGCTCGTTCTCCGGGCGCGCGCTGCTTGGCGTGCGTCCGGTCGATGTCCTCGTAGGGCGTGGAGGTGCGTGTGCCGAGGCCCTGGTACGCCTTATCGGTCGGCGTGAGCAGTCCGGTGGCGGCCCGCGTCTGAACGAGGCCCGGGATGTGGGCTGCGGGCGGGGCGTGGACCGAGCCTCGCAGCGGCCCTGAAACTTACAGCCAGGCACCGTAGGTGCCGGTTGTTATCGGCGCTCCGCTCCTCAGGCGCCGGCGGCCGTGAGGAAGGCGTCGGCGACGGCCGTGCGAGTGTAGAGAACGTATCTGCCGCTGCGCCGGGCGGTGACAAGACCGGCCGCTCGCAGGGCGGTGAGTTGTTGGGAGACCGCGCCGGGTGAGAGCCGGAGGCGGCGTGCGAGGTCGGTGGTGGAGGCGGGCGAGGTCAGGGCGGTGAGCAGCATCGCCCGTGTCGCGCCGAGCACCCCGGCGAGCGCATCCGGTGCGGCCGGACGGTCGGTGGTCCACAGCAGGCCCACGCCGCGCGGCGGGTAGCGCACGGTGACCGGCCACACGGGCCCTGTCTTGACGAGAACGCGTGGCCAGGCGAAGGCCGACGGCACCAGAACGACGCCCCGTCCATCCAGCCGCTGGGCAGCGGAGTGGTGGAGCAGCCGGATCGACAGGGTGTCACCGCGCCAGCGGATCGCGGGGTCGAGCGCGTTGAACAGCCGGGCGGGCCCGCCATCGGTCTGCTCCCGCGCGCGATACAGCACGTCGGCCTCCAACAATGCCCGTACGCGCGGCCAGTCCTCGGCCAAGGCCGCCTCCCAGAACGCGCGGATCTCTCCGGCGAGCCGATCCAGCCCGCTGGACGGGCGGGCGTACAGCTCCCGCAGCGACGCGGTCCGGACGCCGCAGGTCCGGTCCAGTTCGGCGCGTACTTCCTCCGCCGGGACGGCGCGCAGCGCGGCGAGCTCGTCGTCCAGATCGGGGGAGGGGACGGCGGGCGTCGGGGCGAGGAAGGACGGCAGCGCCCGAGGAGGCGGCGGCACCAGCGCGTCCAGCAGCGCGATGCGTTCGGACGAGCGCAGTTCGGCGACGCGGGGCGCCGCTACTGCGAGCCAGGGCCGGTGCAGCGCATGTGCGGCGGGTTGCCGCAGAGCGCGCAGCGCGGCCACGCACTCCCACAGGGGTGAGCACGCGAACCGGGTGCGGGCCAGATCGCCCGTGGAGAACTCCAAGTCCAGCACGGGGCCTCCCAACGGATTCGGGCCAGTCTAAATCGATTCCGGCTCGGCCCCTCCGGCGATGACGCTGAGCGGCATGCCATACCGAGGTGTGTTCGCCATTCAGCCCTTCCGACGTATCTTCGCCGCAGCCGCTATCAGCGAGATCGGTACCCAGATCAGTTATGTGGCCATTCCTTTGGTCGCAGTGGTGGCGTTGCACGCTTCGCCGGGTGACGTGGGGGTTCTCGCCGGTCTGAGTACGGTCGCGTTCCTGGTCATCGGACTGCCCGCGGGCGCGTGGGTGGACCGGATGCCGCGGCGCAGGGTGCTGGTGGCCGCGGATCTGGCCCGCGCCGTGCTGCTCGGCTCGATCCCGCTCGCGTGGTGGCAGGGCGTCCTGTCCATGGCGCAGCTGTACACGGTGGTGCTGGCCACCGGCGCGGCCACGGTGTTCTTCGACATCGCCAAACTCAGCTACCTACCGCAGGCCGTGGGTCGCGACCGCTTGGAGGAGGCCAACGCGCACCTGGTCGCCCTGGACGCGGCGGGGGACATTGGCGGGCGCGGCGTCGGCGGGTACCTGGCTCAGGCGCTGTCGGCGCCGGTGGCGGTCGGATTGGACGCGCTGACGTACCTGTGGTCGGCGGCCTGCCTGCTCGGCATCCGCGGCCGCGAGTCTGCGCCGGCGCCGGTGCCTCCCGGGCGGCTGACCCTCGACATCCGCACCGGCCTTCGCTACGTGCTCGGCCACCCGGTACTGCGGCCGATCCTGCTGGAGGGTGCCTGCACGAACCTGTCGATCCAGCTCACCGTGACCATGTTGCCGGTGGTGTTCATCCGCCAACTCGGATTCTCCGGCGCGGCGCTCGGCGGCTTCCTGGCGTCCGGCGGTGTGGGTCTGCTCGCCGGGGCGATGGCCGCGCGGCGCATCGGTGTTCGGCTCGGCCAAGGCCGCGCGCTGTGGGGAACCAGCCTGGCGCTGGCACCCGCCGGCCTCCTGGTGCCCTTGGTCGGACGCGGCCCCTGGGTGTGGCTCGTCGGAGCGGCCTGGCTGGTGACAGGAGTCAAGGTCGGAATCGACAACGTCCTCAAGGTGAGTTTCCGTCAGCGGATCACCCCGGGGAACGTGCTCGGCCGAATGAACGCCACGTTCCGTCTCCTGCTGATGGGAGCCCTGACGATCGGTGGTTTCCTGGCCGGACTGATCGGTGACCAGGCAGGGCCGCGGGCGGTTCTGTGGCTCGGCGCCGCAGTCCCCGCCGTGTCATGGCTGCTGCTGTTCTTCTCCCCAATCCGCCGGATGCCCGCCCTCCCGGACACCGTCGGGCTTTCCGACGCGGCCATGTCGCCTGACCTGGATCGCGCCTGACCGTCGACCACTTGTCCGCCCCGACGTTGTCGGTCTGTAGGTGGTAGGTGATGCCAGCAGGATTCGAACCCGCGACCGTAATTCGGCTGCGGCGGCCCCACCCTGCACCTTCTGCTATCGGCGATGTGACCCACGGCCTTATTGCGCGCTGGACCCCTGAGAGTTCACCGAGCCGCGCTGCTTCTGCTGGGAGAAGGCAGGCGCTCGCAGCAGAAGCAGCGCCCGCTAGGGGATTCATGTTCCAGTTCTTCGATCTCGTGCCGTCGCTGACCGCGCTGGAGAACGTCCGGCTCGTCGCCGAGTTCGCCGGCCGCGGAACCGCGAGCGGTCCGCCGCCGTTCCGGATCAGGCGTACAGGCCGTCCAGCCAGCTCTGCCACGCCTTGCGCGTCGCGTCCTCGTCGCCGGACGCGCTGGCGGCGAACCGGTGCAGCGCGACCCCGACCGGCGCGCCCCACGCGTTGCGGCCGAAGAACCGGTACATCGCGTCGCCGGTGCGCAGGCCGAGGAAGTTCTCGTTGCGGAAGTCGACCACCGCGTCCACCTCGCCGGCGCCAGGCAGGTCCACTCGCACCCGGTCGCCCTCGGACGCGCCGTCCGCCGCCGACGCGCCCAGCCCGAGCGCCCGGCCGACCGTCTCGAACGCGTCCTTCGCCGTGGACGCCGCCGGGCCCTGCACGTCGGTGTGCACCGCCGGCATACCGGGGAAGTGCGTGACGTACTGCCGCAGCGTGTGCAGGTAGAAGTCGGTGTGCTTGTTCGCGCCGTCGTACTGGTCGTCCCAGTTCTCCACGAAGATCCCGCTGTGCACGTAGCGGACCCAGGACCGGCCGCCCTCGCGGGGCTCGATCAGGTGGTCGAGCTGGTTGAGCGACTGCCCGACCGCCTTCAGCTCCTCGGGGGACTCGGACCGGACGACCAGCCGGTGCGGCGGGTCCCAGGTGGCCACGGTCGAGCCGAAGCCCGCCGCGCCGCCCTCGCGCGGCTCGTACTCGGTCGGCCACAGCCACCCGGCCGTGTTCGCCGTGATCGCGTCCCAGATCCGCTCGGGCGGCGCGTCGACCTCGAACTCGCGGACGATCTCGAATTCCTTCGCCATGGCGTGCTCCTCGCTCCGGCGCGCTGCACGCGCGCCCGTTCCGTTGGTGTGCCGTTCTGTTCGCGGCTCGTGTGCCTTCATGCCGTGCCGCGGCGGGTGGCCTTCAGGACCCGTCCGCGTCCGCCGCGCCGCGGTCCTGCTCGATGCCCGGCGGGTCGCCCTCCTCCGCCCGGCCTCTGGCGGCGGGCTCGGCCTTGAGGGAGGGGTGGAGGGCGATGACGACGCGGTGCGGGCGGCCGCCCTCCGCCGACGTGTCGTGGTACTTGCGCACCAGAGCGCCGACGCCGGCGGTCAGCTCCTCCACGAACGCCGCCCGGTCGGCGGCCGAGGCGAACCGGACCTCGCCGTCCAGCGCGTAGGTGGCCAGCCGCTTGTTCGCCCGCTCCGCGCCGGTGATGAGCGCGCCGACGTCGCGGACCAGCCGCGCCGCCAGCGCCAGCAGCCAGCGCGCCGACAGCGCGTCGCGGTGCCGCGCGGGATCGGGCTGCAGGCCCGGCAGCGCCAGCGGCGAGATCACGTACGACGCCGCCGTGGCGCGCATCAGCCGCTCGGTCATGTTGCCCTTGCGGCGCTCCTCGACCAGCTCCACCAGCCCGTGCCGCTCCAGCGCCCGCAGGTGGTAGTTCACCTTCTGCCGCGGCAGCCCGACCCGCGCGGCCAGCGCCGCCGCCGACAGCGGCTCGGCCAGCTCCGCCAGCAGCCGCGCCCGCATCGGGTCCAGCGACGCGGCCGCCGCCCCGGGCTCCTCGATCACCGTCACGTCCAGCATGCGTCCATCATGGGCGCCGACAGTATGAATTGTCAAGACAAAAAAAGTTGTCGGTGCCCCGCGCGGGTGATCACTCCGGATCGGCGGCGCCTTCTCGGGTAGTGACCCCCTCGACGCACGACGGCACGAGGCGGAGGAGGTCACGGTGGGAGGCACGGGCGGACGGGACTCGCTGCCGAAGGCGCTGCGCGACTACGCGCTGATCGCCGACGGGGAGCGCGGCGTCCTGGTCGGGCCGCAGGGCGAGTACGCCTGGATGTGCTTCCCCGCCTGGGACTCGCCCGCCGCGTTCGGCGGCCTGCTCGGCGGCCCGGGTGACTACGTCGTCCAGCCCGTCGCAGAGCGGTGGGTGTGGGGCGGCTACTACGAGGACCGCGGGCTCATCTGGCGCAGCCGCTGGGTGACCGGCGACGGGGGCATGGTCGAGTGCCGCGAGGCCCTCGCCCGCCCCGCCGACCGCGACCGCGCCGTGGTGCTGCGCCGCTGCCGGGCGGTGCGCGGCGCCGCCCGCATCCGCGCCGTGCTGGACGTGCGCGCCGGCGGCCGCCACGAGCGGATGCGGGACCTGCACCACCACGGCGGCGAATGGACGGCCCGCAGCGGCCCCGCCCGGATCCGCTGGCGCGGCGGCGACGAGGCGGTGGTGCGGGAGAACACCGACGGCGGGCCCGTCCTCGCCCTGACCTTCGACCTCGCCGAGGGCGAGTCCCGCGACCTGGTCCTCGAGATCGCCGAAGGCGCCTCCGAAGGCGCCCTGGACCCGGCCGCGCTCTGGGACGCCACCGAACGCGCCTGGCGCGACGACGTCCCGTCCTGCGAGGACACCATCGCCCCGCGCGACGCGCGCCTCGCCTACTCGGTGCTCACCGGGCTCACCAGCAGCGGCGGAGGGATGGTCGCCGCCGCGACCACCGCGCTACCGGAGCGCTCCGACGAGGGCCGCAACTACGACTACCGGTACGCCTGGATCCGCGACCAGTGCTTCGCCGGGCGCGCCGTCGCCGTGCACGGCGGGCCGCCGCGGCTGCTGCGCACCGCGGCCGAGTTCGTCGCCGCCCGCATCCTCGCCGACGGCGACCGCCTCAAGCCCGCCTACACCGTCACCGGCGCGGACATCCCCGAGCAGCGGGACAGCGACCTGCCCGGCTACCCCGGCGCCACCGCCGTCACCGGCAACCGCGCCAGCTCCCAGTTCCAGCTGGACGCGCTCGGCGAGGCGCTGCTGCTGCTCGCGGCGGCCGCCGAGCGCGAGGCGCCCGGCCCCGAGCGGCTCGAGGCGGCCCGCGTCGCCGCCGACGCCGTCGCCCGTCGCTGGAAGGAGCCGGACGCCGGCATCTGGGAGACCCGCGACGACCTGTGGACCCACTCGCGGCTCAGCTGCGTCGCGGGCCTGCGCCGCGCCGCCCGGTTCCTGGCCGGGCCGGCGGAGGCGTCCTCCTGGAACGCCCTCGCCGACGCCGTCCTCGACGAGACCGCCCGCACCTCGCTCGCCCCGGGCGGACGGTGGAAACGGGCCCCCGGCGACGACCGCGTGGACGCCGCGCTGCTGATCCCGCCGCTGCGCGGCGCCCTGCCGCACGACGACCCGCGCACCGTCGCCACCCTGGAGGCGGTCCGCTCGGACCTCGTCCAGGAGGGCTTCGTCTACCGGTACCGCGTCGGCGACGAGCCCCTCGGGGTCGCCGAGGGCTCCTTCAGCCTGTGCGGGTTCTTCCTCGCCCTCGCCGAGCACCGCCAGGGCGAGACCGCCCGCGCGCTGCGCACGTTCGAGCGGACCCGCTCCGGCTGCGCCACCAGCGGCCTGTTCTCCGAGGAGTACGACGTCCGGCAGCGGCAGCTGCGCGGCAACATCCCGCAGGCGTTCGTCCACGCGCTGCTGCTGGAGTCCGCCGCCCGCCTCGGGGACTGACCGGCGTCAGGCGTCGGCGGGCTGCACGGCGGGAGCGGCCGCGCCGACCGCGCGCCTCCTCGTCTCCACCCCGAACGCCGCGACGACGAGCACCGCGAGCAGCAGCGGGACGGCGCCGAGCAGCGCGGTCGTGTTGATGGACGGCACCGTCGCGCCCACCACCAGCACGATCGTGACGACCACCCCGCCGAGCTTGCCGACCCCCGCCGACAGGCCCGAGCCGCGCGAGCGGATCCGAGTCGGGTAGATCTCCGAGCTGTAGGCGGCCAGCACCGCGGCGATCGTGGCGGTCCCGACGATCGGGCCGGCCAGCAGCACGTACAGCCACGTCCGGTCGTGCGCGAGGGACTCGCCGGAGAAGGAGAAGGCCACCAGCGCCGCCGCGGTCAGCGCGGTCAGCACGATGATCGTCTTCTTGGCGCTCCACAGCCCGTACATCGCGGCCGCGACGAACACCAGCGGCAGCCCGAGCAGCGAGGAGTCGCGCAGCGCCGCGTCGGCCGACTTCTGGGCCAGGCCGAGCCTCTGCAGGTTCGACGGGATCCACAGCTGGAACCCGTAGGTGACCAGGCCGATGCCCAGCCCCAGCACCACCACCGCGATGCTGAGCCCGGCGAACGGGGGCCGGAACAGCGGCGTGAAGCCGCCGCCGTGCGCGGCCTCCTGACGCTCCTCGGCGGGCGCCTCCCCGGCGGGCCCCGACGCTTCTGCCTCGGTCTCCGCCACGTCCTCGATGGCGCCGTACCGGGACATGATCGTGCGGGCCTCGTCCTCCCGGCCGTGCGCCAGCAGGAACCGCGGCGACTCGGGGATCCAGTGGTTCAGCGCGATCAGCAGCACCCCGGTCGGCATGCCGAGCAGCCACAGGATCCGCCACGAGTAGTGCGGGACCAGCGCCGACGACAGCGAGCTGGTGATCGCGTAGGCCAGTGCGAGGTTCCCGCCGATCAGCACCATCACCCAGCCGCGGTGCCGGCCCGGGATCATCTCCGCCAGCAGCGAGAACGTGATCGGCAGCATGCCGCCCGCCGCCAGGCCCATCAGCAGGCACATCGCCAGGTTCCACGAGAAGGACGGCATCGCCCCGCAGACCGCGGTGGTCACGAACATCACCCCGGCCAGCAGGATGGAGGAGCGCCGCCCGATGCGGTCGCCGAGCCAGCCCCACAGGAACGAGCCGGCGACCGTCCCGGTCAGGCCGAACAGCGGCAGCAGCGCGACCGGCCAGTGCCCGCCGGGGTTGAGGGCCGACTTCAGCCCGTACTCCTTGCCCATCCCCGGCGCCACGAACGACAGCGTGATCGGCTTCATCGCGTCGATCGTCACCGCCGTCGTCATGACGATGACGAGCCCGATGTGCGCCCGCCGGAACGGCGCGTCGTGCGCCGCGCGGACGCGCACCTCGCCGTCGCGGCGGGACGCGGCGAGACCGCGCGGGATGAGCCCGTACGCGGTGAGCGCCAGGCCGACCACGATGAGCGCCATCCCGGTCAGCATCGGGGCGTCCATCGACATCCCGCGCATGGTGTAGTGCATGTCCGCCGAGTCGATGTACATCGGCAGGTGCAGGGCGACGCCCGCGACGCAGGCGATGAACCCGGTCCAGAAGGCGGGCGGATGGGCGAAGGTGATACCGCCCATGGGCCGTGTTCGCATCGGTGTCCTTTCGGAGGGGGCGGCCGGGGACCCGGCCGCGGTGGGAGCGCCGTCAGGCACGGTGGATGTGACGCGGCGGGCGCCCGCCCGGTGCGCGTCCGGTTCCGGCCAAGCCGAATCAGACCTTCCGGTTGGACTCGAACCGGAACGTGCGGGTCAGGCCGACCCGGACGGTCGCGCCCGGCGCCAGCTCGACCGGGGTGTCGGGCGGCAGCCGGACGAAGTCCGCGGCGCCGGGTGCGCGCACCGCCGTCCCGTTGGCCGATCCGAGATCGACCACGTTGACCTGCCATTCCTCCAGCCGGACGAGGACGTGCCGGCGGGAGATCGACTCCTCGGTGTCGGTCATCCGGAGCGGGTGCGCGCGGCCCTCGGCGACCTCGGGCGCCCGGTCGGGGCGCCGCCCGATGAGGTGGTCGTCCTCGAGCGGGACCGCCTGCCCGTCGTCCAGCAGCAGCACGCCGAGCGGCGGCCGCGGCCCGTGGAACGGCGACAGCGTGAGCTGGAGCATCGAGATCCCGCAGACCGCGCAGTAGTGCGCGCGCGGGTCGTTGAAGTGCTCGTTCTTGCAGTTGACCCCGAGCACCTGCGGCCCGCCGGGGCGCCGCTTCGGATGCCGGCGGATCAGGCTGACCCTCTCGCGCGGCGGCTCCTCGGTGCCCGCGGCCGACACGCCGTCGACCGGCGTCGGCGGCAGCGGCGGCGCCGGCTCGGCCGTCGTCGGCCGGGCCGGCGCGACCGGCCGCGGCACGGACGGCGCAGGTGGCGCAGGTGGCGCAGGTGGCGAGCATGGAGCTGACGCTGGGCGGCCCCTCGACGGTCCGCTCGGACGGTTCGTGCGGGCCGCCGCCGACCCGGACCTCGTCGCCGTCCGCGAGCATCACCCGCGCCGCGGCCTCGCCGCTGACCAGTACCGCGAGCCCCGACCGCCCGGACGGCCCGGCGACCGCGCACGCCGGCGGCCGGGCCCCGGCGCGGCCGGCCA
>NZ_JABMCA010000138.1:0-12056 GCF_014706005.1 Actinomadura sp. RB99 | reverse complement strand
GCCGCCGCCGCGACCGGGCCCGCGCGTTCGCCGCCCGGCTCGCCGCCGCCCACCCGATCGGCGCGGCCTGGCCCGGCTGGCTGCGCGACGAGACCGTCGTCTGCCGCTGCGAGGAGACCACCTACGGCTCCCTGCGCCGCGCGGCCGGCGAGAAGGCGGGCGGGTCCGCCCGCGCGGTCAAGCTCGGCACCCGCGCCGGGCTCGGACCGTGCCAGGCCCGCATCTGCGGCCCCACGGTCGCCGACCTGCTCTCCGGCACGGTGCCCGGGGCGAACCCCCATCACCGTCCCCTCGCCCAGCCCATCCGGCTCGGCGAACTCGCAAGCCCTCCCATCGAGAACACCGACAACACCGATAACCCCAGGAACCCCGACCAGAAAGAGAGCGCCCGATGAGCGACACCAAGCTCCTCAGCCTCGGCGGCGTCATCGTTGCGACGGCGCTGCCCTACTACGAGGACGCCACCGCTCCCGCCGGGCTCGCCGTCGACTACGACAAGTACGCCGAGCACTGCCGCTGGCTCGTCGACAACGGCTGCCGCGGCGTCGGACCGAACGGCTCCCTCGGCGAGTACTCCTCGCTGACCGACGAGGAGCGCCGCCGCGTCGCCCGCACCGCCGTCGAGGCGGTCGGCCAGGACGGCGTCGTCGTGGTCGGCGTGCACGGCCCCGGCTCCCACCAGGCCAGGCACTGGACCGAGCTGGCAGCCGAGGACGGCGCGCACGGCGTGCTGTGCCTCCCCCCGACGATGTACCGGGCCAACCGCGGCGAGGTCATCGCCCACTACGAGGCCGTCGCGTCCGTCGGGCTGCCCGTCATGGTCTACAACAACCCGATCGACACCAAGGTCGACCTCACCCCCGACCTGCTCGCCGAGATCGCGCGGATCGAGAACATCGTCGCGGTCAAGGAGTTCTCCGGCGACGTCCGCCGCGTCCTGGAGATCAAGGAGAAGGCCCCCGGCCTGGAGGTCGTCGCCGGCGCCGACGACGTCACCCTGGAGGCGCTGCTGATGGGCGCCACCGGCTGGTTCGCCGGCTTCCCGAACGTGTTCCCGGCCGAGTCCGCGCTGCTGTACGAGCTCGCCACCACCGGGAAGCTGGAGGAGGCCCGCGCCCTGTACGAGCCGCTCGTCGCCGCGTTCCGGTGGGACTCGCGCACCGAGTTCGTCCAGGCGATCAAGCTCGGCATGGAGCAGGTCGGCCGGTACGGCGGCCCCTGCCGCCCGCCGCGCGGCCCGCTCACCGACGAGCACCGCGCCGGCGTCACCGCCGACATGGCCCGCGCCATCGAGGCCCTCGCCCAGCGGCAGGCCGCCTGATGCGCTCGGCCCGGTCGATCACCGCGGTCGACTCGCACACCGAGGGCATGCCGACCCGCGTCGTCACCGGCGGCGTCGCGCCTATCCCGGGCGCGACGATGGCCGAGCGCCGCCGGTACGCCGTCGAGCACCTCGACGGGCTGCGCCGGTTCCTCATGGACGAGCCGCGCGGCCACCCCGCGATGAGCGGCGCGCTGCTCCAGCCGCCGACCCGGCCGGACGCCGACTGGGGCGTGGTGTACATCGAGGTCAGCGGGTTCCTGCCGATGTGCGGGCACGGCACCATCGGGGTCGCGACCGTGCTGGTCGAGACCGGGATGGTCGAGGTGACCGAGCCGGAGACGATCGTTCGGCTGGACACCCCGGCCGGGCTCGTCGAGGCCCGCGTCGCCGTCCGCGACGGCGTCGCCGAGACCGTCACGCTCCGCAACGTCCCGGCGTTCGCGCTGCGCCGGGACGCCGCCGTCGACGTGCCGGGCCTCGGCGAGGTCCGCTACGACATGGCGTACGGCGGCAACTTCTACGCCATCACCGAGCTGGAGCGGCTCGGGCTGCCGTTCGACCGGGCCCGCAAGGACGACATCCTCAAGGCCGGGCTCGCGATCATGGAGGCGATCAACGAGACCGACCGCCCGGTGCACCCCGGCGACCCGCTGATCGGCGGCTGCAAGCACGTGCAGTTCCTCGCGCCCGGCTCGGACGCGAAGCGCTCCCGGAACGCCATGGCGATCCACCCCGGCTGGTTCGACCGGTCGCCGTGCGGCACCGGCACGTCCGCGCGGATGGCGCAGCTGCACGCGCGCGGCGAGCTGCCGCTGCACACCGAGTTCGTGAACGAGTCGTTCATCGGCACCCGGTTCACCGGCCGGCTCGTCGGCACCGCCGAGGCCGGCGGGCTGCCCGCGGTGATCCCCGAGTTCACCGGCCGCGCCTGGATCACCGGCAACGCCACCTACCTGCTCGACCCCGCCGATCCCTTCCCCGAGGGCTTCGTCCTCTAGCCCGATCGGCCTTTCCCGTTCCGGGGCCGCGGCCCCCGTCCGGGCTCCGCACGGCGGCCGGCCGAACCGCGCCGGCCGCCGCACCACCCACCCCTGGTAACCCCTGACCCATCCGGGAGGGACCGTCATGTCCCAAGCCATGCCGAAAACGCCGCCCTCGGCCGATCCGGCCGCACGCGGGCTGTTCACCCGAGCGGGAATCTTCCGCCTGAAGCCGGTCGACTCGTCGGAGGAGGAGACCGCCGGCGGCCTGCGCCGCACCATGGGCCTGTGGCAGCTCGTCGCGCTCAGCCTCGGCGGCCTCGTCGGCGCCGGCGTGTTCTCGCTCGCCGGCGTCGTCGCGCACGACGACGCCGGCCCCGGCGTGATGATCTCGTTCCTCATCGCGATCATCGCCAGCAGCGCCGCCGCGCTCTGCTACGCCGAGTTCGCCGGGCTCATCCCGAAGGCCGGCTCCGCCTACACCTACTCCTACGCCGCGCTCGGCGAGGCGATCGGCTGGGCGATCGGCTGGGACCTGCTGCTGGAGTACACCGCGATCGTCGCGGTCGTCGCCATCGCCATCTCCGGCTACCTGTCGTACATCCTCGACCAGGTCGGCCTCGACATCCCGCACTGGGCGCTCGGCGCGCCCGGCACCGGCTCCGGCCACAAGGTCGACCTGTTCGCCGCGCTGCTGTGCCTGCTGCTGGCGTTCGTGCTGTCGCGCGGGACGAAGGAGTCGGCGCGGTTCGAGACGATCCTCGTCGTCGTGAAGCTCGGCATCGTCGCCCTGGTCGTGATCGCGGGAGCGTTCCACATCTCCGGCGGCAACTTCAGCCCGTTCCTGCCCTTCGGCATCGGCGGCGCGATCTCCGGCGCCGCCACCACGTTCTTCGCCGTCTACGGCTACGACGCGATGAGCGCCGCGGCCGAGGAGAGCGCCGAGGCCAAGAAGGTGCTGCCGAAGGCGATCGTCATCTCGCTCGCCATCGCGGCCGTCATCTACCTGCTCGTCTGCATCGTGCTGCTGGGCATGCAGGACTACCGGCACATCGACGTCAAGAGCCCGTTCTCCAGCGCGCTCGCCTCCGTCGGCCTCGCCGGCCTCGGCACGGTCGTCGCGGTGGGCGCCGTCATCGGCATCACCACCTCCGCGCTGGCGAACATGCTCGCCGTCACCCGCGTCTGGTTCTCGATGAGCCGGGACGGGCTGCTGCCCGCCTACTTCGCCAGGAACCACCCGAGGCGGCAGGTCCCCGACCGCGTCATCTGGCTCGTCGGGATCGGCTCGGCGGTCATCGCCGGGTTCCTGCCGATCAAGGAGGCCGCCGACCTCACCAACATCGGCATCCTGATGGCGTTCATCGTGGTCGCCGTCGCGGTCGTGGTGATGCGCCGGACCCGACCGGACCTGCCGCGCTCGTTCCGCACCCCCTGGGTGCCGCTGGTGCCGCTGGTCGGCATCGGCTTCTCGATCTGGCTGATCGCCAACCTCGACTGGGTCACCTGGGTCCGGTTCGTGGTCTGGATGCTGCTCGGCCTGATCGTCTACGCGTTCTACGGGTACCGGAACTCGGTGGAGAATCGGGGTTCGGGGACCGTCCGCACCACCCCGCACGCCGGGGACGAAGGGAGCACCTCATGACACCGGACCAGGCCGTCGCCGCCGCCGTGTCCGCCGCGGCCGGATGGGCCGCGGCCCCTCCCCAGGAGCGCGCCGAGGGCCTGACCGCGATCGCGGACGCCCTGGAGGCCGCCCGCGCCGAACTGGTCGCCCTCGCCGACGAGGAGAGCCACCTGGGCGAGACCCGGCTGAACGGCGAGCTCACCCGCACCACGTTCCAGTTGAGGCTGTTCGCCGACCAGGTGCGGGAGGGCGCGTTCTACGACGCCCGCATCGACCGCCCCGACCCGCAGTGGCCGAGCGGGCCCCGGCCCGACCTGCGCCGCTACCGGACGGCGCTCGGCCCGGTGCTGGTGTTCGCCGCGAGCAACTTCCCGTTCGCGTTCAGCGTCGCGGGCGGCGACACCGCCTCCGCGCTCGCCGCCGGCTGCCCCGTCGTGCTCAAGGCGCACCCCGGCCACCCCCGGCTGTCCCGCCGCACCGCCGAGATCATCGCCGGCGCCGGGCTGCCGGACGGCGTGTTCGGCCTGATCGAGGGCGAGGCGGAGGGCGTCGAGGCGCTGCGGCACCCCGGCATCGCCGCCGCCGCGTTCACCGGCTCGGAGAAGGGCGGCCTCGCCCTCGCGAAGATCGCGGCGGAGCGGCCGACCCCGATCCCGTTCTTCGGCGAGCTCGGCAGCGTCAACCCGACCGTGGTGACCCCGCGCGCCGCCGAGACGCGCCCCGACGAGATCGCGCAGGGCTACGCCGCGTCCCTCACCCTGGGCGCCGGGCAGTTCTGCACCAACCCGGGCCTGCTGTTCGCGCCCGAGGCGCTGGTGGACGAGATCGCCGAGCGGCTGCGCGGCGTCGCCGCCGCGCCGATGCTGAACGACCGCATCGAGGCCGGCTTCCTGTCGGTCTCCGACGCGCTCGGCGCCCGCCCCGGCGTCCGCCGGGTCGTGTGGCCGGAGGACGGGGCGTCCACCGCCCCGCGCCTGCTGACCATGGACCTCGCGGCGTTCCGCGCCGACGCCGACGCCGCCGGGCAGGAGTGCTTCGGCCCGCTCGGCCTCGTCGTCACCTACGACGACCTCGCCGACGTCGCCGACGCCGTCGCCGCGCTGCCCGGCCAGCTCACCACGTCGCTGCACGCCGAGCAGGACGAGACCGGCGACCTCGCCGCGCTCACCGGCGTGCTCGCGGACCGCAGCGGGCGCGTGCTGTGGAACCAGTGGCCGACCGGCGTCGCCGTCAGCTACGCGATGGAGCACGGCGGGCCGTACCCGGCCACGACCGCGCCCGCCACCACGTCGGTCGGCACGGCCGCGATCGAGCGGTTCCTGCGGCCCGTCGCCTTCCAGGGCTGGCCGCAGGAGCTGCTGCCGCCGCCGCTGCGCGACGACAACCCGTGGAAGGTCCCGCAGACCGTCCACTGAGCGGAGCCGCCGGAGCGCCGGTCCCGGGCCGGGGCCGGCACTCCGTCAGCGGGAGCCGAGGGCGCGCAGCAGCTCGCCGGCCGCGTCGTCGAGCGCGGCGATGAGCCGGCGCCCGGCGAGGATGCTGTGGCACAGCGCGGCCCGCTCGGCGTCCTCCGCCGGCAGGTCGGCGTCCAGCGCCCGCATGAACCGTTCGAGGACCTCCGCCGGGCGCACCGGCGGCGCGAGGGCGGGGTCGCCCGCGAGGATCGCCCGCTGCAGCTCCCGCAGGCCCGGGCCGGGATCCAGCCCGGCCTCCTCGGCGAGGACCCGCCGCGCGTCGCCGAAGGCGCGCAGCGCGTCCGCCTGCCGTCCCGACCGGTACAGCGCCGTCATCAGCCGCTCCCACAGCTCCTCGCGCAGCGGGTGCCGCGCCGTCAGCGCGCACAGCTCCGGCACGAGCGCCGCGTGCCGGCCGAGCCGCAGCTCCGCGTCGATCCGGTCGCGCAGCGCCGCGAGCCTGGCCTCGGCGAGGCGCCGCGCCTCGGCCCGCACCAGCGGGACGTCCGGCACGCCCGCGTAGGCGTCCTCGCCGCGCCAGGCGGCCGCCGCGTCGCGCAACAGCCGCGCCGCGCGGGCGTCGTCGCCCCGCCGGGCCGCCGCGCCGCCCTCCCGGACGAGCCGTTCGAAGGCGTGCGCGTCCAGCTCGCCGGGCCGCACCCGCAGCAGGTAGCCCGGTCCCGTCCGCACGATCCGGTCCGGGTCGCCGAGCGCGCGGCGCAGCCGGTGCACGTACGACTGGACGTTCTTCGTGGCCGACTTCGGCGGCTCCTCGCCCCACAGGGCGTCCACCAGCGTCTCCAGCGCGACGGGCCGGTTCGGGCCGCACATCAGCGCCGCCAGCAGCCCGCGCGTCTTCGGGGTGCCGAGCCGCATGGGCCCGGCCGCGCCGCGCACCCGCAGCGACCCGAGCACCTCGAAGCGGACGGCGGACCGCGCCGCGCCCTCCCGGGCGCCGCCCGGCCGCCCCGTCGCGGTGATCCCGGCGCCGCTCGCTCTCGCAAGGACTCTCGTACCCGACATGAGCCGCCTTCCAGGACGGGGTGAGCCTCGTTCCGGACGGTAATGAACGGCGATTTCGTCTCGCTTACACCGCGCCCTGACACGCCCGTACGGGCGTAATCGCCCGGTCGCGCGGCGCCCGCGCGGCCGCGGGGAATCGCGCCGCCCGGGCCGGTGTTGCCGTAGCGGTAAGGACCCTGAGAGGAGAACGGTGATGGCTACGAAGGCCCTGACGCGCGAGACGTTCGACGAGACCGTCGGCGGCGACGGCATGGTGCTGGTCGACTTCTGGGCGTCCTGGTGCGGGCCGTGCCGCCAGTTCGCCCCCGTGTACGAGCGGGTGTCGGAGAAGCACCCGGACGTCGTCTTCGCCAAGGTCGACACCGAGGCCGAGCAGGACCTCGCGGCGGCCTTCCAGATCAGCTCGATCCCGACGCTGATGGTCGTCCGGGACCGGGTGGTGCTGTACTCCCAGCCGGGCGCGCTGCCGGAGGAGGCCCTGGAGGACCTCATCTCGCAGGCCCGCGCCCTCGACATGGACGAGGTGCGGCGCGAGGCGGAGGCCCACAAGAGCGCCTGACCCGCCCTGACCGGCCCTGACCCGCCCCGCCCTGACCTGCTCTGACCCGCCCCGGCCCGCGCACCGCGCGGGCCGGGCCCTTGGCCGCCATCGGACGCTTCGCGCCCGCGGCAGCCATCGGCGTGCCGCGTTGTGCACCATGTGAGGCAGGCGGCCGCGGGAGGCGACATGGTCAGGCGCGACGCGCCGCTCGGCCCCCTGGAGGCGGGCGACCCCGCCGCCACGGGGCCGTACGTGCTCCTCGGCAGGCTCGGGTCGGGCTCCATGGGCCGCGTCTACCTGGGCCGCTCCGCGGCGGGACGGCTCGTCGCGGTCAAGACGATCCGGGCCGAGCTGGCTCGCGAGACCGACTTCCGCGCCCGCTTCGCGCACGAGGCCGCGGCGGCCCGGCGGGTCAGCGGGATCTACACCGCCTCGGTCGTGAACGCCGACCCCGACGCCGCGGTGCCCTGGCTCGCGACGGCGTACGTCCCGGCGCCCTCGCTGGAGCTGCTGGTCGCGGAGGCGGGGCCGCTGCCCGTCGCGGCGGTGCGGTGGCTGGCGGGCGGATGCGCGGAGGCGCTCGAGTCGATCCACGCGGCGGGCCTCGTCCACCGCGATCTCAAGCCGTCCAACGTGCTGGTGTGCGCGGACGGGCCGCGGGTGATCGACTTCGGCCTGGCGCACGCGCGGGAGCGGGCCCGGATGACGCTCAGCCGCGTCGCGGTCGGCACCCCCGCGTTCATGGCGCCCGAGCAGGCGCAGGGGTCGCGGGTCGTGACGGCCGCGAGCGACGTCTACGCGCTGGGCGCGACCCTGCTGTACGCGGCGACCGGGCACGGCCCCTACCGGGGCGAGGGCGTGCTGGAGCTGATGGCGCAGCTCGCCACCCTGCCGCCGGACCTGTCCGGGCTCGCCGTGGAGCTGGAGACGCTGGTGCGCGGCTGCCTGGCCCGCGACCCCGGACGGCGGCCGTCGCCCGGGGACGTGCTGGCGTCGGTGGCGGAGTACCTGCGCCACGGCCGCGACGAGCCCGGCCTGTCCGGCACGGCGCTGGGCCTGGTCAGGGACTACGCGGCGGGACCGCGGCTCCCGGTCGCCGAACCGGGGCGGGAGGATCCGCGGCCCGAGGAGCCCGTGGCGGTGCGGGAGCGCCCGCCGGTGGTGATCGGAGGCGCGCGGGACGGCCGGTCGTCGGCCTCGGCGGCGCGGACGTTCTTCCGCGAGCCCCGCAACACGATCGCCTCGGTGGCCGCGGTCGTGCTGATCGGCGTCGGCGCGCTGCTGGCCCGGACCTTCTGGTCGGGCGGCGACTCCGCCGGGACGTCCCCGGACGCGGGACGGCCGCCCGCCGGGAGGGCGGCGGAACCGCCGGCCCCGCTGGGCGGTGCCGGCGACCGCCCCACCGGGGACCCGCGGATCGTCGTCAACCAGCCGCAGGGCGACGGCGCGACGGTCTTCGTCGTGCACGGGACGGGCTGGCGCCCGGGGGAGCGCATCCAGGTGAGCCTCGACGGCTACGGCGAGCGCCCCGGACCGGTCGTCGACCACATGGGCACCTTCAACTACGCGGTGAACCAGGCCCACGAGTTCGTGGCGGGCCCGCTGCCCCTCGGCACGCACACCTTCTCCGCCGGCGCCGGGGGCGCTCCCGCCCGCACGACGTTCCGGGTCGTCCCCTAGGTCAGGACCGGGCCTCGGTCCATTCGGGGCTGTCGAGGAAGTGGTTGTCGAACCGCTCCTGCGACTCCAGCAGCTCGTCCAGCGTCGCCTCGCCCTTCCCGAGCCGGCCGAGCAGCCGGAAGTAGTCGAACCGCTCGACGCCCGGCGTGATGACGATCAGCAGGTCCGCGGTGCTGCCGGGCTTGGCGGCGAACGCGTGCGCCATCCTCGGCGGCACCACGACGAGGTCGCCCTCGCCGGCCTCCAGCACCTGCTCCCCGGCGAGGATCTGCGCGGTGCCGCCCAGCATGTAGAACAGCTCCGTGGACCCGGCGTGGTAGTGCGGGGTCGCCCCGTTCCCGCCGGCCGCCAGCGTCACCCGCTGGGTGCTGAGCGCGCCGCCGGTGCTGCTGGAGTCGGCGAGCAGCCGCACCGCCGCGGGCACGTCCCCGATCGTCTCGGCCTCGTCCCCCCGGACCACGACCGCGCCCTGCTCGATCCGCGTCACAGCGCCACCTCCGCGGCCAGCCTAGCCCTTGGCGATCAAGGCCGCCGACGATCCGGCGCCGCCGGCGATCAGGCCGCCCACACGGTCTTGACGTTGCAGAACGCGTGCATGCCCTGGGCGGACAGCTCGCGCCCGTACCCGGACCGCTTCACGCCGCCGAAGGGCAGCTCCGGGTAGGACGTGGTCATCCCGTTGACGAAGACCTGGCCCGCGTCCAGCTCGCGGACGAACAGCTCCCGCTCGCCCTCGTCCCGCGTCCAGGCGTTGGACCCGAGGCCGAACCCGGTGGCGTTCGCCAGCTCGACGGCCTCCTCCGCGCCGTCGACCCGGAACAGCGACGCCACCGGCCCGAAGACCTCCTCGTGGAACATCCGCATGTCCCGCGTCACGCCGCCGATCACCGTCGGCGGGTAGTACCAGCCGGGACGGTCCGGGCGCTCGCCCCCGCACAGCACGGTCGCGCCCTTGCCCACCGCGTCGGCGACCAGCTCCTCGACGTCGGCGCGGCCCTGGTCGCTGACCAGCGGGCCGACGTCGGTGTCCTCGTCCATGGGGTCGCCGACCTTCAGCGCCCGCATGTTCGCCACGAACAGCCGCTCGAACTCGTCGGCGCAGCCGCGGTCGACGATGAACCGCTTGGCGGAGATGCAGCTCTGCCCGTTGTTCAGGCAGCGGGACGTGGCCGCCGCCTCCGCGGCCGCCGCGAGGTCGGCCGACGGCATCACGACGAACGGGTCGCTGCCGCCGAGCTCCAGCACCGTCGGCTTGATCTCGTCCCCGGCGATCGCGGCGACCGACCGCCCCGCCGGTTCGCTGCCCGTCAGCGTGGCCGCCTTGACCCGCGGGTCGCGCAGCACCCGCTCGACCTTCGCCGACCCGATCAGCAGGGTCTGGAACGCGCCCTCGGGGAACCCCGCGCGGCGGAACAGGTCCTCCAGGAACAGCGCCGTCTGCGGGACGTTCGAGGAGTGCTTCAGCAGGCCCACGTTGCCCGCCATCAGCCCCGGCGCGGCGAAGCGGATCACCTGCCAGAGCGGGAAGTTCCACGGCATCACCGCCAGCACGGGCCCGAGCGGCTGGTAGCGGACGTAGGCGTCCCGGGCCCCGACCGCCTCGGGGTCGGCGGGCCGGTCGGCGAGGAACTCCGCGGCGTGCGCGGCGTAGTAACGGCACGCCTTCGCGCACTTGCGCGCCTCGGCGATCGCGGCCTTGAGCGTCTTGCCCATCTCGGTGGTGAGCATCGCGCCGATCTGCTCGGCCTCGTCGTCCAGGATGCGGCCGGCGGCGTCCATCCACTCCGCGCGGCGCCCGAGGCCGGTCGTGCGGTACGCGGCGAACGTCTCGGCGGCCCGCCCGATGCGCCGGTCGATCTCCTCGTCGGTCAGCTCGTCGAAGGTCTTCTCCACGTCCCCGGTCGCGGGATTGGTGGTGGCGATCGTCGTCATGTCCGGATGCTCCCTGGGTGTCCGCCTGTTCATCGGGGACGTGCCCGTGCGCCCTCCCAGGAAACACGGCGGCGGGCGGCCGCGGCGGGCGGGATCCCCGGCGGGGCGGGGGCTCCGGGCCGGTTCGCCGCTCCCCGAGCCTGACCTGGTCAAACGTGACATGGCTCACGCACTTCCCTTGACCGGAACGTTCCATCGAAGCGGTGGCGTTTAACCCCCTTTGACAGTGCCTTTGAAGGGGAGAGGACCTTGGCGATCCCGGTGATGCTGCGCTCGATGCGCCATCACAACTACCGGCTCTGGGCCACCGCGGACTTCGTCTCGATCACCGGGACGTGGATGCAGGTCCTGGCGATGAACTGGCTCATCCTGTCCATCACCCACTCGGCCACCAGCGTCGGGCTGGGCCTGGTCCTGCAGGCCCTGCCGACCATGCTGCTCGGCCCGTGGGGCGGCGTGATCGCCGACCGGCTCCCCGCCCGGTACGTCGTGGCGGCCGGGCAGATCGCCCAGGCGGCGCTGTCCACGGTGCTCGCGGTGATCGCCGCCGGCGACCCGTCCGGCACCGGCGGCCTGTACGCGATCTCGCTGGCGTCGGGCATGGTCACCGCGATGACCTCGCCCGCCCTCGGCCGGTTCGGCGCCGAGGTCGTCGGCCCGGAGGACCTGTCCAACGGCCTGGCGCTCGGCTCGGTGCTGAGCTCCGGCGGCCGGATCCTCGGCATGAGCCTCGCCGGCGTGATCATCCCGCTGGCGGGCGTGCCCGGCGCGTTCGCGGCCAACGCGGTGAGCTTCCTCGGCGTGCTGGTCGCCATCGGGCTGATGCGCACCAGGGAGCTGCACGTGCTGCCGCCCGCCGAGCCGGGCGAGCGCGGCATCGTCGCCGGGTTCCGGTACGTCCTCGGCAACCCCCGCCTGCTGATCATGTTCGGGCTGGCCTTCGCGCTCGGCAGCCTCGGCCGCAACTACCAGGTGACGATGGCGGCGATGAGCCAGGGGCCGCTGCACGGCGGCGCCGGCGGCTACGGCGCCCTGTCGGTGCTCTTCGCCGTCGGTACCGTCCTCGGCGGCGTGTACGCCGCGTCCCGCACCCGGCTCCCGCTCAGGCTGCTGCTGATCACGGCGACGATCTGCTCCGCGGGCCAGCTGCTCAGCGGTTTCGCGCCGAACCTGGCGCTGTTCGGCGCCGCGATGCTGCCGATCGCGGCCGGCGCCGTCGTCCTGGACACCACCGTCGCCACCCGCGTCCAGCTGGACAGCCCCGGCCACCTGCGCGGCCGCGTCATCGCCGCGCAGGGCATGGTCGGCGCCGCGTCCGGCGCGGTGGGCGGCCCCGCGCTCGGCGCGCTCTGCGACACCCTCGGCCCCCGCGCCGCGCTCATGCTGGCCGGCGTCGTCTGCCTGGTCGTCGCGTCCGCCGCCGCCTACGGCTTCGCCCGCGTGCGCCGCACCCGCGCGGCCGTGGCGACCACGCCGGCCCCGGCGGCCGCACCGG
>NZ_JABMCA010000137.1:0-12073 GCF_014706005.1 Actinomadura sp. RB99 | reverse complement strand
CGGTGCTGGCCGGCGGGTACCTCGCCGCCGCGGCCGGCGCCTTCCTGGCCGCCGCCGGCGTCGCGCGCGGCGACCTGGCCGCCCTCTGCGCCGGGATGGCGATGCTCGGCCTCGGCAACGCCGGCGCGCAGCTCTCGCGGTACGCGGCGGCCGACCTGTACCCGCCGGGACGGCGGGGCTCCGCGATCGGCGTCGTCGTCTGGTCCGCCGCCGTCGGCGCGGTCGGCGGGCCGCTGCTGCTCGACCCGTCCGGCGGCCTCGCGCACGCGCTCGGCCTCCCGCACCTGGCGGGGCCCTTCCTCGCCGCGGTCCCGGCCACCGCCGCCGCCGCGCTCGCGATGGCGACGTCCGCCCCCGAGGCGCCCGGCACCGGCGCGCCGGAGCCCGGTGACCGCGTCCCGCTGCGGGTCCTGCTCCAGGGGCCGGTGACGCGGCCCGCGCTGGTGGTGATGGTGACGGCGCAGGTCGTCATGGTCGCGGTGATGACGGCGGCGCCGGTGGCGATGCGGATGGACGGCGACGGGCTCGGCATGGTCGGGATGACGCTGTCGGCGCACACGCTGGGGATGTTCGCGCTGTCGCCGGTGACGGGGCGGCTGGTCGACCGGTACGGGGCGCGTCCGGTGATGCTCGCCGGGGTCGCGGCGCTCGCCGCGTCGGCGGGCCTTGCGGCGGCCGGCGGCGGCGCCTGGACGCGCACCGCGGCGCTGTTCGGACTCGGCTATGCGTGGAACCTGTGCTTCGTCGGCGGCAGCGGACGGCTCGCCGGCGAACTGCCCGAGCCCGCGCGCGCGGACGTCGAGGGCACGGTGGACGCGGCCGTGTGGACGATCGCCGCCGTGGCCGGGCTGGCGTCCACCGTCATCATGTCCGCGGCCGGGTACGGGGCGCTCGGCGGGACGTTCTGCGTCCTGGCGGTGCTGGCGTCGGCGGCGCTCCGGCGTCCCGCGCGCGCTTAGCTGCGAGGGACGCGCCTCAGCGGTTCGGGACGGCGGTGCGGGCGCCCTCGATGCGGCCCCGGACGAGGCGCGGGTGGAAGTAGCTGATCGGGACGCGGGTTCCGCCGGACACGCAGAAGATCTGGAAGCCGTTGCGGCCGTCCTCGTCGGGGACGGAGAAGTCCTCCGGGGTGAACACGCCCTCCTCGGCCATCAGCACGAACCAGCGCCCGAGGTCGAACTCGTCGGGGAACGCCTCCAGGCCCGTGCCGCGGCGGCCCAGCGTGTAGCGGACCTCGTAGGAGCAGCCGTCCGGCGGGAACGTCATGTGCGGCGCGTCCACGTCCACCACCTCCCCGGAGCCTCATCCTAGGCGCTGCGCCGCGGGGCGAGGGGCCCGCTTGCGAGTTCGCCGGCGCGCGCGGAGGTCAGCGGAGCAGGAGTCGTCCGTCGACGCGGGCGCGGTGCGTGCCCGGCGTGTGGCCGAACGTGCGGCGGAACGCGTCGATGAACGCGCTGGCGGACGCCCACCCCGACCGGTGCGCCACGGTCGTCACCGGGAGGCCCTCGGCCAGCAGGACCATGGCGTGGTGCAGGCGCAGCTGGGCGCGCCACTGAGGGAAGGTCATGCCGAGCTCGGCGCGGAACAGCCGGGTGAGGGTGCGCTCGCCGGCTCCAGCGCGCGCGCCGAGCTCCCCGAGCGTCCGGTCGTCGGCGGGGTCGTCGCAGAGCATCCGGCACACGGCGGCGAGGCGCGGGTCCCGGGCGGAGGGGACGTAGTCGGCGTAGCGGGGGGCGCGGGCGACGCGGTCGAGCAGGACGTCCCGCAACCGCAGCCATTCGGCGCCGTCCCGCTCGGCGGCGGGCGCGCCGGTGCAGGCCACGATCAGCTCGCGCAGCAGCGAGTCCACCCCGAGGACGGCGGGACGGGCCAGGCCGAGCGGGTCGCGGGCCGCCGGGATCCCGACGAGCCGCAGGTCGGCGCCGCCGAACGAGCGGTGCTCGTGGACGGTCCCGGCGGGGATCCACAGCGCCCGGGCGGGCGACGCGAGCCAGATCCCGGCGTCGGTCGTGACCGACAGGACGCCGGAGACGGCGTAGGCGAGCTGGTGGTCGTCGTGGCGGTGCGCGTCGATCTCGCCGCCGGGCGGCAGCGGCCGCAGGCCCGTACTCGCGCGCGGGGTGTGGCGGGTCACCGGCTCAGGGTACGCACGGGCACCGACAAGGCGGTCCATCGACACAAGTTGGCCAAATATCGGAAGCGCGACAGGAGTGCCGGGAGCGAGGCTGCCGGTATGAACCGCAGAGGCCCCGTCGCGCTGCTGTCGGCCGGACACGCCTGCGTCGACGTCTACCAGGGCGCCGTGCCCGCGATCGTCCCGTTCCTCGTCACCGGGCGGCACTACAGCTACGTCGCCGCGTCCGGGATCGTGCTCGCCGCCACGCTGCTGTCCTCCGTCGTCCAGTCCGCGTTCGGGATGCTCACCGACCGCTGGGCGATGCCGTGGCTCGTGCCCGCCGCGACGGGCGTCGCCGGCCTCGGCGTCGCCCTGTCCGGCGTGTCCGACGCGTACGCCCTGACCTGGGCCGCGATCGCGCTGTCCGGGCTCGGCGTGGCCGCCTACCACCCCGAGTCGGCGCGGGTCGCGCGGGCCCTGACCGGCGGCGACCACGCCGGGATGAGCTGGTTCTCGCTGGGCGGCAACCTCGGCTTCGCCGCCGCCCCGCTGCTGGTCACGCCCGTCCTCGCGGCGGGCGGCCTGCACGCCACGCCGTGGCTCGCGGCACCGGCCGCCCTCGGAACGGCGCTCAGCCTCACCGCGATGCGCCGCCGCACGTCCGGCGCGGCCGCGAAGAAGAGCGCGGCGGACGGCCGGGACGACCGGCCGATGTTCGTCCGGCTCTCCCTGGTCGTGCTGTGCCGCTCGGTCGTCTTCTTCGGCCTGAGCACCCTGCTCGCCGTCGTCGCGCGGCAGCGGACCGGCGACGGCGCGGACGCCGGAGCGGTCGCCTTGTTCGTGCTGTTCGCCGGCGGCGCCGTCGGGACGGTCCTAGGCGGGCGGCTCGCCGCGACGCTCGGCCGCGTGCGGACGCTGCGCGCGTCCTACCTGCTCGCGGTCCCGGCCGTCGCGGGCGTCGCGCTCGCCCCCTCGTACACGATCTACGCGTTCGTCGCGCTCACCGCGATCGCCCTCTACGCCCCGTTCTCGATCCAGGTGACGCTCGGCCAGGACTACCTGCCGCGCCGCGTCGGCACCGCCAGCGGCGTCACCCTCGGCCTCGCCGTCAGCGCGGGCGGCGTCGCCGGCCCCGCCGTGGGCGCGCTCGCCGACGCCGCGTCCCCGCGCGCCGCGCTGCTCCCGCTGATCGCCGTCCCCGCCGCCGCCTGGCTCCTCGCCCGGCGCCTCCAGGAACCCGCCCCCCTCGAAACCCCCGCCACCGCCCCCGACGCCCCCCGCCCCTCACTCCACCGTTAGCTCTTCCTTAAAGACGGCATAAGGGCGGCGACGGGCGGGCGGCGCGGTGCGAAGTTCGTTGCGTGGCACTGCGAATGGGCAAGCACACCGGTTCGTTCGCCCCCGGCGCACCGGGGGAGCGGACGCGCTCCGCGGCGGTCGCCCGGGCCTTCCAGGCGCTGCCGTCGGCGCACCGCGAGATCCTCACCGAGACGGTCTTCCGGGAGCGCTCGGTCAACGAGGCCGCCGCCCTGCTGGGCGTGCCGGTCGACGTGGTCAAGGTCCGCGTCTACCAGGCGCTGCGCGCGCTGCACGCGACCCTGGGCGCGCCCGTCACCCGGTGACCGGGACGGTCACGTGGTGGCGAGGTCGCGGACGATCTTCGCGAACGACCGCACCAGCGGGCCGTCCGCGCCGTCCGCCCAGGCGAGCGCGACCCGCAGCGGCTCCACGCCGGTGAGCGGCACCCACACCATCCCCGGCCGCGTGTAGTACCGGGCCATGCTGGACGGCGCGAAGCAGATCGCGACGCCCTCGGCGACCTGCTCCAGCATCTCCTCGACGTTGTCGTTGGTCGGCCCCCACCGCGGCTCCGACCCGTCCGGGCGCGGGTTGACCGCCCACCAGTCCACCCACTCGCGCGGCGCCCGCTCCGTCCACATCAGCGGCTCGTCGCCGACGTCGAGGATGCCGACCGCCTCGCTCCCGGCGAGCCGGTGGCCGGACGGGAGCCCGACGATCCGCGGCTCGGTGTGCACGACCTCGGCGTGCAGGCCGGACAGATCGGCGGGCAGCCACACGAACGCCACGTCCACGTCCCCGTACCGCAGCGCGTCCGCCTCGCCGCCCCAGTCGAACCGCTTGGGCTCGACGCGGACGCCGGGATGGGCGCGGGCGAACGCGGCCCGCGCCCGGGTGGTCAGCTCCCCGGCGCCGGTCGCCTCGAACCCGACGCGCAGCACCCCGTCCTGGCCGCGCCGGTGCCGCTCCGCCGCCGCGGCGACCCGGTCGGCCTGCCGGACCGTCCGGCGGGCCTCGGCGACGACGTCGGCCCCGGCGGCCGTGGCGGTGACCCCGCCGGCGTGCCGGTCGAACAGCCGCACCCCGAGCTCGGACTCCAGCCGGCGCAGCGCGTACGACAGCGCCGGCTGGCTGACGAACAGCGACTCGGCGGCCCGGCCGAGGTTCCCGGCGTCCGCGATCGCGACCAGATAGCGCAGTTGCCGCAGCTCCATGCTGCGATGATAAAGGCTCTTTATCGCTCATGTTGATCTCTGTCTTGGACGCCGCCCCGCCGCGGCTGCGATAAACGGAGCATGACGAACACGACTGAGAACGAGAACGGCACGGCGAGCGGGCGGGTCTGGCTGATCACCGGGGCGACCTCGGGGTTCGGGCGGGCGATCGCGGAGGCGGCCCTCGCCGCAGGCGACACCGTCGTCGCGGCAGCGCGCCGCCCGCAGGCGCTGGACGACCTCGCCGACCGGTACCCCGGCCGCGTGAACGCGGTCGCGCTGGACGTCACCGACCACGGCCGGATCGCGGACGTGGTGGCCGACGTGCTGCTGTGGCACGGCCGGATCGACGTCCTGGTGAACAACGCCGGGCGCGGCCTGGTCGGCGCGGTGGAGGAGACCACCGACCGGGAGTTGCGCGACCTGATGGACCTGCACTTCTTCGGCCCCGCCGCGCTTACGCGCGCGGTGCTGCCGCACATGCGCGCGCAGGGCTCCGGCGCGATCGTGCAGCTGACGAGCCAGGGCGGCCGGCTGTCCTTCCCGGGCGTCGGCGGCTACTCGGCCACCAAGTTCGCGCTGGAAGGGCTGACGGAGGCGCTCGCGGGCGAGGTCGCGCCGTTCGGGATCAAGGTGATGATCGTGGAGCCCGGCGCGTTCCGGACGTCGTTCGCGGGCGGCGGGCTGCTGATGGCCGACGAGATGCCGGAGTACGCCGACACGGTCGGACGGGTGCGCAAGGGCCTGCCGGACAGCGACGGCAAGCAGCCGGGCGACCCCGCCAAGGCCGCCGCCGCCATCCTCACCGCGCTGGACGCCGAGGACACGCCGCTGCGGCTGCCGCTCGGCAGCGACGCCGCCGACGCGGTCGCCGCGAGCCTCGACGGCCTCCGGAAGGAGTTCACCGCCTGGGAGCCGCTGATCCGCAGCACCGATTTCGACGAGTAGCGGGAACGGGGCGGCCCGCACCGAGCGGGCCGCCCCGATAAAGGAGTTGCCGCAAGGGAACCGTTCCGGCACTATGGACATCGAACGGAACGAGGCCGGAAGGGAGAGGGAAAGATGCGCCGACACCGAATGCATCGCAGCAGCCACTCCGGCCTCGGGAGCCGCCGCGGGACGTGACCATCGCGTCCCGCCGCCGACCGCCCGAGCAGAACGGGCGGTCTTTTTCTTTTCCCGCACGATACCCCCACGTTCTTCCGGAGGGTTGGCCGAGCGGAAAGGCAGCGGCTTGCTAAGCCGTGGTCAGGGGTCACCCTGCGCGAGTTCGAATCTCGCACCCTCCGCGCAGGCTGGGCAGGGATGCTGGTGCATCCGGCGGCCTCATAAGCCGCACTAGGCAGGTTCGATTCCTGCGCCCAGTACGCACGACAAATGAATATCGAGTCTCCGTGGCGCAGAGGAGAGCGCGCCGGGTTGCGGACCCGGAGGGCGCAGGTTCGATTCCTGCCGGAGACACGGCGTCCGTGGTGTGGTGGTCTGCACGCCAGGTTGTGGTCCTGGAGGTCCTCGGTTCGATCCCGGGCGGTCGCCCTTAACAAGAAATATCGAGATTGGTCGGGCGGCGGCCGGCAGATATTGCCGGCCGCTTGCGCCCGCTTGCGCCGGAATTGGCCGTCGCCGGAAAAACCTTCCTCATGGACTGCTCCTCCGTGCGGGCGGCCCGGGTGCGGCTGCTCGCCCTCGGCCTGCCGGCGCTGCTCGCCCTCGGCTCGCCGTCCGTGCCCGCGCTGGCCGCCGGTCCGGAGCGCGCGGCCGCCGTCCCGTACCTCGATCCCGCGCTGCCCGTCGCGGCCCGCGTCGACGACCTGCTCTCCCGGATGAGCCTGGACGACAAGCTCGGGCAGATGACGCAGCCCGAACGCCGGTACATCACCCCGGAGGAGGTCGGGAGGTACCGGATCGGGTCGGTCATGTCGGCGGGCGGTTCGGCGCCGTCCCCGAACACGGCGAAGAGCTGGGCGGACATGGACGACGCGTTCCAGAAGGGCGCGCTGTCGGCCCCGCTGCGCATCCCGATGCTGTACGGGGTGGACGCGGTGCACGGCGACAACAACGTGGTCGGCGCGACGATCTTCCCGCACGCCATCGGGCTCGGCGCCTCGCGCGATCCGGAGCTCGTCCGGGCGATCGGGGCGGCGACGGCCGAGGAGATGGCCGCGACCGGAGCGGACTGGGACTTCGCGCCCTGCCTGTGCGTCGCCCGCGACGACCGCTGGGGACGCACATACGAGTCGTTCGGCGAGGTCCCGGAGCTGCCGTCCGCCATGACCTCGCTCATCGACGGGCTCCAGACCGCGAAGCCGGGCGGCCCCGCGTCGGTCCTCGCCACGGCGAAGCACTTCGTCGGCGACGGCGGCACCGACGGCGGCCGGGACCGCGGCGACGCGCGGATCTCCGAGGAGGAGCTGCGGGCGGTGCACCTGCCGCCGTTCCGGGAGGCCGTCCGGCGCGGCGTCGGGTCGGTGATGGTGTCCTACAGCTCGTGGAACGGCGTGAAGATGCACGCCAACCGGTACCTGGTCACCGGGGTGCTGAAGGGGGAACTCGGCTTCGGGGGCTTCGTCGTGTCCGACTACCAGGGCGTCGACCGGATCGACGGCAAGGCGGGCATGACAAGGGACGAGATCGCGAAGGCGGTCAACGCCGGGATCGACATGGTCATGGTGCCGGAGAAGTGGAAGGACTTCATCGCGGGCCTGCGCGCCGAGGTGGAGGACGGGACGGTCCCGATGGCGCGCGTCGACGACGCCAACCGCCGCATCCTGACCCAGAAGATGAGGTTCGGGCTGTTCGAGCGGCCGATGGCCGACCGGAGCTTCCTGAAGACGGTCGGGAGCGCCGCGCACCGCGCGCTCGCCCGCCGCGCCGTCGCCGAGTCGCAGGTGCTGCTGAAGAACGACGGCGTCCTGCCGCTGCGCCGCGACGGGAAGATCTTCGTCGCGGGGCGCAGCGCCGACGACATCGGCATGCAGTCCGGCGGCTGGACGGTGACGTGGCAGGGATCGCCGGGCCGGACGACGCCCGGGACGACGATCCTGGAGGGCATCCGGCAGGTCGCCGGGGAGCGGGCGAAGGTCGGCTACGACCGGGACGGCAAGGGGATCGACGAGTCCTACGACGCGGCGGTGGCCGTCGTCGGGGAGAAGCCGTACGCCGAGTACCACGGCGACCGGCCCGGCGGCCTCGCCCTCGACGAGGAGGACCTGGCGACCGTCGAGCGGCTGCGCGCCTCGGGCGTGCCGGTCGCCGTCGTCCTGGTGTCCGGGCGCCCGCTGGACGTCGCGTCCCGGCTCGGCGGCTGGAACGCGCTCGTCGCGTCGTGGCTGCCGGGCACCGAGGGAGCGGGCGTCGCCGACGTGCTGTTCGGCGACGCCCGGCCGTCCGGCAGGCTGCCGGTGACGTGGCCGCGCGACGGCGGCCAGGAGCCGGTCAACCGCGGCGACGGCAAGAAGCCGCTCTTCCCGTTCGGATACGGCCTCGCCTACGGCGGCTGAGGGACGCCGGGCCGGAGTATCGTGGGCGCCGTCCGGCCACTTGTGCAGGTGCCTTCCATAAGTAGGACGGCCTTGAGCCGCCGGCCCGCAGACCGCCGTCGGGGGGTGCCGTGTCCGAACACTCGCTGCACGGGGGCGACCTTTCGGTGCTGCGCCGCCTGAACTCCGCCGCCACCCTGCGGGAGCTGCGCGACGGCGGCGAGTCGACGCTGTCCGGGCTGGCCCGCCGGGTCGGGCTGTCGCGCCCCACCACCGAGGGCGTGCTCGGCGACCTGATCGGCCGCGGCCTGGTCGCCGAGGTCGCGCCGCGGCCCGGCAGCGGCCTCGGCCGGCCCGCCCGCCGCTACCGGTTCCGCGCCGAGGCCGGCCACGCCCTCGGCGTCGAGATCGACGCGCACCACGTCCGGCTGCTCCTCACGGACCTGTGCGGCGCGAACGTCGGCGGCCGCCGCGCGGAACTCGACACCTACGCCCGGCCGGACGTCCGCATCGCCGCCGTCCGCGCGGCCGTCAAGGAGTGCCTGGCCGAGGCCGGGATCGACCGGCGGTCGCTGCGGGCCGTCGCGATCGGCACCCCCGGCGTCGTCGGCCCCGACGGCACCGTCACCCGCTGCGCCGCCGTCCCCGGGTGGGAGGGCGTCGAGCTCGGCCGTGAACTCGGCCGGTCGTTCGCCTGCCCGGTGCTGGTGGAGAACGACGCCAACCTCGCGGCGATGGCCGAGCGGTGGTGCGGCACCGCCCGCGCGGCCGACGACGTCGTGTGCGTGCTCGCCGGGCTGCACACCGGCGCGGGAGCCCTGATCGGCGGGCGCCTGCACCGCGGCCGGTGGGGCGCCGCGGGCGAGATCGGGATGCTGCCCGAGCTGGGCCTGCGGAACACCACGGCCGTCCTGATCACCGGCGCAGAGCCCGGGCCCGCGGCGGCCGGGGCGGCGCTCGCGGGACTCGCCTCCGCCGGCCCCGCGCTGGAGGACGCCGCGCGCGTGCTCGCCGCGGCCGGGCGGCGGGACGCGGCGGCGCTGGAGGCGGTCGAACGGCTCGCCGCGCGGATGTCGCGCGGCATCGCCGCGATGGCCCTCGCCCTGGATCCGGAGATGATCGTCGTCGGCGGGCCGCTGGTCGGCGCGGGAGCGCCGCTGGTGGACGCGCTGCGCCGGCACGTGCCGCCGCTCTGCCTGAGCCCCGTCCGCATCGAGGCGTCCCGGCTGGGCGACGAGGCGATCGGGATCGGCGCCGTCCGGCTGGCCCTCGACCGCATCGACGAGGACCTCTTCCGCGTCGACCGGGCGCCCGCCGCGGCGGAGCCGTCCGGGCCGGCCGAGCCGTCCGGGGCTACGGAGCCAGGGGCGCGCTGAACGACCAGCCGCGCGCGAGCAGCGCGTCGGCGGCCTCGACGGCGGCGGCGAGCCGCTCCTCGTGCGGGCCGGTGACCACGATGTGCGGGAGGCCCCGCCTCTCCAGCTCCTCCCGGAACCGGTCCGACATCCAGGACCGGACCGACTCGCCGTCCCGCCAGCCGTCCTGCTCGAACGGCACGCCGTCCGGCGAGGTCAGGATCCACAGGTGGTGCGGGACCCGCTCGTGGACGGCCTCGACGTCCGGGGCGGGCGCGCCGAGGTACCGCTCGTGCCAGAGCACGGTCGCGAACGCGTCGGTGTCGCAGACCAGCAGCGGCGAACCGGTGCGCGCGGCGGCGTCCTCCAGCGCGGCGTGCCGTTCGGCGATCGCGGTGAACTCGGCGGACTCCCAGCCCAGGCCGTCCAGCCACAGCGACGGGTCGCCCGCGGCGCGGCGCGCGGCGGCCAGCTTCTCCTCGGTGAAGGTGCGCCCGTACTCCGGGACCCACCGCGTCGCCGCCCACACCCCGCCGCGTCCGGCGTAGTGCGCGGCGAGCGCGCGCGCCAGCGTCGTCGTGCCGGTCGACTCGGCGCCGGTCACCACGACGCGGCGCGCCAGGTACGCGCGGACGGGCGGTGACAGCCACTCCCACGCCGCCACCGGGTCCGCGCGGACGGCGGTGCCGCTGACCGGGAACCGCTCGCGCGGCGGGTCCACCGGCACGTGGACGGCGGAGAACCGGGCGGCCAGCTCGGCGCCGTACGGCTCGGAGCTGAACACCGCGTCGACCGGCGGGACGGCCACGCCGAGCCCCGACCGCAGCGCGAGCCCCGCTCGGAACGCCGCGACGTGCGCCGACCAGATCTCGTCGGAGCCGTAGTCGATCTCGGCGTCGTCCACCGCCGGGACGATCTCCACGTGCGGTTGCGGGTGCGCCTCCCGCAGCCAGGCGGTGCGGAGCGCGAGCGGGACGCTCTCCACGGTGGACGCGGCGACGACCACCGTCACCCGGGCGCACGCCGCGGCGGCGGTGTCGATCAGGTGGTGGTGGCCCGCGTGCGGCGGGTAGAACTTGCCGATGACGAGCCCGTGCTCGTGGGTCATGCCGGCACCGCGGCCGTCCGCCGCCGGAGGTCGCGGCGCCAGGCGACCAGGCCCGCGACGCAGAGCGCGAGGAACAGCACGTACAGGGCGCCGGTCAGCTTCAGCTCCTTGTAGAAGTACAGCGGGATGTAGATCAGGTCGGCGGCGATCCACAGCCACCACGACTCCAGCAGCTTGCGGGACTGCCCGTAGGTCGCGACGAGCGACAGCGCGGTGGTCAGCGCGTCCCAGAACGGGACGGTGGAGTCCGTCCAGGCCGACAGCATCCAGGTCAGCAGCGCCGTCCCGGCCGCGCCGGCGACGGCGAGCCCGGCCCACTCGGTGCGCGCGGTGCGCCGGACGGGCAGCTCGTCGCGGCCGTCGCCGGCGTAGAGCCAGACCCACCACCCGTACAGCTGGAGGACGACGTAGACGACCTGGAGCCCGGCGTCGGCGTAGAGGCCGCCGTCCAGGAACACCAGGCCCAGCAGGACGACGTTGGCGATGCCGACCGGCCAGTTCAGGATGTTCTGCCGGACGACCAGCCAGACGTTGACCGCGCCGGTGGCGAAGCCGAGCAGCTCCGCCCACGTGGTGGGCACCGACCCGAGGTGGAACGCCGGATCGAGCAGGGGACCCAGCGGAACGTTCACGGCCATGGCGGCAATGATCACATGTCGTCAGAACGACGACAAGTGGCGCGCGGCCCCGGTGACCTCCGCGCTCACCGGGGCCGCGCGCTCACGCTCGCGGCCGGGCCGTGCTCACGCCACGATCAGCAGCGGGTTCTGCAGCAGCTCGGCGAGGCGGGCGAGGAACTTCGCGGCCGTCGCGCCGTCGCAGGCGCGGTGGTCGACCGAGAGCGTCACCGCCATCCGCTTGCCCGGGACGACCTGCCCGTCGCGAACCACCGGCTCGTCGCGGACGGCGCCGACCGCGAGGATCGCGGCCTCCGGCGGGTTGATCACCGCGGAGAACGAGTCGACGCCGAACATGCCGAGGTTGCTGACGCTGAACGTGCCGCCGCTCATCTCCTGCGCGGACAGCTTCCCGTCCCGTGCCTTCCCGGCCAGCTCGCGGGTCTCTCGGCCGATCTGCGAGACGCTCTTGCGGTCGGCGTCCTTCACGACCGGGACGACCAGGCCGTCCGCCACGGCGACGGCGACGCCGACGTGCACCCGCTTGTGGAAGAGCAGGTTCTCCTCGGTGTAGGAGACGTTGACCTCGGGGTGCTCGCGCAGCGCCGTGGCCACCGCCTTCACGACCAGGTCGTTGACGCTGACCTTCGCCGGGGCGAGCGCCTCGTTGAGGGTGGCGCGGAACGCCAGCAGCGCCTCGGCGTCCACCTCCCGGTTGAGGTAGAAGTGCGGCGCGTTCCGCTTGCTCTCGGTGAGCCGCCGCGCCGCGACCTTGCGGAAGCGGTTGAGCGGGACGGCCTCGACGTCCGGGTCCTCGGCGGCCTGCGGCCGCGCGGCGGGCGCGGGCGCCTGGGCCGGAGCGGCGGCGGGCGCCGGGGCGGCGGG
>NZ_JABMCA010000136.1:0-12344 GCF_014706005.1 Actinomadura sp. RB99 | reverse complement strand
GCGGCGCGCCGCGCCCGCAGCGACCCCGGCGCCGTCGGCCTGCTGCGCGCCGCCGCCGACGCCGCCCGCCGCGTCCCCTACGAGGGGCGCCGCTTCCTGACGACGTGGAACCGCGGCCGGTCCGCCACGTCCAACGTCGCCGCCGTGCACACGCCCGGCGACGGCGTCCGCTACACCTCGCCCGCGGGCGCGGAGGGCTACCTCCCGGACGCGTCCGCGGGGGACGCCACCGGCTTCACCAAGCGGACGCTCGACCTGCTGACCCGCAACTACACCGTCGTACGCAAGCCCGACGCGGCCATTCTCGGCCGCCGTGCCTGCGTGGTGGAGGCCCGGAGGCAGGACGGCACGATCGCGGGCCGGTTCTGGCTGGACGCCGAGACCGGCCTGATGCTGCACCGCGAGCTGATCGACGCGACCGGCCACCCGGTGATCACGAGCGGGTTCACCGAGATCAGCTTCGCCGTCCCGGCCGCCGGCGCCGCGCCGCGCCCCGGCCGCACCCGCGGCTCCGCCGTGGACGCCCCGGCCGTCACCGAGGCGCCGGGCGCCGCCGGGGCCGAGGCGGAGAGCCCCACCAGCGCCAACGCCGCCCCGAACAGCTCCGCCACCTCGATCCTGGAGGTGCCGCTCGACGCCCGCGCCCTCGACGGCCTGAAGCGCCGCGGCTGGCCCGTCCCCGACCGGCTGCCCGGCCACCTGACCCTCTACGACGCGCGCCGCGAGGCCGGCAGCGCCGTCCACCTCAGCTACTCCGACGGCCTGGCCTCGGTGTCGGTGTTCGTGCAGCGCGGCGACCTCCAGAGCGGCGCCATGAGCGGGTGGACGAAGGTCGCCCGGCGCGGCCGGACGGTGTTCTGCCGCGAGTCGCTGCGCCGCTGGGCCGTCACCGCCGGCGGCGGCTACGTCTACACCGTCCTGACCGACGCGCCGCAGAGCACGGCGGAGGCCGTCGCCTTCGACCTGCCGCGCGACCCCGACCCGTTCTGGACGCGGCTGGCGCGCGGCGCCCGCCGGCTGGCGTCGGCCGCGGACCCGTTCAAGTGAGCTGAACCGGGGAACGCCCAAGTCCGTCCAAAGCGGGAGGACCCGAGGGGCGGTGCGGGGCGGTTCTGCCTTACGCTCGCCACATGCCCAGGGCGGCACGATGAGCACGGATGACGAGACCATGCTCGGTAGGAGAGATGGGGATGACGGAAGACAACCGCCGGCCGGGGGACGAGGACGCCGTCCCCGGGCAGGAGCCTGAGCGGCAGGACGCGGCGGCTCCTCCCGAGACGGTGACCGATCAGGAGATCCCCGCGGAGCCGCCGGCGGCGGAGCCCGAGCCGGACCGGGAGCCGGTCGGCTCCGACCGTCTCGTGGCGGGCGGGCGCGGCGAGCAGGCGGGCGGGTTCGCCCCGCCGGACGCGCCGCGCGCCGACGCCCCGCCGCAGGACGACGTGCCCGGTGCCATGGCGCCCCGGGAGGTGCCGCTGCAGGACGCGCCCCCGCGCGACATGCCGCAGCCGCCGCCCCCGGTCCCGCTGGACAAGCCGATGGGCGAGCCCCAGCCGATGGACGGCCCCCCGCCGATGGACGGGTCCCAGGACCAGCGCCCCCGGCCCGGGTTCGTCCCCTATGACCAGGATCCGCGGGCCATGCACGGCCAGCCGCCGTACGGGGGCTGGCAGCAGGGGCCGCCGCCTCCGGGCGGCCGCCCGCCCATGGGCCCGCCGCCCCCCGGGGCGCCGATGGGCCCGCCGCCTCCCGGCGCTCCTCGCCCGATGGGGGCGTTCGGGACGCCCGGTACGCCCGGGACCGGCCCGAACTGGGCGCCGATCCCGGCACCGCCGCCGTCGTCCGGCCGGGGCCCCGGCCTCGGCCTGCTGGCCATCGTGGCGCTGATCGTCGCGCTGGTGGCGGGGGCCGTCGGCGCCGGCATCGGGGTGATCGCCACCGACGACGGCGACGGGAACGGCGGTTCGGTCAGCCTCGGCGGCGGCAACGGCAGCGACACCAAGGTGCAGAGCCGCCCGCCGGACTCCGTCGCGGGCGTCGCGCAGCGGGTGCTGCCCAGCGTCGTGATGATCCGCGTGGAGTCGTCGCAGGGCGAGGTCGGCGGCACCGGCTTCATCGTCAACGGCGGCTACATCGTCACCAACAACCACGTGGTGTCCGAGGCCCGCCAGGGCGCCCAGATGCAGGTGATCTTCAACGACAAGAAGACGCTGCCCGCCACGGTCAAGGGCTCCGACCCGTCGTCCGACGTCGCGGTGGTGAAGGTGGAGGGGCAGCACTCGCTGCCCGCGCTGCAGCTCGGCGACTCCACCAAGCTCGCCGTCGGCGACCCGGTGATCGCGATCGGCTCGCCGCTCGGCCTGCAGGGCTCGGTGACGACCGGCATCGTCAGCTCGCTGAACCGCGCGGTGCCCACCCAGGGCGAGGGCGGCGGCGACGCGTCCTACCTCAACGCGATCCAGACCGACGCCGCGATCAACCCCGGCAACTCGGGCGGCCCGCTGGTGGACGCCAAGGGCCGGGTGATCGGCATCAACACCGCGATCGCCACGCTCGGCGGCCAGTCGCTCGGCGGGGGCGGCCAGAGCGGCAGCATCGGCCTCGGCTTCGCCATCCCGATCAACCAGGGCAAGCGGGTCGCCGAGGAGATCATCCGGACCGGCCAGGTGAAGATGGCCAAGCTCGGCGTGCTGCCCGACCCGCAGTACCAGCAGGGCGGCGCCCGCATCCTGCAGCAGCCCTCGCAGGGCCAGGACCCGGTGACCAAGGGCGGCCCGGCCGACAAGGCGGGCCTCAAGCCGGGCGACGTGATCACGAAGGTCGACGACCAGCCGATCGAGGACGCGACCGACCTGATCGCGCAGATCCGCAGCCGCGCCCCCGGTGACCGCATCAAGGTCACCTACCAGCGCGGCGGCAAGGAGACGACCGTCGAGATCACGCTGGGGTCGTAACGCCGGATGTTAAGGCCGGGTTCATCCCGGCTGGGGATACGCTGGGGGGGCCGGTCCGCGCAGGGCCGGTCCCCGGTGGCTTGTGGAGGACGGGTTGTTCGACGTCGGACTCGGCGAGATGGCGGTGCTGGTCGTCCTCGCCCTGGTCATCTTCGGTGACAAGCTGCCCCAGGTCGCCGGCCAGGCCGGGCGGATGCTGCGGCAGTTCCGCCAGATGGCCAACTCCGCCAAGGCGGACCTGCAGGCCGGGCTCGGCCCGGAGTTCAAGGACTTCGACATCGCCGACCTGCACCCCAAGACGTTCGTGCGCAAGCACCTGTTCGAGGACGACGACGGCTTCCTGAACGGCAAGCTCTTCGACGACGACGAGCCGTCCTACGTCCCGTCGTCGCCCGCGGCCCTCGACTACGGCGAGCGCCCGCCGTTCGACAACGAGGCGACCTGACCCTCGGGTACGCGAAAGGCCCCGCCATCGGCGGGGCCTTTCGCGTGTCTCGTGCGGGGGTTACCGGCCCTTGGGGGAGATGCCGAGGGACATGCCGGCGAGGCCGCGGCTGCGGCCGGCGAGCTTGTCGGCGATGGTGCGCAGCTCCTTGGCGGCGCCCGCGTCGGGGTCGCCGAGCACCAGCGGGACGCCGTTGTCGCCGCCCTCGCGCAGCCGCGGGTCGATCTCGACCTGGCCGAGCAGCGGGACCTTGGTGCCGAGGGTGCGGGCCAGGGCGTCGGCGACGGTCTGCCCGCCGCCCTCGCCGAAGATGTACTGGCGCTCGCCGCAGTGCGCGCAGGCGAGGTACGACATGTTCTCGATCACGCCGACCACCTGCTGGTGGGTCTGCGCGGCGATCGCGCCGGCGCGCTCGGCGACCTCGGCGGCGGCCTGCTGCGGGGTGGTGACCACGAGGATCTCCGCGGACGGCAGCAGCTGCGCGACGGAGATCGCGATGTCGCCGGTGCCGGGCGGCAGGTCCATCAGGAGGACGTCCAGGTCGCCCCAGTAGACGTCGGCGAGGAACTGCTGCAGGGCCCGGTGCAGCATCGGACCGCGCCACACCACCGGCTGGTTCCCGGCGGTGAACATCCCGACGGAGATGACCTTCACGTCGTGCGCCGACGGCGGCATGATCATGTCGGCGACCTTGGTGGGGGCGTCGGAGACGCCCAGCATCCGCGGCACCGAGTGGCCGTAGATGTCGGCGTCGACCACGCCGACCTTGCGGCCCTGCGCGGCGAGGGCCGCGGCCAGGTTGACGGTGACCGAGGACTTGCCGACGCCGCCCTTGCCGCTCGCGACCGCGTACACCTTGGTCAGCGAGTTCGGCTTGGCGAACGGGATCTCCTTGGCGGGCTCGCCGCCGCGCAGCTTGGTCTGCAGGTCCTTGCGCTGCTCATCGCTCATCACGTCCAGGTCGACCTGGACGGAGGTGACCCCGTCGAGCTTGGAGACGGCCTCCGTGACGTTCTTGGTGATGGTGTCCCGCATGGGGCATCCGGCAACGGTCAGGTACACGCCGACGCGGACGGTGCCGTCCGCCGCGATGTCGACGTCCTTGACCATGTCGAGCTCGGTGATGGGCTTGCGGATCTCAGGATCGTTCACCGTGGCGAGGGCCGCGGTCACCTGCTCGATCGTCAACTGGTGGGCCATGCGTCCATGGTATGAACCCCGCGGCGGTATCGGCCAATCGGGTGCCGGACCTCACACCGGGCGCACGGGGTGTCACGCGGGGACGCGCGACACCCGCGCCCGGCCCCTTCGCCCGCGGCTTCCGGCACCGTAACATCGGGGCGTGACATCGCAGCCCAGCACCATGTCGCCCACCGAGCTGGCGGTGTGGCGCACGATGCTCCGCGCCCAGGTCCAGATCTCCCGCCGGCTCCAGGCGGACCTGCTCGCCGACCATGATCTCGCGCTGGGCTCCTACGACGTGCTGATGCACCTCGGGGAGGCGCCGGACGGGCGGCTGCGGATGAACGATCTCGCCGACCGGGTGCTGCTGTCGCGCAGCGGGCTGACCCGGCTGGTCGACCGGCTACAGCGGGACGGGCTGGTCGTCCGGCAGTCCTGCACCAGCGACGCGCGGGGCCTGTACGCGGTGCTGACCCCGGCGGGGCGGGCGCGGCTGGCGGACGCGACCCCCACGTACCGGCAGGGCGTCCGCGAGTACGTGCTGAGCCGGCTGGACGAGCCGGACCTGCGCACCTTCGGCGACATCCTCGACAAGCTCGCCGACGAGACCGTCTGAGCGGGCGGTCCGGGGCCGCTGCGGTCCCGGCCCGTCGCAGCGGCCGCGGCCGGTCCGGGGTGCCTAGGACAGCGTCGGGTGCTGGTCCTTGGCGTCCAGCTCGCGGATGATCTGCTGGAGCTCCGAGCGCAGGAAGTCGCGCGTGACGACCTCGCTCAGCGCGACCCGCAGCCCGGCGATCTCCCGGGTGATGTACTCGGTGTCGGCGATGCTGCGCTCGTTGCGGGAGCGGTCCTGCTCGTATTGGACGCGGTCCCGGTCGTCCTGCCGGTTCTGCGCGAGCAGGATCAGCGGCGCCGCGTACGACGCCTGCAGCGACAGGATCAGCGTCAGGAAGATGAAAGGGTACGGGTCCCACCGCAGGGCCGGCGGCGCCAGGAAGTTCCAGCCGATCCACACGACGATGAACACCGTCATGTAGACGAGGAACCGGGCGGTTCCGAGGAACCGCGCGAACCGTTCGGACAGCCGGCCGAACGACTCGGGGTCGTAGTGCGGCCGCGGCACGATCGTCCGGCGGATCTCGCGCGGCTGGTCCAGACGTGTGGTCATCTCGCCCCCTCGGCGCCCCGGAGGGCCTCTTCCTCGGGATCCGCGGACACCTCGGCGGCGGCGTCCATGGCGGCCTCCCGCCAGTCCTCGGGCAGCAGGTGGTCGAGGACGTCGTCGATGGTCACCGAGCCGAGCAGGTGCCCGTTCTCGTCCACCACGGGCGCGGCGACCAGGTTGTAGGTGGCCAGGACCATCGCGACGGCCTCCAGCGTCATGGTGGGCCGCAGCGGGTCCAGCTCGGTGTCGCAGATGCCGCTGACCAGGGTCGGCGGCGGTTCGCGCAGCAGCCGCTGGAAGTGCACGGTGCCGAGGTAGCGGCCGGTCGGGGTGGCGGTCGGCGGCCGGCACACGTACACCTGCGCGGCCAGCGCCGGGTTCAGGTCGGGGTTGCGGATCAGCGCGAGGGCCTCGGCGACGGTCGCGTCCGGCGGGACGATCACCGGGTCGGTGGTCATCAGGCCGCCGGCGGAGTAGTCCTCGTAGGTGAGCAGCCGCCGGACGGGCGCCGCGTCCTGCGGCTCCATCAGCGTCAGCAGCTGCTCGCGCTGCTCGGTGGGCAGCTCGCCGAGCAGGTCGGCGGCGTCGTCGGGGCCCATGGCCTCCAGGACGTCGGCGGCCCGGTCGGCCTCCAGCTTGCCGAGGATCTCGATCTGGTCGTCCTCGGGCAGCTCCTCCAGGACGTCGGCGAGTCGCTCGTCGTCGAGGGCGGCGGCGACCTCGGTGCGCCGCTTCGCGGGCAGCTCGTGCACGATGTTGGCGAGGTCGGCGGCCTTCATCTGGCCGAACGCGGCGATCAGCCCGGCGGCGCCCTGGCCGTGCTCGACGGCGGAGAACCCCTCGACGTCGTCCCAGTCGACGACGAGGCTCTCGCCGCGGCGCCGCAGCCCGGGGCCGCGGCGCAGCCCGCGCGCCCCGCCCCGGCGGACGGCGATCTTGCCGACGAGCCAGTCGCGGGTGCGGGTCGGCTCCATGGACACGTCCACGACGGCGACGGGTTCGCCGGTCTCGCACAGCCGGACGGTGCGGTCGAGCATCTCGGCGATGACGAGCGTCTCGGACTCGCGCTTGCTGAACCGCCGCATGTTCAGCCGGCCGTCGAAGATGATCGCGTCGGCCTCGATGACCTGCACCCGGGTGATCGGCACGAACACCGGGCGGCGGGGGCCGACCTCGACGACGAGGCCGAGCACCCGGGGCGGCCGGGGGGCCAGGCGCAGCGCCACCACCACGTCGCGGACCCGCCCGACCTGGTCGCCGGCCGGGTCGAACACCGCGATCCCGGCGAGCCGCGCGATGAACACGCGTGTCGGAGCTCCGCTCATGGGCCTGACACTACCCAGGACGCACCGGGCGATTCGGTGCGGGCACGGCGGCCCGCCGGTGACCGGCGGGTGAAACGGCGGTGCCGGAAGCCGCGTTCCGGGCTCCGGCGGACCGCGCCGCGGACGTCAGGCCTCGACCCAGCCGTGCTTCTTGGCGAAGCCGAGGAAGCTCTCCCGGATGCTGACGATCTGCCGCCCGGTCAGGTCGGGCGTACCGGACAGCAGCAGCTCGGTGATGTCCTCGCGCAGCTCCGCCGGCTCGAGGACGTCGCACAGCCCCTCGTCCAGCAGCTGGGAGGACGACGACTGCCGCGGCGACGACGAGGGGGACGACGACGCCCGGGACAGGATGCGGACGCCGAACGCCTTCGGGCCCCGCTCGCTGTCGACCGTCTCGAACTCGACCGTCGCGCCGGGCGTCAGGCCCGACTTGTCGTCCAGCACCTCGTTGGCGTGGACGAACACGTCGTCACCGCCGCCGTCGGGGACGATGAACCCGTAGCCGCGCACCCCGTCGAACCGCAGAACTCGTCCAGTACGCACCAGAACCGACCAACTCTCCACACCGCGAAACGCGAACCAGGAATACCTGTTCCCAATCTAGCGCGCACGTCCCCCGCTCCCCGGGAACCGGCGTCGCCCTGGTGCCGGGACGCGGTGGAGTGAGTGATGTGAACGCTCTTGTGTCATCGAGGTGAGTAGGCGCGGGGGAGAAGGTGAGAGACATTCGGGTTCCGTGCAGGTGGTGACGTCGGGAGCCCGATATGCGCATGCGGCCGGTGGTGGCGATCCTCATGGCGGGCCTGCTGGCGTGGGCGCCCGCCGCGTTCGCGGAGGGCGGGTTCCCCGCGTCGCCGCCGGATGATCCGGGCTACGCGAGCGCCGAGGTGCCGGGCTGCGGGAACGGCGTCAACGGGGAGCAGCACGCGCTCTACTCGTTCATGCCGAAGTGCGCGCCGAACGCCCGGGACCCGGAGAACGCGTCCGGGATGTCGGTCGACAAGGCGTGGCGCGAGTACACCATCGGATCGCCGGACGTCGTGATCGCCTACGTCGAGGGCGGGATCAACTGGCACAACGGCGACGCCGCCGAACTGGCCGACAAGGTGTTCCTGAACACCGGCGAGCTGCCGAAGCCCGAGGGGGCGTCCGCGTACGACAAGCACGGCGACGGCGCGGTCACCGCCGCCGACTACGCCGCCGACCCCCGCGTGAAGGACGCCAACGGCAACGGCCGCATCGACCCCGAGGACCTGATCGCCGCCTTCTCCAACGGCAAGGACGACGACGGCAACGGCTTCACCGACGACGTCTCCGGCTGGGACTTCTACGAGCGCCAGAACGACCCCGCCACCTACGACTCCACCTACGGGCACGCGAACAGCCAGATGAAGACGATGGCCGCGCAGACGAACAACGGCGTGCAGGGCGCCGGGGTGTGCCCGCGCTGCCGGATCCTGCCCGTCCGCGCGGGCCAGGAGGCCCTCGACCGGACGGACGACCTGGCGCAGGCGTGGCTGTACGCCGCGCACATGGGCGCGAAGGTGATCGTCAGCACGACGGCGGACCTCGGCTACTCCTCCTATATGCGGCAGACCGTCGAGAAGCTGTGGCGGGACGGCGTCGTCATGGTCGAGTCGAGCAACGACTTCGACTCCACCGACCACCAGGGCGGCATGTTCTGGCCGCACGTCATCCCCGGCAACGGCCTCGTCCCGAACACCGCCGGGGTCCCGGACCCGCTCGCCAACACGCTGACCACCACCTACCGGACCCGCTCGGACGAGACGTCGTTCGGAGCGAAGGCGATGTTCTCCGTCGCCACGCAGGGCGGGTCGACGTCGGAGTCCACGCCGACGACCGGCGGGGTGTTCGGCCTGCTGCTGTCCTACGGGATCCAGATCGGGCGGCCGCTGACGAACGAGGAGGCCGTGCAGGTGCTGCGGGCGACGGCCTCCGACATCGACGACCCGTCCCTGCCCTGGCCCGGCAGGCCGGGATGGGACCGGCAGTACGGGTACGGGCGGCCGAACGTCGCCAAGGCCATGCAGGCCGTGAAGGACGGGAACGTCCCGCCCGTCGGCGCGATCACCGGCCCCGACTGGTACTCCCTCTACGATCCGGCCGCCACCAGGTCGGTCGACGTCACCGGGTACGTCGCCGCGCCGCGCTCGTCCGGGTACCGGTACGAGCTGGACTGGGCGCCGGGCATCGAACCGTCCGCCGCCGCCTTCCGGACCGCCGGATCCGGCTCGGGCGCCTCCCCCCACGACGGCCATATCGGCACGCTTGACCTGTCGCAGGTCCCCGAGTCGGTATGGGACGCGCAGTACCGGCTGTCGGACGACAAGGAGCTGTCGGCCAGCGAGCAGTACACGGTCACGCTGCGGCTCCGCGTGTGGGACGCGTCGGGGCGGATGGGCGAGGAGCGGCGCGCGATCGCCGTCCACCACGATCCCGCCCTGCGCGCCGGATTCCCCAGGAGACTCGGCGTCGGCAACGAGAGCCAGCCCGCGATCACCGAGCTCCAGGGCCGGAAGGCGATCGTCTACGCCGACGGCGACGGCCGCGTCCACGCGCTCGACGGCGCGTCCGGCAAGGAGCTGCCCGGCTGGCCCGCCACCACGCGGCCGACCGTCCCGCAGCACGCGTATCCGGGCGTCGACCCGGGCCACGAGCCCGTCGTCGCGCCCGTCGCGGTCGGTGACCTGACCCGCGACGGCCACCAGGAGGTGGTCGCGACCAGCACGACCGGCCGTACCTATGTCTACGACGCGTCCGGACGGCTCCTGCCCGGCTGGCCGAAGACCCTCGACGCGGGCGCGGCGCCGCCCCCGATCCCGCGCCCCGCCCTGAAGTACACGCGGCTGCCCGTGCAGGGCGCGACCGCGTCGCCCGTCCTGGCGGACCTCGACGGCGGCGGCGGGCTCGACATCGTCCAGGCCGGCTGGGACGGCCGCGTCCACGCCTGGCGCCCGGACGGCTCCGACCTGCCCGGATGGCCCGTCGAGGTGCGTACGGGCAACGGACCGCCCGACGGATACATCCGGATCGACGATCACAAGCTGCCCGGCACCCCGGCGGTCGCCGATCTCGACGGCGACGGCCGGCCGGAGATCGTCGTCCGCTCCCAGCTGTCGGACAGCAAGGGCGGGGGAGAGCAGTTCTACGGCGCGAACTACGCGTTCGCCTACCACGCGGACGGCGCCCCCGTCGCCGGCTGGCCCGTCCGGATGGCCTCGGTCATGACGTTCTACGGCAGCGCGCAGGAGTTCATCACCGAGGGCGTCAACCAGCCCGTCACGGCCGACGTCGACGGCGACGGCAAGGACGAGGTGGCCACCGGCCCCTCGTTCGGCCCCACCTACCTGATCTCCGGGACCGGCAGGATCCTCCGCGACTACGGGCCGCTCGCCAACCCCGCCCTGGACCCGTCCGCCGTGCTCGGCGGCCACCTGCCCGCCGACGTCCCGCTCTCCTTCACCACGTCCGGGGCGTTCGGCCGGTTCGGGTCGCTCGGGCGGCTGAGCTATACGGAGGGCGGCTCCGGCGCGGCGTCCCTGGTCGCCGCCCTGCTGTTCCCCGGCAGCGGGCAGCCGATCGGCAACTACCAGCGCGGCTACGACGCCGCCACAGCCCTGCCCGTGCCGGGCTTCCCGCAGCGCCGCACCGGCCTGGCCTTCCTCGGCGCCCCGATCATCGCGGACGTCACCGGCGACGGCCGCGCCGAGGTGATCGGCGGCGGCGACACCTCCACCCTCCACGCCTTCGGATCCACCGGCCAGGCGGCCGGCTTCCCCCTGTTCACCGGCGGGTGGACGGTCTGGTCCCCGTCCGCCGGGGATCTCGACGGCGACGGGCGGACGGACCTCGTCGCCACCACCCGCGAGGGCTACCTGTTCGCCTGGAGGACCCAGGGCAAAGCGGACGCCATCGAGTGGCCGACCTACCACCACGACGACCAGCGCACGGGCCACTACGGGACACCCCGCTGACCACCCCCCGCGCGCGCCCCGCGCGGCGTCCCCGTCCCGCAAAGCCCCTGGCCAGGCGTGCCAGCAGGGGACGGGTCACGCTCGGCCAGGGGCGGGGCTGGGGGCCTGGGAGGGCACCCGGAACCCCCGTCTGGTGGGTGGCTTGGCCCCCTCCGAGGGGTGATCGGCGGGTTCGGATCCCGGCCTGTGGGGGATCGTTTCGAACTTTTTTTGGGGCGGGGGAAGTGGGGCTGAGCCCTTGCGTTGGGGGCGTTTTGGGTTGTCTTTGCAGGTCGGGCGGGTGCTTGGGGCGTGCTTGACGAAATATGGGGGCCCTTGAACCTGTTGTGGATGTGTGACCGACGGGGAAGCCCGTCCGGGGCGCCCGACCAGATCACGAAGGGCGCATCGAGTCCCTGATCATCAGGACGGCCGATCTAAGGCAGTCCTCCGCCGAGTCCGCACAGCGCCGATCACGGCCACGCCGATCAAGGCCCAGGCCGATCAAGGCGAATGCGGAGCCGGGGACCCACCGAAACACCGGGGTGAATCCGCACCCCCGCATGCGCGGGGATCGCGGTAGGGCCACTTCCACGCCCGAACCCGACAGCTAACCCGGTAGGCGGACTGGAAGAACCTCAGGAGAACCCTTCTCATGACCGCTCGTACCTTCGATCCCAAGCGCATCGGCACCCGCGTCGCCGCCGGCGCCGTGCTGTCCCTGGCCGGCGCGTTCGGCTTCGCCTCCCTGGTCCCCTCCGCCCACGCCGACACCCACCCCGCCACCACCAAGCCCGCCGCCACCGCGCACGTCGCCGCCGTCACCGACGTCAAGGCCGATGTGAAGGCCGACACCAAGGGCGCCAACACCAGCGCCAACAAGACGGGTGCGACCGCGCAGGACGTCATCAACCTGGCGCGCACGCAGGTCGGCACGCACGAGGACGCCTCGGGCAACAGCAAGTTCAACAACTGGTACATCGACTCGCCGCTGGGCGAGCAGAACGCCCACCGCATCGGCGCCAAGAGCGCCTCGGTCTACAAGGGCCAGTCCTGGTGCGACATGTTCGTGTCCTGGCTGGGCCAGAACACCGGCACCAAGGGCATGGGCGCCGACGCCTACACCGTCAGCCACGCCCAGTGGTTCAAGAAGACCGGCCACTTCGGCCAGACCCCCAAGCCCGGCGCCGTGGTCTTCTTCGCCTGGAACGGCGGCGGGATCAAGGGCATCGACCACGTCGGCATCGTCGTCAAGGACAACCACGACGGCACCATCAACACCATCGAGGGCAACACCGG
>NZ_JABMCA010000135.1:0-12519 GCF_014706005.1 Actinomadura sp. RB99 | reverse complement strand
CCCTGGCCGCCGCCGCGTCCGGGCCGGCGCTGGTCGCGGTCGCGCGGCTCACCGCCGCGGCCGCCCCGCTGGTCGCGGCCCGGCTCGTCGTCCAGCCGCAGGGTCAGCGAGATCCGCTTGCGCTGCAGGTCCACGTCCAGCACCTTCACCCGGACGATGTCGCCGGGCTTGACGACCTCGCGCGGGTCCTCGACGTACCTGTCCGACATCGCGGAGATGTGGACGAGCCCGTCCTGGTGGACGCCGACGTCGACGAACGCGCCGAACGCGGCGACGTTGGTGACGACGCCCTCCAGCAGCATCCCGGGTTCGAGGTCGGAGATCTTGTCGACGCCCTCCTTGAACGTCGCCGTCCTGAACGCCGGGCGCGGGTCGCGGCCGGGCTTCTCCAGCTCGGCGAGGATGTCCGTGACGGTCGGCAGGCCGAAGGTGTCGTCGACGAACTCGGCGGGCTTGAGCGAGCGCAGCACGGCGGTGTTGCCGATGAGGCCCTTGATGTCGCTGCCGGCGGCCTCCAGGATGCGGCGGACGACCGGGTACGACTCGGGGTGCACGCTGGACGCGTCCAGCGGGTCGTCGCCGCCGGGGATCCGCAGGAAGCCCGCGCACTGCTCGAACGCCTTCGGGCCGAGCCGCGGGACGTCCTTGAGCCCGGAGCGGCTGCGGAACGGGCCGTTGGCGTCGCGGTGGGCGACGATGTTGTCCGCGAGGCCCTCGCCGATGCCGGACACGCGGGTGAGCAGCGGCGCAGACGCGGTGTTGACGTCCACGCCGACCGCGTTCACGCAGTCCTCGACGACGGCGTCGAGGGAGCGGGACAGCTTCACCTCGGACACGTCGTGCTGGTACTGACCGACGCCGATCGACTTTGGGTCGATCTTGACGAGTTCGGCGAGCGGGTCCTGGAGGCGGCGGGCGATGGACACCGCGCCGCGCAGCGAGACGTCCATGCCGGGCAGCTCGCGGCCCGCGTACTCCGACGCCGAGTACACCGACGCGCCCGCCTCCGACACCATGATCTTGGTGAGCCCGAGGTCGGGGTACCGGGCGATCAGGTCGGCGGCGAGCTTGTCGGTCTCGCGGGACGCGGTGCCGTTGCCGATGGAGACCAGGTCCACCTTGTGCTCGCGGGCCAGCTTCGCCAGGGTCTCGATCGACTCGTCCCACTTCCGCCGCGGCTCGTGCGGGTAGATCGTGTCGGTGGCGACGACCTTCCCGGTGGCGTCGACGACCGCGACCTTCACGCCGGTGCGCAGGCCCGGGTCCAGGCCCATGGTGGCGCGGGTCCCGGCGGGCGCGGCGAGCAGCAGGTCGCGCAGGTTCGCGGCGAACACCCGGACCGCCTCGTCCTCGGCCTCCTGCCGCAGCCGGGTGCGCAGGTCGATGCCGAGGTGCACGAGGATGCGGGTGCGCCACGCCCAGCGGACGGCGTCGGCCAGCCACCGGTCGGCCGGGCGGCCCTGGTCGGCGATGCCGAAGCGGCGCGCGATCTCCGCCTCGTAGGAGCTGCGGGCGGACGGGTCCTCGGGTTCCTCCTCCGGCTCCAGGTCGAGGTCGAGGACCTCCTCCTTCTCGCCGCGGAACAGCGCGAGGACGCGGTGGGAGGGCAGCTTGGCGAACGGCTCGGCGAACTCGAAGTAGTCCGCGAACTTCGCGCCGGCCTCCTGCTTGCCGTCGCGGACCCGGGAGACCATCCGGCCCCGGCTCCACATGCGCTCGCGCAGGGCGCCGATGAGGTCGGCGTCCTCGGCGAACCGCTCGACGAGGATGGCGCGCGCGCCCTCCAGCGCGGCGGCGGTGTCGGCGACGCCCTTCTCGCCGTCCACGTAGGCGGCGGCCTCGGCCTGCGGGTCGCGGGACGGGTCGTCCAGCAGCAGTTCGGCGAGCGGTTCGAGGCCGGCCTCGCGGGCGATCTGCGCCTTGGTGCGCCGCTTCGGCTTGTACGGGAGGTAGATGTCCTCCAGGCGGGCCTTGGAGTCGGCCGCCATGATCTGCGCGCGCAGCTCGCCGGTGAGCTTGCCCTGCGACTCGATCGACTCCAGGATCGCGGCGCGGCGCTCGTCCAGCTCGCGCAGGTAGCGCAGCCGCTCCTCCAGCGCGCGCAGCTGCGCGTCGTCGAGCGCGCCGGTCGCCTCCTTGCGGTAGCGGGCGATGAACGGGACGGTCGCCCCGCCGTCGAGCAGGTCCACCGCGACCCGCACCTGGCCCTCGCGGACGCCGATCTCCTCGGCGATGCGCTCGGTGATGGGCCGGATCGAGGGCTCGGCGCCCTCGTGGCCGGCGGACGTCTGGCTGATGGTCGCTGTCACAGCTTGGATTCGCTTTCTCCCCTGGGTGTCGCCTGTGCATTGTCCAGGGATCGGGGCCGCTTGTCTTGTCACCGCTCGTATGACGGTAGGCCCAGCACCACCCGACCGGCCGGGGAAGAGTGGGTCTAGCACCACCGAGCCCTGGACCGCGCTCGACCACAATGGTGGAGATCCACCGCTATGGCGATTCCTTGGAGGACCCGGTGAGCGAGCTACTGCGCGAGTACGGACGCCGGGCCCGGACCCGCCTGCTCCCCGGCCTGTTCCGGGCGGTCGTCCAGATCGTGGTGGCGTTCACGGTGAACCTGCCGCTGTTCATCCTGGCGGTGCTGTCGATCGCGTTCATCCCGCTGGGCGTCGGCGTGGTCCTGGCGCCGACGGTGTTCCAGGCGATCCGGGCGGTCGCCGACCAGCAGCGGACGTGGGCGGCCGAGTGGTCCGGGGTGCGGATCCCCGTCCCGTACCGGCCGGAGCCGGCGGGTCCGGTCGGGCCGTGGCGGCGGTTGAGGTGGCTGCTGGGCGACCCCGCGTCCTGGCGCGACCTGTTGTGGACGATCCTCAACGTGCCGGTCGCGCTCGTGCTCGGGGTGCTCGCGGGCGGTCTGGCGGTGTACGGGCTGGAGGGCGTGTTCCTCGCGCCGTGGTTCGCGATGATCGGCGGCTACGGGTGGGGCCCGTTCTGGCCGCTGGACGACTGGGGCGCGGCCGGGATCGTCGGGTCGGTCGTGCTGGGCGCGGTGCTGTTCGCGGTGTCCTGGCCGGTGGGGCCTTTCTTCCTGAAGGCGCACGCGCTGTTCTCCCAGTCGCTGCTGGCGCCGACGCGCAACGCGCTGGCGGCCCGGGTCGAGCAGCTCGCCGAGACGCGGTCGGAGGCGGTGGACGCCTCCGCCGCGGAGCTGCGCCGCATCGAGCGGGACCTGCACGACGGCGCGCAGGCCCGGCTGGTGGCGCTGAGCATGAACATCGGGCTGGCCGAGGAGATGCTGAAGCACGATCCGGAGATGGCGCAGAAGCTGCTCGCCGAGGCGCGCGAGTCGAGCGGGACGGCGCTGACGGAGCTGCGCGACCTGGTCCGCGGGATCCACCCGCCGGTGCTGGCCGAACGCGGTCTCGACGGCGCGGTGCGGGCGCTCGCGCTGACCCTGCCGCTGCCCGTGGACGTGCACATCGACCTGTCCGGGCGCCCGGGAGGCGGGCCGGGGCCGGCCGGTCCGGGAAGGCTCGAGGCGCCGGTGGAGTCGGCGGCGTACTTCGCGGTCGCGGAGATGCTGGCGAACGTGGTCAAGCACTCCGGGGCGCGGCAGGCGTGGCTCCAGATCGAGCACACCGGCGACCGGCTGATTATGATCATCGGGGACGACGGGACGGGCGGCGCGGACCCCGCGGCGGGGAGCGGCATGCGCGGGATCGAGCGCAGGCTCGCGGCCTTCGATGGGACGATGGCCGTGACGAGCCCGCCCGGCGGGCCGACCGTCGTGACCCTGGAGCTGCCGTGCGCGTTGTCATCGCCGAGGACCTCGCCCTCCTGAGAGACGGCCTGATCAGGCTGCTCGGGGCGTTCGGATTCGAGGTCGTGGAGGCGGTGGACAACGGGCCGTCGCTGCTGCGGGCGCTGACCGCGCACCGGCCGGACGTCGCGGTGGTGGACGTCCGGCTGCCGCCGACGTTCACCGACGAGGGGCTGCGGGCGGCGCTGGAGGCGCGCAAGCAGGTGCCGGGGCTGCCGGTGCTGGTGCTGTCGCAGCACGTGGAGCAGCTGTACGCGCGGGAGCTGCTGTCGGACAGCTCGGGCGGCATCGGCTACCTGCTGAAGGACCGGGTGTCGGACGTCAAGCAGTTCGTGGAGGCGGTGCGGCGGGTCGCGGACGGCGGCACCGCGCTCGATCCGGACGTGGTGGCGCAGCTGCTGACCCGGCACGCCCGCGAGGAGCCGCTGCAGCAGCTGACCCCCCGCGAGCGCGAGGTGCTCGGGCTGATGGCCGAGGGCCGCTCGAACGCGGCGATCGCCGCGAAGCTGTTCGTGACCGAGAAGGCGATCAGCAAGCACACGAACAACATCTTCGGCAAGCTCGGGCTGCCGCCGTCGGAGGACGACAACCGCCGCGTGCTCGCGGTCCTGGCCTATCTCGGCGGCTGAGCGTCCGCCGGCGACCGAGCGTTCGTCGGCGGCCGAGCGTCCGCCGGCGGCCGAGCGTCCGTTGGCGGCCGGGCGTTCCTCGGCGGCCTGGCGTTGGTCACCGGGCCCACGGCGGGACGATCCGCTCGTCGCCCTGCGGCGCGAGCTCGCACTTGGCGTCGTCCACGACGGCGTCCGGGTCGTAGGCCAGGCAGCCGGCGTGCGCGGCGACGACGGCGGTGAAGCCCCCGGCGGACGCGGTCACCTGGCGGGGCAGGTCGGCGGGCAGGACGACGGTGTCGCCAGGGCCGACCTCCAGCTTGCGGCCGTCGAGGTCGACGGTGGCGGCGCCGTCGAGGAACGTCCACACCTGCTCGGTGTCGAAGGCGTGCAGCGGGCCGGTCCTGCCGGGCGTGGCGTCGACGCGCCAGACGGCGATGCCCTCGGTGCCGCCCTGGGTGGGCGTCGCGAAGGTCGTCATCACGCCGTTCGGCGTCTCGGTGCGGCGGTTGTCGGCGTCGCGAAGCAGTGTCATAGTCCCTCATCCCGTACATTGGTCAACGTGGTTGTCCATATAGTCAACGAGGTTGCCTTTCATGTCAAGCGCTCCCCCGGACCCGCCCGGCTTCGAGCTGCCGCTCCGGCTGTTCCTCGCGTTCCGCGTGATCATCGATGAGCTGCACGCCGAGCTGGCCCGCGAGGGCCATCCCGAGATGCGCCCGATGCACGGCTTCGTCTTCCAGGCGATCGGCCCGGACGGCACCACCGCCGTCGAGCTCGGCCGCCGGCTCGGCGTGTCCAAGCAGGCCGCGGGCAAGATGGTCGAGACGCTCGAGCGGGCCGGCTACGTCGAGCGCACCGCCGATCCGGCCGACGCGCGGCGCAAGATCGTACGGCTGACCCCGTACGGCGTCGACGCGCTGGCCCGGTCCGCACAGATCTTCGACCGGATCCGCGACGACTGGGTGCGGCGGCTCGGCGTCGACCAGGTGCGGGCTCTGGAGGGCACCCTCCGCGCGATGACGCCGGACGACCTGTGGCGCCTGGACATGCCGGGCTGGTTCGGGACGGCCTGAATCCTCGTTCCGGTCTTTCTCCGCGCAGCCGTCCCGTACGTCCCCAGGCAGGCGCCCAGACCAGCGCCGCCCGGCCGCCCCGGCCGCCCGGAAGGGCTTGAACGGCCCTGTCGGCGTGGTTACCATCGCCTCAATTTCTTAGGAAACTTTCCTAAGAGAAGAGCGGGGATTCCTGTTGGTTCGGGGGACGGACGAACGGAGAATCATGTCCAGACCGGGCGGAAGGCGAACCGTCGCGCTCGCCACCGCGGCCACCCTCGCACTCGCGACGGCCCTGCTCACGGCGCCACCCGCGCCGGCCGCCGGGACCGTCACCGCGACGTGCGCCAAGACCTCGGACTGGGGCACCGGCTTCGAGGGCAACTGCACGATCACCAACGGGACGGGCGCCGCGATCAGCGGCTGGAAGGTCGAGGGCGACCTGCCGTCCGGCACGTCCATCACCACGGTGTGGAACGCGACGAAGACCGTCTCCGGCAGCCACTACACGTTCGCCAACGCCGGCTGGAACGGGACGGTCGCCGCCGGCGCGAGCACGAGCTTCGGCTTCGACGGCACCGGCGGCGGCTGGCTCACCGGCTGCACCGTCAACGGCGCCGCCTGCGACGGCTCGGGCACCCCGCAGCAGGACACGCAGCCTCCCACCGCTCCCGCGAACCTGCGCTCGACGTCCAAGACCGCCACGAGCGTCTCGCTGGCCTGGAACGCGTCGACCGACAACGTCGGCGTCACCGGCTACGACGTCTACAACGGCAGCGCCAAGGCGGCCACGGTCACCGGCACGAGCGCGACCGTCTCCGGCCTGTCCCCCAAGACCGCCTACAGCTTCACCGTCAAGGCGCGCGACGCCGCCGGTAACGTGTCCGCCGCGTCCGCCGCCGTGTCGGTCACCACCGACGACGGCGGGGGCGGCGACCCCGGGGGCGGCGGGAACAAGGTCGTCGGCTACTTCACCGACTGGGGCGTCTACCAGCGCGCCTACTACGTGAAGAACATCGACACCAGCGGGTCCGCCGCCAAGCTCACCCACCTCAACTACGCGTTCGGCAACGTCACCAACGGCCAGTGCGCCATCGGCGACGCCTACGCCGACTACCAGCAGACCTACACCGCCGCCAACAGCGTCGACGGCGTCGCCGACACCTGGGACCAGCCCGTCGCCGGCAGCTTCAACCAGCTGCGCAAGCTGAAGAAGAAGTACCCGAACCTGAAGATCCTCTGGTCGTTCGGCGGCTGGACCTGGTCCGGCGGCTTCGGGCAGGCCGCCGCGAACCCCGCCGCGTTCGCCGACTCCTGCTACAACCTGGTGAAGGACCCGCGCTGGGCGGACGTCTTCGACGGCATCGACATCGACTGGGAGTACCCGAACGCCTGCGGGCTCTCGTGCGACACCAGCGGCCCGGACGCGTTCAAGAAGCTGATGGGCGCGCTGCGCGCGAAGTTCGGGTCGAGCGGCCTCGTCACGGCCGCGATCACCGCCGACGCCAGCGACGGCGGCAAGATGGACGTCACCGACTACGCGGGCGCCGCCCAGTACGTCGACTGGTTCAACCCGATGACCTACGACTACTTCGGCGCGTGGGACGCGCAGGGACCGACGGCGCCGCACTCCCCGCTGACGTCCTACCCCGGCATCCCGCACGCGGGCTTCAACACCAGCGACACCATCGCCAAGCTCAAGGCCAAGGGAGTGCCGGCGGGCAAGCTGCTGATCGGCATCGGCTTCTACGGGCGCGGCTGGACGGGCGTCACCCAGTCCGAACCGGGCGGCACCGCGACCGGCGCCGCGCCCGGCACCTACGAGGCGGGCATCGAGGACTACAAGGTCCTCAAGGGCAAGTGCCCCGCGACCGGCACCGTCGCCGGGACCGCCTACGCCAAGTGCGGCAGCGAATGGTGGAGCTACGACACCCCGTCCACCATCGGCGGGAAGATGGCCTACGCCAAGGGGCAGGGCCTCGGCGGCGCCTTCTTCTGGGAGCTGAGCGGCGACACCACGGGCGGCGAGCTGATCGCCGCCATCAAGAACGGCCTCGGCTGACGCGGCTCCCCGGGGCGCGCCCTCCCAGCGCCCCCTGAAGCGCGGCCGAGCCCGACGGGCCCCTGACCGAAACCGGACGCCGGTCAGGGGCCCTTCCATGCGCCGGTGCCTCGCGCCGGGCGCACGCCGTCACGCCGGGCGCACGCCGTCACGCCGGGCGCACGCCGTCACGCCGGCCGTGCGGGCGGGGCCGGCGCCTCCCGGTCGAACAGGGGGCGCACCAGGTCGTCCTCGACGGCCTTCAGGTAGTCCCGCGCCGTACCGCGGACCATCGGGTGCTCGGCGCGGAACCCCTTCCAGTCGAGCCCGTCCCAGCGGGCGAGCTCGGCGTGGAGCCAGCGGGTGCCGATGATGGACGCCGCGTCGTCCAGGCCGGTCGTCCTGTCCAGCAGCGACGGCGAAGGCCGGACGTTCCTGAGCAGCCACACGTCGTACAGGTCCTTGGACAGCGGGCGCGAGTCGAGCCACAGCCAGTGCAGCTTCCAGCACAGCGACTGCTCGGGCGTGGCGGCCTTGAGGAGCAGCGGCGCGTCCCCCGACGGGCGGGGGACGGCGGTCCGGCACGGCGGGACGTGCAGCTTCTCGTCGAACGCGAAGTCGACCTGCACCTGCCCGCTCACGCCGCCGCAGTGCCAGGGCAGCGTGAGCCGGAAGCCCCAGCGGTCGTCCGGCCGGTCGCGGACCATGGTCTCCCGCGCGCCGTAGGCGTGGATCGACGACCGCTCGACGCGGCTCGGGACGAAGCGCAGGCCGTCCATCAGGTCGGTCCGGGGCGCGTATTCGACGTCGAGGAAGAGGTCCTCGAAGATCTCGTCGGTCTGGAACTCGTCGTCCCTCCACACCTCGGAGTCGACGATGAAGTCGAGGTCGTGCGGCATTCGGGCGTCCCGCCCGTACCAGGCGCGCATCAGCGCGCTGCCGCGCAGGACGAGATGCTCGCCCCACCTCGACCGGGAGATCGCGTCGAGGACGTGGTCCAGCGCGCCCTCGTGCGCGATCTCCTCCAGGGTGGGCTCGTGCGGCCCCATGCCCAGGAGCGGCGGGTCCTCCGTCATCGCGTCTCCTCCTCGACCCGCGCAAGCTCCTCTGACCGCTCGAACCGCGCGGGCTCCTCGATCCAGCCGTCGTCCAGCGACGCGTCGCCGTCGTGGACGACGAACTCGCGTTCCACCGAGACGATCTCGTGGCCGCGCGCCCGCAGCGCGCCGGCCAGCGCGTCCAGGCGGCGGGCCGCCGTGCGGGAGCCCACGCACCGGCAGCGCTGCGTGACGAACCGCTCCTCCCTCCCGTCGGCGCGGACGCGCCGGGCGTTGCGGGACAGGTGCGCGGCGTGCGGGCGCGCGGCGCCGGCCAGCGCGCCCGCGTCGAATCCGGGCTCCAGCAGCAGCTTGAGATGGTGCTCGAAGTAGTACGCGGGGCCGAGCGCGTCGGCGTCGTCGGCGGGGACGCCCGCGTTCCACGGCGCCGCCTCGACCTTCACGCGCGCCACCTCGAACCCGTCCGCCCGCAGGTCGGCGGCGGTCCGGGCGGCGTCGGCGAGGGCGTCGTCCAGCGTGCCGCGGGTGCGCAGCGTCAGCATCGGCTGCGACGCCACCCGGCCGCGCTCCAGGACGATGTGGACGAACTTCAGGCCGCGCGCGACCGCCCACCCCGCGACCGCCCCGGCGGCCGCGGGGCGGACGGTCACATGCGTCTCGAAGTCTCCGGCGAAGTCCACCCCCGGATGGTCGCAAACCGGTCATCGCGGGGCCCACCGGTTTTCCGGATCGCCGGTCTCCCGGCTCGCCGTGACGTTGGCGCCGGTCCTAGAGGTCCTGGCCGCCGTCGATCGTGAGGATCTCCCCCGTCATGTACGGGTTCGCCATGAGGAACAGCACGGCGGCCGCGGCCTCGTCCGCGGTGCCGAGGCGGCCGAGCGGGGTCTGCCGCCCCACCTCCGCGACGGCCTCGTCCCCCGCCCGGTCGGCGCCGGCGCCCATCACGCCGCGCGCCAGCGGGGTGTCGAACATCCCGTAGCGGACGGTGTTCGCGCGGAGCCGGCGCGGCGCCAGCTCCACGGCGAGAGCGCGGGTGAGCGTCTCGACGCCGCCGACGGCCGCGAGCAGCGTCATGCCCGGCCGGGGCCGCGTCACCAGGCCGCCGGACGTCAGCGTGATCGACCCGCCCGCATTCATCCTCGGCACCGCAGCCCGCGCGGCGGCGAGCGCGGTCCACAGCCGCCCCTCGAACGCCGCGCGGGCGGCGTCCCGGGTGACCTCGGTGATCGGCGCGCCGCCGGCGGCGCTGCCGGCGGTCAGCAGGACGTGGTCGACGGCGCCGGCGCGCTCGAAGGTCTCCTCGACCGCGTCGTCGTCGGCGGCGTCGCCCGCGACGCCCAGGACCTCGGCGTCCGGGCCCGCCGCGCGGGCGTGCTCGACGGCCGCGTCCAGCCGCGCCTTGTCGCGGCCCGTCAGCACGACCCGCGCGCCGAGCGAGGCCAGCATCGCGCCGGCGGCCAGGCCGATGCCGGAGCTGCCGCCGATGATGACGGCGGTCTGCCCGGCGAGGGCCTGCGGCAGCGGCGAGCGGACCGGGATCGGCGCCTCGGTGGTGGTCATCGCGTTCTCCTCAAATAAAACATCTGGTTGGTTTACCTTGGCCCAGCCGAGCCGCCGAAGTCAACCGGATGGTTTAATTCAGGGCATGACGTACGACGCGGAGGCCACCCGGCGGCGGATCTTCGACGCCGCCACGGCCGAGTTCGCCGCGCACGGGCTGGCGGGAGCCCGGATCGAGCGCATCGCGCTCAAGGCCCGCGCCAACAAGCAGGCCATCTACCTCTACTTCGGCGGCAAGGAGAAGCTGTTCGGCGAGGTCGTCCGGTGCAAGGTGGACGAGGTCTGCCACGGCGCCGACCTCCGCCCCGACGACTTCGCCGAAGGGATCGGCCGGCTGTTCGACTGGTACGGGCAGAACCCCGAGCTGGTCCGGCTGCTGCTGTGGGAGGCCCTGGAGGGCGGCGGCGACGTCCAGGGCGAGCCGGAGCGCCGCGAGGACTACCGCGCCCGGCTCTGCGAGTTCCAGGCCGCCGGAGTCGTGCGGGCACCGGCCGGCGCGGAGGGCACGCGCGTCACGCAGGACCGGATCTTCACCATCATCGGTCTCGTCGTGTGGAACTTCGCCGTGCCGCAGCTGCGGCGGCTCATCCTGGACGAGGACGACGACGAGGCCGCGCTCGCGCGCCGGCGCGCGTCCGTCGTGGAGACCGCGCGCGCCCTCGCCGAAGCCGGGATCTTCGCATGACCGGCGGCCCGGCGGCGCGAGCGGTCCCGCCGTCGCCCCGGGCGGTCCTGTTCGATCTCGACGGGACGCTGCTCGACCACGCCGGCGCGGCGGCCGAGGCGATCACCGCGTCGTTCCCGGACGAGGACCCCGAGCGGCTCGTCCGGCGCTGGCTGGAGCTGGTCGACGCCTCGGTCGACCGGTACCTGGCGGGCGAGCTGACGTTCCCCGAGCAGCGGCGCATCCGGATCATCACGCTGGCCCGCGAGCTGGGGCTCGGCGACTGGGACGAAGCGCGCGCCGACGCGTGGATCAGCGGGTACGCGGCACGGTACGCGGCCGCGTGGCGCCCGTTCCCCGACGCGCCCGGTCCCGTCGCGGCGCTGGCGGAGCGCGGCCTGCGGCTCGGCGTGATCACCAACGGGGACGCCGGGCAGCAGCGCGCGAAGATCGAGCGGATCGGGCTGGCGGAGCGGCTGGCGTACCTGGTGACCTCCGCCGAGACCGGCGCGGCCAAGCCGCAGCCGGAGATCTTCCGCGTCGCCTGCGCCGGGCTCGGCCTGCCCGCCCGCGACGTCGTCTACGTCGGCGACCGGCTGGACGTGGACGCGCGGGGCGCGTCGTCCGCCGGGCTGGCGGGCGTCTGGCTCGACCGCTCCGCCGGGCCCGTCCCGGACGGCCTGGACGTCCCCCGCATCACGTCCCTGGAGGAGCTGCCCGGCCTGCTCACACCGTGATGCCGGCGAGCGCCGAGCGCGTCGGCTCGATCGCGATGACCTCGTAGCGGACACGCCCGGTGCGCAGGAACGGGTCCTCGGCGGTGATCTCCTCGATGCGGGCGCGGTCCGTGCCGGACGCGAGGATCACCCCGCCGACGCGCGGGTCCCGGCGGGCGGTGAGCAGGAACGTCCCGGCCCTCATGTGCCGGTCGACGTACGCGTAGTGCTCGGGGATCAGCGCGTCCAGCTCGTCGAGGACGCCGTCGTCGTAGTGCAGCAGCAACAGGAACATGCCGGCAGTGAACGCCGCGCGGCGCCGTCCCGTCCACGAGGCGCCGCCTAGGGCGGGTGAGGCCCCGCCTAACGCCGCAGACGGCGGGCGATCGCCTCGGCGTACGCGTGACCCGCGTCACGGCGCCAGGCGAGCGCGAACCTCAGGCGCGGCGCGTCCCCGGCGAGCGGCCGCCACACGAGCCCGGGTTCCGCCGCCCACGCGGGACGCAGCGCGACGACCGGCTCCCCCGAGGTCAGCTCGGCGCGGGCCACCGCCCGCCGCGCCGTGGAGACGCGGATCTCCGGGTCCCAGCCCGCGGCGCGGCACGCGCCGAGCACCGCGTCGTGGTAGCCGGACGCGAGCCCGCGGTCGAACCACAGCAGCCGCTCCCGCCCCAGGTCGCGCCACGCGACCGCCTCCCGCGCGGCGAGCCGGTGGCCGTCCCCCATCAGGACGCCGAGCGGCTCGTCGTGGACGGTCTCGGACGCCAGCCCGGCGAGGTCGGCGGGCAGCGTCACCACGGCGAGGTCCAGCTCGCGGCGGCGGAGCGCGGCGAGCTGGCGGTCGGTCGCGGCGTCCTCGTACACCGGCCGGACCCGGGCGTCCCGCGCCGCCGCGCCGAGCCGTCCGGGCAGGTCGGGCGGGACACCGGGCGGCACGCCGACGACCAGGGTCCGGGTGCCGGACGACGCGGCCGCCACGGCCCGCGCGCCCCGCTCGGCG